>DATGYM010000112.1:0-3667 GCA_035297925.1 Pyrinomonadaceae bacterium | reverse complement strand
CACACCCCCACTGCGATAACGAAGGCGATCATCCCCAACAATTTTCGATTTTGGATCATTGGAAAAAGCTCAGGAGAGGTTCCAGATTTTCCGTTGTCGGTCAGACAATCCATAGATCGTATGCTAATTCTCTGATGCATTTGTTTTCCCTAATCGTAAAATCGGCGATCCAAAACTTAAAATTAGCGAATCACCCGATCCGCTCTGGCCAGGACGTTGGGCGGAATGGTGAGGCCCATTTGCTTGGCGGTTTTTAGATTGATGACGAGCTCAAATTTCGTTGGCTGCTCGACTGGAAGATCTGCGGGCTTTGCGCCATTGAGAATTTTGTCCACGTAAGTCGCAGCGCGCCGGTGTAAGTCGGGATAGCTCGGCCCATACGCGCCGAGGCAACCAGACTGCTCGACCGATGCTGTTGTATCGCAGATCCATGGCAGTCGGTTCTTCATCGCCGAATGCGCGATTTGTTTCTCATAGCGCGTCATGGGGGCCGGTATCATGAGAGCATCTGTATGTTCCTTGTGTGCAGCCATAAGAGCGATCGTCAGATCGCCGGAACTGCGCACGTCGAGAGATTGCAACGTGATTCCTAATGCTGTTGCTGCGATCTGTGCCTCCTTGAATCGCAGTGTCTGCCCAGGATTGTCTGGGTCGCGTATAAAGCCTACTCGTTTTAGCTTCGGCAAGATCTCCTTGAGCAACTCCAATCGTTTTCCCGTCAGGTCCGGGGCCATTTGCGTCAAGCCGGTAATGTTAGCGCCAGGCCTCGCGATGTTAGCGACTAATCCAAGAGCTACCGGATCGCCAACACTTAACATGACGATGGGAATTGTACTGGTTGCTTTTTTGGCAGCGCGGATACCTGTGTTCCCGCCCACCACAATGATATCAACGTTGAGATGCACCAGTTCGGCAGCGAGATCAAAGTACCGTTCGTTTTTACCTTCAGTCGTGCGAAATACAAAAGCAATGTTCTTGCCCTCAACGTAGCCGAGATCGCGCAGTCCTTGAGTAAATTCTGCCGAAGGACCAGAACCGACACCGGCCATATAACCAATCCAGGGGACTTTCCCCGGCTGCTGTGCCTCGGCTGACCAGACAAACGCACCGAGCATCACGCAAAGAGCGAGCGCAAAAATTTTCGCTCTCACTACGGTCACCTGATTACTCTATCCGCTCTGGCCAGTACGTTGGGCGGAATCGTGAGACCGATTTGCTTGGCCGTTTTGAGATTGATGACGAGCTCAAATTTCGTTGGCTGCTCGACTGGAAGATCTGCGGGCTTGGCGCCTTTGAGAATTTTGTCCACGTAAGTGGCGACACGGCGATATGGATCTAAACGGTTGACTCCATATGCCATAAGACCACCCGCATCCATGGTTTCCACAATATCGAATATTGCCGGCAGGCGGCTCTTGGCTGCAAAGTTCGCAATGCGTTTTCCTTCACGATTGGTCAGAGGATCCGGAATTGTGAGAATTGCTTGACTGTGCTCGCTGGTTATCATGGCAAAGGCTGCATCGAGGTCACTACTATCTTGCACCTCTACGGATTGGAGAGTCACTTTTAGTGCCCGTGACGTGGTGCGTGTTTCATTGAACAGACGAGCTGTTGCTGGATGTTCTGTATTCCAGAGAACGGCCACACGTGAGATTTTTGGGAATGCTTCCTTGAGTAGCTCTAGTCTTTTTCCGTTTAGCTCGGGGGCGAGCAGAGACAAGCCCGTAATGTTTCCACCGGGACGCGCCAGACTTTCGACGAACCCAGACCCTTCAGCATCCAAGACTCCGGCAAACACAATAGGTATGCTCTTCGTAACATCTTTAGTTGCTTGGACGGGGAAGGTACTGGTCGCGACGATAATATCCACGTTGAGATGCACGAGTTCCTTAGCAAGCTCACGCAAACGATCCAGGTTTGGTGTCCCAATGCGCCATTCGATAAATATATTCTGGCCTTCCACATAACCTAGATCGCGAAGGCCTTGCCGGAAGGCCCTCTCGCGCGCTTCATATTTGGCTGGCGCCAGATAGCCTATGCGAGGAATTTTTACAGACTGCTGCGCCTGTGCGGAAACACCACGCAGAAAGCCAGTAAGCAGCACGTATATAAGCACGATAATTCGTCTGGTCACGTGTTTCTCTCCCGGCGTTTTGCTGCTAACCGCTCGCTGCTCACTGTCATCGTATAATCTTGTCCGCTCTCGCCAGCACGTTGGGCGGAATCGTGAGGCCGATCTGTTTAGCCGTTTTAAGATTGATCACGAGCTCAAACTTCCGCGGTTGCTCCACGGGCAGATCAGCGGGGTTGGCTCCTTTAAGGATCTTGTCCACATAGGTTGCTGCCCGGCGAAAGTTATCACCGATATCGGGTCCGTAGGCGAGGAGGCAACCGTCCTCTGCCCAACTCGGAGCAAAGCATATCGCTGGCAATTTATGCTGCGCAGCGAGGTCATTAACTCGTCTTCGAAATCCCACCAAAAGGCTGGATGCAGGGATGAGGAGAGCTTCGACGCGGTTTCTTTTTGCGGACTCAAATGCGCGCTGAATCTCATCGGGTCCATGAACCTCAAGCACATCGAGTTGCAGGCCCAACGATTGACTTGCGAGTTCCAATTCTTTGAGATTGACAGTTATTCTTCCGAGAACGGCGACGCGGGAGAGTTTCGGAACGATTTCCTTGAGCACCTCCAGCTGTTTCCCCCCTAACTCCGGTGAGAGATTGGATAGTCCAGTAACGTTTCCACCTGGGTGCGCCAAACTACTGACAAATCCCAAAGCGATGGGATCATTCACATTCGCCATCACAATTGGTACCACCTTCGTGGCACGCATAGCAGATTGAACGGTCGCGGCTCCCGAACCGGCTACAATGATCGCGACCTTGACTCGAACGAGGTCGGCAGCAAGTTCGGGTAGCCGGTCTAGTTTTTCGTGAGCGAAGCGCGACTCAAGCACTACCGTTTGTCCTTCGATATAACCAAGTGATCGCAAACTTTGCTGGAATTTTTCTTCGTTCGCTCCAGGTCCGGACGACCGAGAGAGATAACCTATACGGGAAATTTTGGCCGGCTGCTGCGCTTGACCGGAGACGCAAAGCGCGAAGAGTATAGCGCAAAGCGCAATGACTAGGACTGAGTGCTGAGGGATGAGTGCTGAGTTATAAATTCTCTGATTCGTCACAGTCCTCATTCCTCAGTCCTCAGTACTGATTATTTGATCACCCTATCGGCTCTCGCGAGCACATTCGGCGGAATGGTCAGTCCAATCTGCTTGGCGGTTTTCAGATTGATCACCAGCTCGAACTTTCTCGGTTGTTCCACCGGCAGATCGGCTGGCTTTGTTCCTTTCAGAATCTTATCCACATATGTGGCAGCGCGGCGGTGCATGTCGCGAATGCTGGGCCCGTAGGACATGAGCCCGCCAGCGTCGACGTATTCTTGTTGTCCATACATGGACGGCAATTTGTTCTTCTGCGCAAAAGCCGCGATTTGGCCTCGGCTCGCGAACCCTACGGGATTCGGTGCCGGCACCATCAACGCCTGCGCGCGCTCTTTTGTGATTGCCGACAAAGCACGATCGAGGTCCTCGGAGCGGGACACTTCAACGGATTGAAGTTGCAGGCGTAGCGCACTGGCGGCGGCCTCCGTTTGGTTGTAGTCAAGCAC
>DATGYM010000111.1:0-3907 GCA_035297925.1 Pyrinomonadaceae bacterium | reverse complement strand
TAAACGTTAGGTAAACACTCACCACAGAGACACTGAGCTCCACAGAGAACGCACAGAGGGTGGCGCATTAGGATATCTCTTAAACTCTACGCACACTCGACCGTTTACGTTAACGGATCACATAGAAACCTGTCTGTCGCGGCCGAAACCATTTCATGCCTTCCGCGGTCAGATAAGCATCGTCCTCCATCATGATCGTGACTTTCTGACCGCCCCACTCCGGCACCGCTGTACTCGTGTTCAACTCGATTGACGTGTAGGAACCTTCGCGGAATGCGGGTTCAAACGAAACAGTACCGGCAACCGGACGGCGAAAGTCTACGCTGGCGCCCAGACCATGTCCCTGGTTGCCGATCGAGTGGGAATAAATCATCGCTTCGATGCCGGCGGCTTTCATGTCTGCCATTGTCGCGTCGTAGACGTCGTAACCCCATGCCCCGGGCTTGATGTGGCTGAATAAAGCGTCCTGCAGACGGTTGGTGTTTGCCAACGCGCGCTTTAAACCTTCAGGTACGCCCTGCTCGCCCTTGCGCAGAACGTAGCCCATCTTTTGCCAGTCGGTACTCAGACCCATGTAATTTAGTCCACAGTCAATGTGGATCACGTCGCCGCGTTGAATTATCTCCGACTCGTCAGCGACGCTGAGAAACTGTTGCGTCTTTCCCGTTTCATGATTCTGTCGTTGGATCCGCAGGTCTGGATGAAACCAGGTGTCCAGGCCTTTACTATTCATCTGTTGCAACCACCAGTAGCGCACGTCGGCCACAGTGGTTTTGCCCGGGGTGATTACTTCATTCGAGAACGCGCGCCGGGTGACGATCTCCGTTAGTTCGACTGCCTTGCGATAGTGTTCAAGCTCATCCGGCAGACGCGTGTCCATGTACTCAACGATCAAAGGCGCCGCCGGCACAAATCTTGGCGTCAGGTCCTTTCCCAATGTTTCTGCGAGAAATTGATAGGCGTCGTAAGTTAAACCATTCATTGCCCCACGCGTGCCGCCGAAATTCAGCGCAATAGTTTTCGGATTCCGTTCTTCAATGATCTTCTTGAACGTTGCCTGAATTTCCCGATTCGGAGGATTGACGACTTCGAAAAACGATCGCAGATGTTCGTCGGGATAACGCACTAACGCAATGCGCTCGAGCTTTTCGCCGCCACGATCGCTAAAAATGAAAAAGTCTCGGCGGCCCTCGTAAGGAATTGGCGGTGCGATATAAGGCACTACCGTTTCCGGATGAAACTCTTCGTTCGTGACGATCCACATGGCTATGTTGTGGCGCCGCATCATTGGCAGCAGCATTGTATCGAGGCGCGTCTTTAACCAGCGCTCGCGCACTTCTAATTGCTCGCGCACAGAAAGAAGTTTCGGCAGCGGTTCAACGCGGGTTTTCGTCTGCGCCATGGTCGTTGCCGACAGGCTCAGCAAAATGAATGCAAAGGTGGCAAACATTCTTCGAGATTGGGAACTCATCCTTTTCGGGTTCTCCTTAGTGTTTAGTAGGACAGACATTCCTCACTTTGATTGCAAATGAAAAATATAGAGTGTGATATGGAATTCTGGGCCGTTGTTCCGATTATCGTCTCAAGCTGACAGGCGAAAATGCCTATCCTGCAAGAGTCAGCATTGAGCCGGCCGGTGGTAGCGGTGTGTGACCGGGCGGCGGCGGCCAATGCCGATCGCGTTACGCGAGATAATCAGAGTCGGCGGCAACTGGCGGCGCTTAAATTCGTTAGCCGGCGACTCAACGCGGTTCAGAATGTCGTAGACCATCGCGCGGTCGTTGCCCGCCGCGACGATTTCTTCAGGTGTCGCCTTTTGCTCGAAATACATTTTTAGAATGGGATCGAGTTTGTCATAGGGAGGCAACGACTGATCGTCGAATTGACCCGGCGCCAGCTCGGCCGATGGACGCTTATCAATAATGTTCTTTGGAATGATTTCGCGGTCCTTGTTGAGATGGCGTGCCAGGGCATAAACCTCAGTTTTCAAAACATCGCCAATCACTGCCAGCCCGCCATTCGTGTCGCCGTAAAGAGTGCAGTAGCCCAAAGCCAGTTCTGATTTGTTTCCCGTCGAAAGCAACAGGCGTCCTTCGGCATTGGAGAAGGTCATCAGAATATTTCCGCGCAGGCGCGACTGCAGATTTTCAGTCGCATGCGAACCACCGCCCGCGGTCGCCGGCGGTAGCGCCAGCTCTTTCACCAGAACCTCGAACGCTTCGGTGATCGGACGCTCGATTACCTTCATGCCCAACCGGCGGCCAAGCTCGACCGAGTCGTCAATACTCGAACGGGAAGAATAAGGAGACGGCATCATCACCGACAAAACATTTTCCGCGCCCAGCGCTTCGCACGCGAGCGTGGCGACTACCGCTGAATCAAGGCCACCCGACAAGCCGAGCACAGCGGTTTCAAATCGATTCTTACGCGCGTAGTCATGAATACCGAGCACGAGAGCGCTGCGAATCGTTTCAATATCATTCCCCGGCAGACAGCGCTCGTCGGCCTTGCCGCAATCGAGATCGACGGTGCCGAAAAACTCTTCAAATGGCGGCGCCTGTAAAATTATTCGTCCTTCAGAATCGCAGACGATGCTGGCGCCGTCGAAAATTATTCCATCATTGCCACCGACCAGATTAACGAAAACTATCGGAAGATTTGCTGCCCTGGCTCGATGCGAAACCATGGCGCAGCGCTGGCCCATCTTGCCCTTGTTGAAGGGCGAGGCGTTGATGGAAACCAATACTTCCGCGCCGAGTTCGATCAACTCGTCCGCCGGATCGTGTGTGTAAAGTCGCTCTTTCCAGAATGTCTTGTCGTTCCAAAAGTCTTCGCAGACCGCAACCCCCATTTTGTGGTCATCAACATTGAACAACTGGCGAACGCGAGCAGGTTCGAAGTAGCGTGGGTCGTCGAAGACGTCGTATTCCGGCAACAGAGTCTTGTCGGCAAACCCAAGCAGTTTCTGATCGCGAATTATGGCGGCAGAGTTGTAGAGGCGTCTGCCGGTCGCCAGCTCGCTGGGTCTCACCGTGCCGACGATCGCCGTTATTCCTTTGGTGGCGGCGATGATCTTGTCCAGCGGCCGCAATACGCAGCTGGCCACGTCACGATCCAGAAACCAATCAAGCGAGGTGTAGCCCTGAACGCAGGTTTCGGGGAGTACAACGAGATCTGCGGCGTCCTGCTTTCCCTGCTCGATCGCCCGAATGATACTGGCGGAGTTGCCCTCGTAATCGCCGTTGGTGGTGTTTATCTGACCGATTGTAACGCGCATTGATCTTTGTAGTTTGATCTTAGTCCTTTGTTCTTTGAACGCGCAAATCGCAGCGACGAAATCAGCCACTGATAGACACAGATAAACGCGGAGTCGAACAAGGCAAATAAATGGGTAAGAAACACTATCGTGGCTCGATTATTATTGCGTTTTTCTGCTTTGTCAGATCGGTGTTTATCGGCGTTCACGTGTGGCTGGTTTGCGTTGTTTTTGTGTGCGAACCGGGTTGAGTTATAGTGTGATCAGTCAGCTACGGAGGGGTCGCATAATTGGTAGTGCAGCGGTCTTGAAAACCGCCGCCCGAAAGGGCTTGCAGGTTCGAGTCCTGTCCCCTCCGCCATTTCTTTTCAACAACTCACCTCTACGCACAAGTCACGCTCCGTCCGTACCAGTAGCCACTTGGCGCGATTTTGGCGCGCTACTGGGAGCGCGGACGTCTCGTCCGCACTGAGCGCGAAGCGCGAAACCCGCCCGGTGCAGTAGCCCGACGGTCAGGGAGGGCTTGGTGTGCGAGTACGGGGCAGTAGCCCGACGGTC
This sequence comes from Pyrinomonadaceae bacterium, assembly GCA_035297925.1. GTDB lineage: Bacteria > Acidobacteriota > Blastocatellia > Pyrinomonadales > Pyrinomonadaceae > PSRF01. The sequence goes on along the minus strand of DATGYM010000111.1, from coordinate 93 downwards.
AGGGAGGGCTTGGTATGCGAGTTCGGGGCAGTAGCCCGACGGTCAGGGAGGGCTTGGTATGCGAGTTCGGGGCAGTAGCCCGACGGTCAGGGA
>DATGYM010000110.1:0-8137 GCA_035297925.1 Pyrinomonadaceae bacterium | reverse complement strand
ATTGAGACGATCGAGCGCGCCCTTCATGTCTGGACGAATTAACGAATACTTATCGAGTATGGCTTTAGCCTTGTCGTAAGAGCCTTCCGCTTCAATCGTCAGCAATTCGTGAGTTAGTTTGCGCACCGCTTCTTTCATCTTTGCGTCGTCAGCACTGAACTTGCCGCTGCGCTCATCAAACTTAACCGCGCCTTCGTCAGTGAAATAATTAAACTGCATGGCCACGCCGCGCGCGTGCGCTTCGGTCAGCCCGAAACGTACCGAGCGAAACATGCTGGCGAGATAAGTGGTGTAAAGCGTGCGCTGCTTTTGTTTGTCGATCACTCCCTTGTCGATCAAATACTGCAACGCCCACAAGCCCGTAACATCTGCCTTGGCTTCTTCAATCGAAGAATAGAGTTCCTTGAGCTGCAAACGCACCGTCGATGCCTGTCCGTTGACCGTGATATTGTGCGGTCCCAACCCGTGCATCAGCTCGTGCATCAGTATGTGAGTGAAGAACGAATCGAAAGCGATTGCGCGCTGCTGGGCCGGGGCAAGCACTACCCTTGAGATGGGAATCAGGACCTTGTTGAATTTGGCATCCTGCACATTTTTTAACATGATGCGCGCCGAACCTTTTTCCTTCACCACTCTTTCGTCATTGGGAAGATTGAAGGCCGCGGTTTGCACGGCATTGTTTCCCTCGCCCGAGCTGAACACTTCATTTACTACGCGCATCGGCGACGACGCTCCCAACTTCGGATTACGGTAACGTGCTTCAAGCGGCAAATTATTTTCCAGTTCCTGCAGGTGCTGACCAAACTTTTCCAGCTTCGCGCTTTCAGCGACATCCGTCAGCGTCACATAGGCTTCAAACGAAGCTTTGTAACCGAAGAGCTCGTCTTCATAAGTTTCGTACGGACCGATAGTCACATCGATCGGGCCCTTGAGATCCATCCAGGCGACATCGCTCTGGTAATAGTCGTTTGAGATAAGGGCGTCGGCGCGTTTGCTTAGAAAATCTTTTAGGCTGCGATTGGTGGTCAGCGAGGCAGCCTCGCGCAACAGTTTGGCGGCGGGCTCAAGAAACTCGCGATACTCTTCGTTGTAAGGCACGCTCATCAATTTGCCGTCGGCGCCGCGCCTGATCGTGTAGAAGTAACCGGTGGCCTTTTCTTTTTCCGCGGCCGGCAAACCAGCAAGCCAGGAGTTGAATTCCTCTTTGGTGATGTCGTCAGGATAGGAATTCCCTTGCGCCGGCTTCTCGCGCGGCACGCCTTCGATAAAAGGTTCGTTGTTGTCCAGCCGCGACCAGGGGCCGTCGTTGATCAGAAAATAATGCAAACGCTGGCGGCCGACAGGGGTCGTATCAGCCTGGAGTTTTTTATGAAGCTCGTCGTTGCCGCTCCAGACCTGGCGCAGGAATAAAGGATCGAGCAACTTCGCCGCGGCGATGATCTTTGTCAGGGCCTTGCGGTCACCGGCCGAAAGACGGGCGGTGTTGGCGGTCATAGTTGTGGGCGCAAAACGAGCAATTTTCTTCGCCAGCTCTGCGTCGCCGGCCATCCGTTTGTTACCCCTTCTTTGCGTCCCGGAAATATTGGCCAGCAAAAATGTCGATAAAAGCAGCAAGCTAACAACGATTTTCATTCCATCCTCCAGAATTTATTTCAGGCAGTTCAGAGTACAACCTTCTGTTTGTTGTTAATAACGGCAAGCTAAAGCTTGAACTCTGAACTACGTGACCTCTGAACTCAAAGCTACAAGCTCTGTCGGTTATTCAATATTTTTACGAACGATCCGGACCGCAACTCGGCAACAGTCAATCCGGAAAACTCAACCGCTTCTTCTTCCGTCAGAGCGCCACAATTAATCGCGCGCAGGAAATAGTTCAGCAGACCCTGGCCCGTGGCCGCGTCGTCAAACACGTCTCCCACCAGCGTCGCCTTCGCTGCCTTCTCAACAAAATTCTTCAGCCGCTCTGAAGCGACGTCGAGACTTTCGAGAAAGAAAGAATAGATGGCAGCGTAGCGCGTGGGCAGTTGCGCCGGGTGCAGATCCCAGCCCTGATAAAACGCCCCTTCGAGCGAATGTTGAATGTGATCGTAATGCAGTTTCCAGGCGCGATGGACTACGGTGCGGTTCTCGACGATCTGTTCGGATGTTAGCGGCGCCCCGCCTTCGCTGAAACGATGCGGCGCCACCGGCATGATGTTGGTAGCGCCATCCGAAAGCCAGATGCCTGTGCCCGCGAATGACACCTGCATCATGTGTTTAGCAAAGTCGCAGGCGGGATGCATCATGTGCTGATGCGCGGCGGTGATATTACAGCTGGCGGTATAGTCGTAAGTACCGAAGTGCGCGGCTACGCAACGGCCTCGTGCGGCTGCCAGTAACAGGGGCAGGCTTATTTCGCCGCGAGAGTTGATAATCGACTGCGTAGTTTCGATCATCATTTCCATTTTCAGCGATCCGGGTCGCAGGCCTACCTGGGTTTCCAACCCTTCGAAGACATCAACCAGCGCCGCTACCTGTTCGGGAACGGTTATCTTCGGTAGCGTCACGACAAAGTTATCAGGCAAACTCGCGGCTGGGTTCGACCTCAAGCTGGAAACAAAAATATCGAGTGTTCTGATACTGCGCTCGCGCAACTCTTCGCTAAACGGCTTGATGCGAATGCCGATAAACGGCGGCAAAGAACCCTCGCGCATGCCTTCGGCGACTTCCTGCGCGGCGCTGTCGGCATGGCCGTCCTCTTCGACGTCCGAGCGGTTGCCGTAACCATCTTCAAAGTCAATGCGAAAATCTTCCACCGGCTCGCGGCGAAGTTTTTCGTTCACACGGTTATAGATCGCATGGGCCAGCCACGCGGCCTTATTTTCCTGGCGCACCTGATCGCGATTCGTCTCTAATCGCGCCAGCAGTGGGCTATCTTCTTCAGGAGAGTCAGGCAGTTGATCCGAGCCGGGCAAACCAATTGCTTTAGCGAAGCTCAGAAAATCCGGAGCGAACTGATCGAGCGAACGGCGGGCGAGTGCGCCCAAACGCGCAGCGGAATCTGACTTGAAAAGATGAGCGCCGCCATAAACAGTGTGCACGGGCTGACGGCTTCCGATTTCACCGGGATATTTCGCCGCAAAATCGCTGTTGGCCCGCTGCAGATTTGCAGAGATATTGCCTAAGGTCTGTTCGCTTAGAGACTTTTTCATCAAGTATCCTCTCGCTTCCGGAAGCGACAGCTTTTTTTGTCCAGCGAATGTATTTACAGCGCCGGTGAAAGTCAAAGCTTGCGCTCCACCCTAACTAATTAAACCCGTCCCGCGCGTAAGCAATTGATTGACTGGCCCACCAACGCGGATATAATTCAGCCACCTGAATCCGCTGGTAATCCCGCAATTGCTGTTTGATGTCCCAGTCCTCATCACAGTTAAGGAGGTAACTGTTGCATGTTAGACATATCGATTCCACGTCCCGCCAGGAATTTCATCAAGGTTCTTTTCAATCATGGAAATCAAGCGGCAGTTATTTATCTCGCCGGGATTGCTTTGTTACTTACCGTGACCCTTACCTCGTCTGCGCAAACGTTCCGTGGATCGATTCTCGGCACGGTTACGGATCCAAATGGTGCCGTTGTGCCCGGCGCAACTGTTACGGCCAGGAACACGGGCACGGGCATCGAGCGATCCACTACGACGGATGAATTTGGCAGTTACACTATAGCGGAACTGCCGATTGGTTCTTATGAAGTAAAGGTCGAAAAGTCTGGATTCCAAACTGCGACTACTACGGGGGTCACCGTCGCCGTCGCGGCTGATCGACGAGTTGATGTGCCATTGACCGTCGCGGGCGCGGAAACTGTAGTGATAGTTGCCGCAGCGAATCAAGTCGAAACTACCACCAATACGCTCGGTGGCACGATTGGAGCCAGAGAGGTGGCAGACCTGCCGGTGAACGGGCGCGACTTTACGAAGTTTATCGTAATGGTCCCCGGCGCTACCGGTGATCCGTCCGGCGCCACTGATTCGCCGGGCTCGTTTGGTTTATTCAGCGCGAACGGAAACCGCGGGCGCGCCAACAACTTTCTTCTCGACGGCACCGATATGAACGATGGCTACCGAAATTTGCCGGCCATCAACGAAGCGGGTGTGTTTGGAACGCCGGCTACCATTCTGCCGATCGAGGCAATTTCCGAAGCCGCGATACTTTCAAATTTTGAAGCCGAGTATGGCCGCAATTCCGGGGCAATCGTAAACATTGTTACCAAGTCCGGCACCAATAGGTTGCATGGGACGCTGTTTGAATTCTTTCGCAACAATGCGCTCGATGCGAGAAACTTCTTTAACCCGAAGCCTGATCCGCAGACGGCGTTTCGCAATAATCAGTTTGGCGGTTCGATCGGCGGACCCATCAAACGCAATCAAACCTTTTTCTATTTTGCCTATGAAGGCCAGCGCGAACGTGTCGGCCTGAATTCAACCGCGCGCGTTCCCGATCCGCGTGAGATCGCAGCACTGGGTGGCGCGACAAATCCGGTGATTTCCAGCCTGCTGGCGCGGAATCCCTGGCCGGTACCCAACCGGCCGCTGCCGTTGTTTGACAATACGGGCACACCGAACCTTTTCGTGACCACCCGCGCCTCAAACGACATCGACAGCTTAATCGGGAAAATTGATCACTCCTTCAACAAAAACAATCAACTCACCGGCCGCTATTTTTACGGCACCAGCGATCAATCATTTCCGCTCGCGATTCTGGCGGGCAACGTGCTGCCGGGCTATAACACCGTCACGCCCACCAAGGTCCACCTGCTTTCGCTTTCTTACCTGAAGATTCTTTCGCCAACGCGTGTCAATGAGTTGCGTTTCGGGTACAACCGCTTCAAGGAAGGATTTTTCCCCGAGGACGGCGACTTCGATCCGCGAACGATTGGGCTGAACACCGGCATCACCAATCCGCAGGACTTTGGACTGCCGCTGATTCGGATTCATGACGACCTTGGTATCGCCAACATTGGGGCCACGCTGTCAGTCCCGCGTGCGCGCACCGACATCAATTACCAATTGATCGATAACTATTCGTGGAAGCGCGCTCGACACGATTTGAAATTTGGATATGAGTTCCGGCGCACGACCGTGGCCCAGTTTTTTGATGCCGGCTATCGCGGTCGTTTGGATTTCGATTCGCTGGCTGACTTCCTGGCCGGCAACCTTGGTGGTGGGCGCGCCGCGCGCGGCGACTCGAATCGCAATACTTTCCAGAACTCCCACGCAGGGTACATTCAGGATACTTTCCGGCGCAATTCCAGGTTAACGCTGAACCTGGGCTTGCGTTGGGACTATTTTGGCGTCATTGGCGAGAAGAATAATTTGCTGAGCAACTTTGATCCTGCGCAAGGACTCGTTCTGGTTGGCTCGACCGGCTTGCCACGCTTATACGAACGCGACTGGAACAATTTTTCGCCGCGGCTGGGTTTTGCCTGGGACTTGCGAGGCAAAAGCAAAACAGTGCTGCGCGCGGGTTGGGGATTGTTCTACGATGCGTTCTCGCAGGACTTCTTCGCGGGCCAATTACCGTTTAATACTTTCAATCCCGGGCCGGCTTTCAATCCGGTCGGACCAGCTCCGGTACTCTTTTCGTTTTCCACCGTCAGCAGCATTCAGAACGGCGTTCCCATCTTTGACAGCTTTGGGGACTCGGATGTTTTTGCAGTCGATCCCAAATTACGGACGCCGTACGTGCAAAACTTCAACCTGAATTTGCAACACGAGCTAATCAAGAATGGCATTTTTGAAATTGGTTACGTGGGTTCACATGGAACTAAGCTGTTCCGCTATCGCGACATCAATCAACCGGCCAATCCGAGCGTCTCGTCAGCCAGGCCGTTTGATAATGGTCCGTTTGCTCCGTCAGGCGGCACATTTTTCTATGTCAATCAACTCGAGACGACAGCGAATTCCAACTATAACGCTTTGCAAACAAGCTTTAATTTGCGAAATCGTCGCGGCTGGTCGACCGCTATTAACTACACCTGGTCACACTCGATTGATAATGCGTCGGACGGACAGGATTACGTGGCGAATGCTACTCAGCCGGACAATAGTTATCGCGCTGACCTCGAACGAGGCAATTCAAACTTCGACAATCGTCACCGTTTTGTAGCCACCGCCAGCTACAACATTCCAAACTTTGCCAAGGGACACCCACGCCTTGGCCAGGGATGGCAATTGAACACGGTGGTGACAGTCCGCAGCGGCAATCCGTTCCATTTGACGCTCTTCGACGATTACAACAACACCGGCGAGTTTTTCCCCCGGCCCGATATCATTGGCGATCCCTATGCTGGCACAAGCGCGCCGGATCGGTTCATCAACCTGTCGGCTTTCAAGGTGCCCTGCACGCTCGATCCAACAGGCGACGGGAGTGCCGCTTCGTGTATTCCGGGAACCTGGCATTTTGGTTCTTTGGGAAGGAACGCACTGCGTGGGCCGGGATATCGAAACGTTGACTTCTCTATCTTCAAGGACACGCCGCTGACCGAGAGTGTCAAGATTCAATTACGAGCAGAGATTTTCAACATCTTCAACCATCCAAATTTTTCAAATCCGCTGCTGCCCAGTTTTGCAGCCGACTTCACCTCCACCATCGACCCGGTCACGGGACGCGGAACGGGTTTTTTGCCGATAACCGTTACACCCGACGTCGGCATTGGCAATCCATTTCTTGGCGGCGGTGGTTCGCGCAATATTCAGCTGGCAGCGCGGCTGCTTTTCTAATAAGTTGCGGGAACGACTCGGTAGCAATAGAAAAAGAAACGGCCTCCATCGCTCGCGACGGGGGCCTTTCAATTTACCTGACGGGAACTGTTCAGACTGTTTCCTGCGTAGATCGGGTAGCTCGCAGCAGAAACGTCAAAACCACCCCCCCCAAAAACCCGCCAATGTGTGCCATGTAAGCGACGCCACCCGTTTCCGTCGAGCTGCTGATTGAACCGAAGCCGCTGACAAACTGCAACACAATCCACAAGCCGATGACTACCAGCGCGGGCATTGGAATCACGCCGCGGCCCATCAACACTTTTACCTGGCCCCGCGGGAAGAGCAGGATATAGGCGCCAAGCACGCCGGCGATGGCGCCGGACGCGCCCAGGTTCGGCACATTCGATCCGGCGCTGAAGGCCAACTGCGCGAAAGTCGCGGCGATCCCGCAAAGCAGATAGAAGAGCAGGAATTTTACGTGGCCAAAACTGTCTTCAACGTTATCTCCGAAGATCCATAAGTAAAGCATGTTGCCCAGCAAGTGCACCCAGCCGGCATGCATGAACATAGACGTGAAGACGGTGGGAAAGTCAGCGGCGGGATGTTCGAGTAGACGCCGCGGCACGACGGACCACTGCATTATGAAAGGGTCGCCGCCACTAAGCTCAACAAAGAAGAAGATAACGTTAAGTGCGATCAGCGCATAAGTAACGACCGGGACAGTTCTGCGCGCACTATCATCGTCGCCAATTGGAAACATATTTGCTCTCGATCTGCGAATAGGATCGCATTAGTGTTTCCACAGTCTGATTGGATCTGTCGAAACAGTGCCTGCTCAAGGCCGATCAAAAATAGGGGGGAATGCAAAGGGGAAGGTACAACCGGCTGCAAATAATGGTAGCGCATACGGGACTCGAACCCGTGATCTCTGCCTTGAGAGGGCAGCGTGTTAACCAACTACACCAATGCGCCTTAACGGATCAGGATTATAGATTTGCCGCCAAGGTATTAGCAAACCGGCAGGCCAAGAGGGCATGAAAAACTCTGCGGTCCAGGCAAAGGCAAGAATTCAGTGCTCGGTGTAGCTCGCGTGCAGGCGAAGTGAAAGCGCCGCTGCTTCGCGCTCAAGCGTGTCGCTCACGTCATTCTGAAAAACGTGGCCGCTTGTGAGCAAATCGCGCACGAACTCACAAAAGCGTGACGATTCAACCAGAAAATTCACATCGGAATTGGGATAGCAAGCCCAGTAGCGACTAAGCGTCGATCGTAGATCATCAGCCAACACCCTGCACAGTTCGGGAAGATTCAGGGCCAGCGGTGCCAGGCGATTAGCGCGATAGAGCATGCAATTGCAGTTCATGCCCGGAGAGTTAACTACGCCGACCAGTTGCCGCCACTCC
>DATGYM010000109.1:0-4027 GCA_035297925.1 Pyrinomonadaceae bacterium | reverse complement strand
CCCGGCATTTCTCGGGAAGACCGACGCCGGGATTATAGCGAACCGACTGGCAGCTTGGGTTACTGTCGAAAAATCGCCCCGAGAGATCCGTACTGGCACGCGTTGATCAATTACTTGGCGATAAATCGCCATAGCACTCATCCTATTAAAGAGGATGTCAAGAAAAAAATACTTCCCGCTCCCCTCTGGGGAGACGTGGATGTGGTGACTTGCATCCAGCCCCGTCTCATTCCTGGAGGGGTCGTTGGTTTGTTCGCTTTGGATCGCCGCGCATTTCAGCGGCGATACCAACCCCAGTTGTTTGTCCCAACTTAACGGTTTCATGAAGCCGTGGTGCTCGACGCCACTCGGTTACGAAGCTACGCAAGCTAAACGTTGGCTAAAAGTGCCAACCACGATCCTATCTGAGACTCGAGGCCTACAGCTTTCTTGGGTTATCCGAGGGGGCATAGGATTGACCCGGAGACTCGGTGCTGAACTTCAGCACACAGAGCGCCTACTGAGTGCTTAGATACTCTCCCTCGAACCCGAGCATCGCACGAACCGATTTGGCCACCACCGAGGCATGAAGACCTGGGAGATCACCTGGGTTCTGTTCGATACTCAAGCTGCTTGCGTTTTCAGTTGTTCTGCGTCGAAACGTTCCTCCTTTTTCCAAAGTGTCAAAGTGATGGCCGCGATCTTGCGCGCCAGTGTCAGACGAGCCATCTCCGGCTTCATCCCCTTGGCCAGCAAAGCTGCGTAAAAATCGCGGAACGGTCCCGAGGCACAGCTGGCCCGGGTGGCCGTACTCTTGAAGATCTCTTTCATCTCATGGTTGTGGTTCTGATTGAGACCGCGGATCTGCTGGGGTTTTTTGGACCGCTGCACTTGTCCGCCAACATATCGGTATTGCGCACTGTCGTGCGTCTCAATGCCCAGGCCACTATAGGTCCACAGTTGCCGCTTGCTGCGAAACCGGTGCGGAGTTTGCATCAGCGCAATCAATCTCGCGGCTCGAATCGGACCGATGCAGGGAATCTGGCGCAGCAGTTTCGCGGCCTTATGTTTCCGGCTCTCCGCCAAAAACTCGGGTCGCAGATTTCGCCGCAAGGCCTGCAATCCATCCAGCTGTTGATAGAGTAGCTCCGCCCGGCGGCGCACGCCGGCTTGCGCAATCTTGCCCAACCATTCCTCCCGATAGCGCGGGGCATAAACCTGGGTGCCGGCACAGGCAATGCCCCAGCCGCGATACAGTGCCTTCAGCCGATTCATCACGCGGATCAAATCTTTGCCGATGGTTTGATAACTACGCGCCAACTCGCGCAGCGTCCGTAGTCCATTTTCTCCGTGGTAGACCGGTCGCAACATGCCCGTGCGCAGCAAATCGGCCAGCTTGCGTGCATCCACCCTGTCGCTCTTGCTGCCCTCCTTTAATAAGGCATTGCGGCGCGGATTGCAGACCACAACTTCCTGCACCTGCGGCTGCAGCAGATCATACAGCCAGGCCGCCCAGGTGCCTTCTTCCCAGGTCACATGCAGTTCCCCCCGTAGACCGTGGAGAAACTGCAGAATGCTGCTGCCTTTGGTTTCCAGGATGGTTTCCATGACCAGCTTCCCGCTGCCATTCAGGACGGCGATTACAATCGCTTCCTTGTGCACGTCCATTCCGATATATTTGACCTCGTGACTCATTTGAGTTGCCTCCTTGGGGGAAAGGTCATTCGTGCCAACGTGTTATCTTTCCCCTAAGGTAAAGTGCCATTCTCCAGCCGATTTGCCTATGCTCTCCTGTAGTCCTTTTGCACCGGACACACTACTGCACTTACTCTCTAGCGCCGCCGTAGCGGAGCCAAGCCCCTGCACAGCGCAGCGCAGCGGAGGCGGCGCCACATCCGACCTCAACCTTCTGAAGCGGGGCGCTCTTTCATAATGCATTGACCGCCATGACCGGGGTTTTGAGCGTTATGGTTTCGTCAACAATCCTGTCCTTGGCATTTCCGCGCTCGACAGAGCTTTCAGGAATACTAAGTTTTGAGTGACGAGTGGGTGACGAGTTTCCTGCCGAAAGCGGGATCCTTCTGCCCGGGATTTACGCTTTCGTGTCAACGGACATGGGTCGAGTTTGCAGGAAAGCAGCGATCAGTTTGCCATTTATTTGCAAACCGCCGTTGTAGCGGACGAAGTCCTTCTTCTTGAACTCATTCATAAATTTGCTGACCCTTGCGCGAGTCGTACCAACCATCTCCGCCAAAGTTGATTGGCTCACCTTCAGGGGGCACTCCGGCTTTGATCCCTCGTTAATGTCCCCAAGCAGCAATAGAACCCGAGCAAGCCGCCTTTGGCTGAAATTGAAGAACTGATCCACCAAGTCTTCCTCGATTCGAATAATCCGGGAAAGCAGATACGCATTAAACAGCCTTGCAAACTGTGGGTCTCGCTTGAGCGTGCGAACAGTGCTTCCCTTTCGCAGTCGGACGATTTCGGACTGATCAACTGATATCGCGGTGCAAATCCGCAGAGATTGCCCTCCGAGACAGCCCTCGCCAAAAAAGCTACCTCGCCGGAGGAAGGCAATTACAGCTTTCTTGTGACGAGCCGAGACCACTGTGAGCTTCACCGTGCCGCTCTGGACGTAGAAGATAGCGTCAGCTGTGTCCCCTTGCGAAAAGACGATCTCATTTTCTTTGTAGTTCCGAACAGACATCCCAGTACGGAACTTCTTGCGCAGAACCGTGGCGCTAAGACCGAGAATATGTTCACTCGCCATTCAAACCTAACCCTTAATCAAATCAAGAAATTAGCCAGCGATGGCAATCGTACGTACCGATAGCTGAATCGTCTAGATGTTCAAAATTGATCATGGCCGAGACGATTCTGGACGAGTGGTCGAGTCGCCTGACTGCAGCGGCTATCAGTCGAAAAGGTAATGAGTCGGCTTTAGGTCCATTCGCCCTCCGGTGTTCGGTAGGCGCGACACTCAATCCGATGCAATCAAACGTCGGTCACGATGCGGCTCGGTACGGTGCTGTCCCGTACTGAGTTCGAATTGCTCGCCCGGTCCCGCTCCACAAGTCGGGCAACGGACGTCCTGTACGTGTTTGAGAGTAGGTTTCTTGCCCTTCATCGTTGTCGATAATGCTTCAATCCGAACAAGAAAAATGGTCAATTCTGTACAGCGAACTCGATAGTTGGTGAAAAATCGCGATAGCACAAGTTTGCGCTTTCCTTTCGCCTGCAAAAAAGAACCCCCTGCATGCAATCAGCGGGTACGAGGGGAGGGTTGATACACTCATTAATCAGAAACCCCAAGGCGGACCGCACCCGCTATGTCGGTTTTCGCCTGGCTTCATTGAAGCAACGTCCAAGCTCTGTATGATCCCGCGCGGGGAAAACAGAATCTCGCAAACTTGCCATGAGTCTTGAAATCACCACACGAGAGTTCGACCGAGTCATTGTCGTGGACGTCGTTGGCAAACTCACGACAACCGAGGGCCGCACGCAACTGCGGGACCTGATACATGTTTTCTGCGAAACCGGCCACAAAAGATTCCTGCTCAATCTCGCGGGAGTTGATTACGTGGACAGCAGTGGCATGGGCGAACTGGTGAGATGTTTCAGCACCGTCCGACAGAAGGGAGGCGAGATGAAACTTCTTCAGGTCAACAAAAAAGTGGCTGACCTCCTCCAGATGACACGGCTGCAGACGATTTTCGAAATCTACAGCGAGGAGCGAGTCGCACTGGGCACCTTCGGAAGAGGCGCGTAGGTTGACGTAACATCTCTGTGGGGAGCGGCAGCAGTCCGGGGGTCAATGAGTGCAATCGCCTGGTTACATCAATGAACCCCCGGCCAGAGCTTCCTCACGGGAGCGCGCCGCGCCACACTCAGCTTCACACGCTCACTCGGGCTTCTTTCAGGGTGAAGATGCCAGAAATTGGAGCTACGGTAATTCCAAGTCAAGCGAGTAGATCTCGTCGGAACCAACGTCACGCACCAAGAGGACCGAATCGTCGGGAGCGAGTCCGCTCCAGGCCCAACCGTAGCC
>DATGYM010000108.1:0-2501 GCA_035297925.1 Pyrinomonadaceae bacterium | reverse complement strand
AGGGTGATTTCAAGGACTGGTCCGATGTTGAAAAACGGGTCAAGGGCGTGAAGGAGAAAAAGGCGCAAAAACTTTCGGAAGCCGGGCTGCGCGTCAACGGTCAGGCTGTTGGAAAGAGTGCGGCAGCGCCGGCCGGCAAGGCGGTCAAGAAGGAAGAGGCAAAGAAATCCTGACCGAAGCAATGAATGGTGTGGTGTGCAAGCCCCGCGAATGCGGGGCTTTTTTATGGGCAAGTATTCTTTCCGTTTCACACAGGCTTCCTGCGGTCGCTGGCGTCTCCGATTAAAATGCTGTTTTATTTAACGTGGATGCACACCACCATGCACTATCCCACCATCGAAGACACCGTAGGCAATACCCCCCTGGTCCAGTTGAAGCGCATACCAGGAGAAGAGGCTGCCCGGCGCAACAATGTCATTCTGGGCAAGCTGGAGGGCAATAACCCCGCAGGCTCCGTGAAGGACAGGCCAGCACTCGCGATGATCAAGGGCGCCGAGGCGCGCGGCGAGATCAAGCCTGGCGACACGCTGATTGAAGCGACCAGCGGCAATACCGGCATCGCGCTGGCCATGGCGGCCTCGATGCGCGGTTACAAGATGGTGCTTCTGATGCCCGAGAATCTCAGCCTCGAGCGGCGTCAGAGCATGGCGGCGTATGGCGCGCAGATCATCCTGACGCCCAAGACCGGCGGTATGGAATACGCCCGCGACCTTGCAGAGCAGATGCAAAAGGAAGGGCAGGGAATCATTCTCGACCAATTCGCGAATCCGGATAATCCCCGCTCGCACTACGAAACCACTGGCCCGGAAATCTGGCGTGACACCAAGGGAGAGATTACCCATTTCGTCAGTGCCATGGGCACCACCGGCACTATCATGGGGGTATCGCACTATCTGAAGGAAATGAACCCGGAAGTCCGGATCATCGGTGCCCAGCCCGAGGAAGGTTCGCAGATTCCCGGAATCCGGAAGTGGCCGGAAGCCTACCTGCCGAAAATCTTCGACCGTTCAAGGGTCGACCAGGTAGAAAATGTCAGCCAGGCGGCAGCGGAGCACATGGCGCGTCGCATGGCGATTGAAGAAGGGATTTTCTGCGGAATTTCAGCTGCCGGCGCTTGCGAGGTGGCCTTGCGCATTTCTCAAACAGTGGAAAACGCCACGATCGTGTTCATCGTCTGCGACCGTGGCGATCGGTACCTCTCTACCGGGGTGTTTCCTGCCTGAGGCTGGAGCCTTGAGCCTGTTATGGACTTCTGGGGGGGCCGGAAAGCCGCCATAACCAGCCAACTGGGGCGCTGCGGCTCCTTGCCGTGGCCCTGTTACGGCAACAGGCCGTCGCGCTTGCATCGCGCATTGGCTGGTAAGCCAATGCCGGTCCACAGGCGGATCGCATGCGATCCGAATTCCCTGTGGCCCTCTTGCATCTGGCCGGCTCTGGCAACTCCCACCCTTATCCCAAGATCCATGACAGGCTCTCGTCTTTGAACGTAGCGTCAGTCTTCCGAAGCGGCATCGGAAGCCGCGCTCTTGGGTTTGAATTGTTTGTCGCTGATGCGGAATTTCTCACGGCGATCGCCCATCAGGATGCGCAGTTCACGAATGGTAAGATCGCTGACTTCATGCATGCGGATCAGGAGTGATGCGCCCACCGGCAGGCGGCGATGCCGGATCTTGCTGATGACGGGCGGCGCAACTTCGAGAGCCCGGGAAAGCGCAGCGTCATTTTTCAGGTTCAGCCTTTCAATCAGCGAGTCCAGCAGATTGTTTGGATCGTAACCGGCTGGCTCATTGAGCAGGTTGGCTGGTTGTTCATGGGGATTATTCATGGTCGGGATGACTTCCATGGTACTAGGTCAAGGACGGGAAAGGCGTTAGTGACGCCGGATGTCTTTCTGGTCCACAAAGCGACATTATTTAATAAACTGACAATTCGTTAGTGCAATATGCCAACGGATAATTTCGTGCAAACGCCAAGTTTCTCAAAAAAATAGAAAAAAAGAAATAATTTTCCATAAAGAAACCATATGCTTGGCTTACTGATGAGTCAGGATGGGTTCTGGCCGGGATTTTATCCAAGGCTTTCATCCTTGTCACGAAAAGTGGCTAAGTATTTTGCAATTGCAAGGGCAATTGCAAGGTGTTGATAAATATGAGAAATATCTCGCCTATCAGCGCACAAATACAGTCATTCTTTCCGCTCTTGTTCGGCTTCATTGAATAAGGCGTCCCAACCACTCCGACCGAGCTTTTCCAGCGTAGCGATGTTTCTCCTATAAATGTCATCCGTATCTGGATAGGCTGCGACAGCGCTCGCAATACTGTCTTCACGCAGCAAGTGCAGGATGGGATAGGGCGAGCGGTTGGTGAAGTTCGTGATGTCGTCCCTGTGGGTGTCGGCAAACTGGTAGTCGGGGTGGAAGCTGGCGATCTGGATTTCTCCCTGTAGCCCCATGCTGGACAGAATCAGTTCGGCAATGCCAAGAAATTCATTGTATTCAATAA
>DATGYM010000107.1:0-2468 GCA_035297925.1 Pyrinomonadaceae bacterium | reverse complement strand
AGTCTACGTAGTGCCACTGCAGACGGCTCTGGTCTTTGTCCAGCGTGCGAATATCATCCGCCCAACGCGCAGCGAGCATGAAGAGCATTTCGTCACGTTCTGTATTCGGCAGTTTCTCCAGTTGCGCTTTCCAGCGGGTGTCAACCAGGGATTCTTTTCCAGGATTGAGCGTACAATTGGAATCGTTGTTGGATTCTCCCGTTGCAGGATTTGATACTCGATTGCACCGCTTAGCATGTGGCCGGGGATGTTCACAGATGGAAGGGCAGCATCAGAATCGAGACAAAGAGCGCAATGGCGAGATTCATTCGTTTCATCTGTGCTTTGCTCGGCAGTTCGCCTAATTTAGATACGAAGCTTTCATCCTAAAGTTCTCTCGTTGACGCCACCAAACACCTGAAGTAGAAGTCAGTTCAACGCCAGGGAAGCATATTGCCACGGCGTCACCCGATACTGTCATACTTTCGTTTCTCCGGCGAGCAAGTTCTCGTATGGCAAGCACGACCAAGAAAAGCCCTAAGAATAACAAGCCAAAACTGCGCCGTCCGAAACTCAAAACGTCTGTGGCTGCACAAGCGCAGGCAATTGTGGAGCTGCGCCAGCAACTCGCTGGAGCCTTAGAGCGAGAGAAAGCCGCGCTCAAAAAGTTGCAGGATCGTGACCAGCAGCTCGCCGAGTCGGCCAAGGAGTTGCAGGATTGTAAAGGCCAGCTCACCGAAGCCTTGGAGCAGCAAACCGCCAGCAGCGACGTTCTGCGGGTAATCGCGTCCTCCCCGACTGAGCTTCAGCCAGTGCTCGACACTGTAGTCGCTAACGCGGTGAGATTGGCGGGTGCCAAAAAAGGACACATCCTCCTGTACGATGGAGAGTTCCTTCGACTCGCAGCGCATTGCAATGAGAGCCCTGAAGAAGTTGCAATCCAGCGGGACATGCCTGTTCGATTAGTTCCGGAGAGCCTGAATGGCCGTGCTTTCTTAGAGCGTAAACCTGTTCAACGTCTCGACGCGCAAACGGAGCCTAATTACGAGGGGCCGGGCCGAAAGGCAGGGGCACGTACGGCGTTAGCCGTGCCTATGCTGCGAGAAGGATCGCCAATCGGAACTCTTTTAATCTGGCGTGAGTTTGTTCAGTCCTTCAGTGAGCGCCAGGTCGATCTCGTCAAAACTTTCGCCGATCAGGCCGTGATCGCTATCGAGAACGCTCGGCTCATTAATGAGCAGCAGACTCACAACCGCGAACTCGCTGAGGCTTTGGAACAGCAGACAGCGACGAGCGAGATCCTTGGCGCAATCGCTAGCTCACCGACCGATATCCAGCCAGTGTTGGACATAGTAGCTCAAAACGCCGCACGCTTATGTGCTGCAAGTGATGCATCCATTTGGCGTACCGACGGCGATAAGTATTGGCTTGTCGCGTCGCATGGTTCGCTTCCAGTACCCGAATCTGAGGAACGTAGACCAATCACTCGCTCCAGACCGAGCGGCCGGGCAATGTTCGATAAAGAAACCGTGCACGTCCATGACATTCTGAGCACGGACTCTGTAACGGAGTTTCCTGAAGCCGTTCGGATAGGCAGCGTCCGAACTGTTCTAGCCACACCATTACTTCGCGAAAGGCTTGTGATTGGAGCGATTCATATTCGACGCACGGAAGTCCGTCCATTCACGGAAAAACAAATAGCTCTTCTAAAAACCTTCGCCGATCAGGCGGTGATCGCCATTGAGAACGTACGCTTGTTTCAGGAACTCCAGGTCCGCAACCGCGACCTGACCGAAGCGTTAGACCAGCAGACAGCAACCAGCAAGATTCTAGAAGTTATCGCTAGTTCGCCAACCGAACTCCAACCCGTGATGGATGCGATTGCTGAAAGCGCCGCACGGCTATGCGGGGCGGACGATGCTCTAATCTTTCGGCTAGAAGGCGATTCCTTGAAACGATTCGCTAATTTTGGGTCGCTCCCTGGAGAACTTGGTGGAGGTCCGCGGGGGATCGACCAGAACTCGATACCTGGTCGAGCCGTAATCTCCCGAGAAATGCTTCACATTCATGACCTGGCAGCGATCCCAGAGGCTGAATTGCCGGCTTTATTTGCCAGAAGACTCGGTGTCCGCACGGCACTTGCAACTCCGTTACTGCGCGAAGGTACCCCGATCGGCGTGATAATGATTCGCCGCACGGAGGTCCAACCCTTCACTGAAAAGCAAATCGCGCTGCTCAAGACGTTCGCCGACCAGGCGGTCATCGCGATTGAGAACGTGCGGCTGTTCCAAGAACTACAGGAACGTAACCGGGACCTGACTGAGGCACTGGAGCAACAGACGGCGACCAGCGAAGTCTTGCGGGTTATCGCCTCTTCACCCACTCAGCTGCAACCGGTGCTCGATACGCTGATCGCGAACGCTGTAAAACTTTCCGGAGCGACCAGAGGGCACGTCCGGCAATTCGACGGAGAGTTTTACCGTGTGGTG
>DATGYM010000106.1:0-4553 GCA_035297925.1 Pyrinomonadaceae bacterium | reverse complement strand
CCCATACCCGCACCCGCGCCTACCCCGCAGCGGGAGCAGTCGATACGTGTACCGGTCCTGTGGGGATTGGTATTCGGCGCCATCCAGGCCGCGTCGCCGCTCGCGCTCCGGTGGCTCGACCAGGCAACCGTCCAGGCTCTCCTGCTCGCCCTGATCGCAGCGGTCTACATCGGGTTCGCGGTGGCAGACGGAAGACCCAAGGTGATCGCCGTCGAGTGCACCATCGGCAGTAAACACAGGAGTTATCGAAGAGAACCCATTGAACTTTGATGTGCGGGTAGATTTTTTCCGCCAGTCAGATGAGCGCGTGATTACCGCGATTACTATTCAGGTTGAGAACAAAGACCTGGTCTTTCAGGATAGTGGCGGTTTGCAGCAGGCGAGAATCAACATCTTCGGCAGAATTACCTCGGTAGCGGGACGCCGGGCCGGGGTCTTCGAAGACCCGGTGATTACGACAGCGACGACCGCAGAACTGAGCGATGCTAAAGATCGCAAATCGGCCTATCAGAAAGCGGTTGCCCTCGCCCCCGGAACCTACAAAGTGGATGTGATAGTCCGCGATGTGGCTTCAGGAGCGACGGGCGTGCGGCACATAGCACTGCCCGTTCCCAGGTATGATCCGCAAAAGCTTTCGACTTCGACTCTGGTGCTGGCTGCCAAATTGGAGAGCCTGTACGACAGACCGGCCGTCGGCCAATTTGTTATCGGTCAAACCAAAGTGATTCCAAACGTCTCCGGGATCTATCATCGTGGCGACCCAGTCGGCGTTTACCTCCAGGTTTATAATGCCGGCATTGATCAGACCACGCTGCGGCCATCGGTGGATGTCGAATACGCCCTGATGAAAGATGGCAAAGAAGTCGGCCGGCAGGCGGAAGATTGGCGCGGCATGAGCGATTCGGGTCAACGGCTGACTCTGGCCCGTTTGATTGATACCCGGCAATTGGCGCCTGGTGAATATGAATTGGCCATTCGAATTCGCGATCGCGTTTCGGGACAGGCCCTTGCGCCGGCAGCAAAGTTTACCGTGGCGCAGTAAACACGGGATCGTAAATAGTGAATCGTCAATCGTGAATGGACAAAGCGAATGGTCCATTTACGATTGACGGTTCACTGTTTACGGCTCAGGTAGCTGGCTCTCACCGTTTCCAGTTTTGTATTTCCCTGAACCGATTTCCGCCGAGCATCCACTACGTCCACTTCAAACCCGGGATAAGACGGCCGGAATCGCGTCGTCTTCCATGTCTCAACTGTAATGTCGTTTTCAGCGGCACGATGGTACGCATACTGTGGCAGGCCTGCGCGGTCGCCACGAACATCGGCACCGCTCAAGTGCAGTATCCGCACACGAAACCCCTCAATGCGTTTTATCTTCCGCTCGACATTTGCCACCGATGACATGCGGCCGTTCCTCGCTAATGCTGCAAACTTACGCCAGATCGGCGATTGCGCCAAGATCAAGAGCGGGTAGAAGTGCTGTCAAATGCGACATGGCGCAGTGGATGTTAAGATGGGAGCAAATGCCTAAGAAGGTGAATTTGACGGGACTTGCTCTCAGCGAGCTGCTCGATTTCGTTGCGACGCTCGGCGAGCCGACCTATCGTGCGCGTCAAATCTTTGGTGCGCTTCACAATCGTCGGTTGCAGAGCTTTGGTGAAATGAGCGACTTGCCAAAGGCACTGCGCGAGCATTTGAATGAAACCGCAACCGCCACAAGTCTCACGGTAGAATCTCGCTACATCTCTGTGGACGGCACACGCCGGTATCTGCTGAAGACTCACGACAACCTGCCGGTCGAAACAGTTTTCATTCCTGAAGAGCGCCGCGACACGATTTGTTTTTCGTCGCAATCCGGTTGCCCGCTGCAATGCACTTTTTGTTTGACCGCGCAGTTGGGTCTGTTGCGTTCGTTAACGCCGGGCGAAATCGTCGAGCAGATAATCATCGCGCTCAACGATGCCTACGGCGTGGGCGAAAAGCCGCCACGTGGGACTAATCTTGTCGGCATGGGCGCCGGTGAACCTTTCCTGAATTTTGAGTCGTTGATGAAAGCCGTGCGCATCATGTCTGACCCTTCAGGATTGTTCATTGTGCCGCATCGCGTCACAGTGTCCACGGCTGGAGTGGTGCCGCGCATTCGTGAACTGGCAGCGATCTCTGAGCGGCCAAACCTGGCGATATCACTGGCTGCCCCAACCGATGAGTTAAGGGATGAGTTGATGCCCATAAACAAGAAGTGGCCGCTGGAAGAATTGCTGGCGGCTTGCAAAGAGTTTGAGCAAACGCTGAGGCCCGGCGAGCGATTCACTTTTGAGTACGTAATGCTG
The DNA here is from genome assembly GCA_035297925.1 of Pyrinomonadaceae bacterium. Taxonomy (GTDB): domain Bacteria; phylum Acidobacteriota; class Blastocatellia; order Pyrinomonadales; family Pyrinomonadaceae; genus PSRF01. The sequence continues at coordinate 2,223 of DATGYM010000106.1, read as the reverse complement.
GATGGGATAAACGACTCCGATGAACAGGCGCGCCAACTCGCAAATTTGCTCAACCGACACGATCTGCACGCAAAAGTTAATTTGATTCCGCACAACCCGGCGGCTCCGTTGCCCTATCAGCCTTCACCGGCGACGCGTGTGCAAATGTTCAAGAGCATCCTCGAATCGAAAGGCGTGCACGCATTTGTGCGTAAGCCGCGGGGCCGAGATATCTTTGCAGCCTGCGGCCAACTGGCCGCGATAACCCAAACGACCGGCTTGCCTGCTTGAACTTAACCCGAATCCAAAATCCTGAAGCAACTCACCTTCTTTCAAAGGAATCTGAGCAAACTATAACCATATGCGATTCATAACCAAACTGGCCCTGACCACCACGCTGCTTCTTCTGCCCGTGAATCTGTTTGCCATCCCAGCGCCGCAGTCAGCACCCAACATTCCCGTGACTGGGTCGTTTACGTCTGATCACACCAGACGCGGGCGCACCGTTCAGGGGGCCTTCGTCATGGAAATTCCTTCCGGTTATCACGTCAACTCAAACCGGCCCCTGGAAAAGTTTTTGATCGCTACGCAACTTCAGTTGGAAGCGCCACAGGGAATTCGGTTTGGTCCGGCACTTTATCCTCGTCCCCTCTTGCGGTCTTTGAAGTTCTCAAAAAGCAAGGTGTCGGTTTTCGAGGGGCGCACGACAATAAGATTCAGCGTGATAGTGCCAGGAAACTTCGCTGCCAAGTCTGCCGAGATAAAGGGCCGTTTACGCTATCAAGCCTGCAACGACGATACATGCTTTCCACCGCAAACCCGCGAAGTCAAGATGTGGCTGAATGTGGAATGAAGAAGACTGGAAAGGCGAAAGGGTAAACGGGTAAAAGGGAAAATGGGGAAGCGGGTAAGGTGGTGCGAATAAACGAGCTGGCCCATTCCCCTTTTACCCTCTTCCCCTATTATCCTCGTCCCTTCCGATCACCGACATCAACCGGCCGACCTTTCCCAGCAAGCTTTTCTCTCGCCGGTAGGAGAAAAACAAATCCGTACGACACATCGTGCATAGAGGTGAGCTGTATATTCTTTCCGGCTCAACTCCGGCTGACAACAATTGCTGTTTATTCGCTTCCAGTAGATTTATGCAGGCGTGGTTCGTACGTGTGGCGCTGAAAAGTTTCTGAGCCGGAAACTTGCTTCGGAATGGTTCGATCACGTCGGCCCCTACTTCATAACAACAGGCGAGAGCCGCTGGACCGACCGCAACCAATATGTCTTTCGGCTTCGTGCCATATTCCGCGCTCAGTCGTTCCAGCGCTTTGATTGCCACTTCATTGAGCGTGCCGCGCCAGCCGGCATGTACCGCGGCAAAACCGCCAGTTACGGGGTCCCCAAGTAAGAGCGGCACACAGTCAGCCGTCTTAACGCCGGCCAGCACGCCGCGTGCATTGCTGACAATCGCGTCGCAGTAGATCGTATCGCCGTGTGCATCTTCCGCCGGCTTTGCTGCAGCGCGATCGTTGACCAGACGCACATCGGCACCGTGGACCTGCCAGCAGCCAGCGAGTGCCCAGTCTCCCGAGTCGCGCGGGAAAAGCTTGAGAAAGCGGCGGCGATTCTCCAGAATGTTTTCCGCTGTGTCTTCGTTGAAGCCCGCCAGGTTGAGCGCGTCCTGCGGCATCGGACTCGTGCCGCCACCGCGAGTTGAAAAACCATTGACGAAGCCGGCTTGTTCGAGTGGCGCGCAAACGAGTGCTTGCACGCCGTCATGACGTCGCCAGAAAAACCCGGCGTTTGCCAAATCCTGATCGCTTATGATCATCGGCATAGGGATAGACATTATCGAAGTTGAGCGTATTCGCGAAGTGTTGCTGCGCACGCCACGCTTTAGCGAGCGGGTCTTTACGCCCGTCGAACGCAGCTACTGCGACAGTCGCGGCGCCGCGGCGGCGCAACATTATGCCGCGCGCTTTGCTGCAAAAGAAGCGGCGCTCAAGGCATTACAAACTGGATGGCGAGGCGGCATTAGTTGGCAGGATGTGGAGGTCGGCGCACGCGAATCGAGTGCGCCATATCTTATTCTTCACGGGCCAGTGGAGAAACTGTTTCAAAAATCAGGCGCAACCGCCGCGCATCTCTCAATATCGCACACAAGCGAACACGCAATCGCCCAGGTTGTTCTGGAACAGCTCGAAGTGTGAGCGGTGAGCGGTGAGCAGTCGGCAGTGTAAAGCCACCAGGAAG
>DATGYM010000105.1:0-4195 GCA_035297925.1 Pyrinomonadaceae bacterium | reverse complement strand
CTGCTCAGCACGCCGCAGCGCTTCCACTCGCTCGCCAGGCTCCGCTTGGTGACCGCGACTACCAAGTCGCACATGCGTCATTTGTTATCGCTTATACAAAGGACGATTTTGGGCACGTAGTCTACCCCGGTGGCGTCACCCAGGAAGACTGGGTGCGGGATTTGCCCCGTTTGGTTAGAGAGACGTGGTCTCGCCGCTGAACATTTGCTTCTGGCGCGTTTGTTTGGAAAAGTCTGAGCCAACAGCTTCGAGCGTATAGCCGTCCGGCGCAACCTTAAAAAGCGCATCGCCAGCGATAGTCACATAGGCGCCAATCCGTTTCCCACAGTACAGCTTGATGATTATCTCACCGGGGATGAATTCGCCCTCTGGGTCGACGATCTGCCGCTTTCCAGTCGACGGATTTATCGCTGTCCACAGTTAATCGCCTCGATAACCTCTTATCATGGCCAGGAGGTACGAATACTGTGCATAGACATGCATGTTCTCGGACTGCGGACCGATCAGGTGATAGATCTTGCCGATGTGCGGCTGTGGATTGGCGACCCGCGCGGCGAGCACACGTGCAACGTCTTCCACTGCGACCGGCGAAGTCTGCCCTCGCCGAATGTTAGTTTGTCTGTGCGGTCCCTCTGGAAGAATGCGTTCCGAAGATTTCACGCCTCTCCGCGAATCGCACTGTCGAGTGTTCTAATGACCTCATCGGGTCTGTAAGGCTTTTGTAAAAACGCGGCAATACCGGACTCACCGATTTCTCCCTCAAGCTCCGCCTCAAAAAAGCCGCTCGCGATGACGACTGTCACATTGGGCTTGGCCTTTTTAATTTTATGCAGCACATCTCTACCCGTAATTTTAGGAAGACCCAAATCCAGCAGGACAGCGTCGATATTGTCTTTATGCTGTTCAAAGACTTGAAGAGCCATTTGTCCGTCGGATGCTTTGAAAATATTGTAACCCTGCCGCAAAAGCACCTTGGCTAAAAGATCAAGTGCCTTGACTTCATCTTCCACCACTAAGATCGTCGAAGCCTGATCGGATCTAATTGCGCCTGGCTCCGCTTTAACTCTCTGCGGGATACTTTCTTGAGAATTACTGCTAACGGGTAGATAAACGCGAAAAGTTGTGCCCGAACCTAGCTTGCTTTCTACTTCCACGAAGCCGTTATGGTTTTTAACGATTCCGTACACTACGGACAGTCCCAGGCCCGTGCTTTGGCTTTTGTTTTTGGTTGTGAAAAAGGGCTCGAATATGCGATTTCGGGTGCGTTGATCCATTCCGATCCCGGTATCTGTCACTTTGATACAAACGTAACAGTCCGCGCCAGCTCCACTGGAACTTAGCTCCGCCCCAGGGACTAAACTGGTTTCTAGGCTCAAACGACCGCCCTCGGGCATTGCGTCGCGGGCGTTGACCAATAAGTTGAGCACTACCTGTTCCAATTGTGTCTTATCAGCCATGACCGGCGGAAGATTGGGATATAATGAGGAACTCACCTCGATGTCTTTGGGGAAAGTTTCTCTGACGATCTTAATAAGTCCTTCTATCAATAGATTGGAATTGAGCAGTGCAGGTTTACCGCTTGTTTTCTGAGCGACCGTTAGAAGTTGCTGGACGAGAGCAGTACCGCGGTGAACGGTTTCATCAATGGTATTTAAGCTCTCCTCGACCTCGTCAATATGACCCTGTGAGTTTCGCAAAAGAAAGCTGTAACCTTGAATAATATTCAGAAGGTTATTGAAATCGTGGGCTATGCCGCCTGCCAGGGTGCCAATACTTTCCATCTTCTGCGCTTGGATAAGCTGCTGTTCGAGCTTCTTTCGCTCCTCAATGTCGCGCAGAAGCGCATTGTTCGCAGAACGTAAAGCTTCGGTTCGTTCGGCCACACGACGTTCAAGTTCGTCGGCAAACTTTCGGAGCGCGTCTTGCGCTTTCTCTGCCTCTGCTCTTTTGGCATCGGCCAGAATTCTTTGTTGCCGTTCGGTCTCTGCTGCTCGTGCGGCCGCACTGGCGTCCAGCAATGCTACATGCAGCTGTTCAAGTTCCGCCACCGCGGATCGACCAAAATCGATATTCTCGCCACGCTGGATTGCTTCAGCGGATTGTGCCAAGCTCGATATTGGAATCGAGATGCGTCTGCCGAAAACAAATGCCGCGCAAACCGCAACCAGCAGGAGCGGCACCGCGCCAGCAGTGAGAATAGTTATTGACTGACGCATCGGTGCGTCTATTGCAACTTGTGGAGCGGCGATGGCAATGCCCCACCGGGTCAGCTTTGATCTCGCAAACGAATAATAGATTGGTACGCCCTCTTGGCTCGAACCCGCATCCCAGCCCTCTTCATCTCGGGAAAGACGTTGGACTAGTGGTGATCCCGCCGGCTGGCCAACGAACCTCTCTGGAGCGGCCGTTCGCGCAATGATGATTCCTTTCCGATCCACTAGTACTGCCATCCAGTCCGCTGAAAGCCCCTGCTCACGAAGAAGGTCCGTCAGATGGTCTGAGGTAACTGCCACGCTGAGCGCGTAAGCAACTTTTCCATCGTTCAGGACCGGAACAGTAACCGAAAGCAAAGTTAACTTAGAGACCAGTCCCCTGAACAGATCGGAAAAAAGCGGCTGGCCAGTTTCGAGAACTCTCTTAATTGCCTGATTGCCCTGTGGCAACCGATCTCGTCTGCTTTCCGGATTTCCTTTATTGCCTTGCAAGGGATTAGGCAGTGACACCCCGAACGGCTCCGTTGTATTGATGATCATCTCGCCCCTACGATCAAATAAGGCGATCGCCGCAATATTGCTGTTTTTAGCCGCTGCGGCGCTCAGTTCGTAAAAAGCTTTAAAATCTTGGTTACTAATGTGCGGAGATGCAGCAAGTGTTTGGGCTACGGCCAGAATGTTTCCGATATCGCGATCAACTGCGAGCGACAAAGCACGTGCCGTGTTGCGCATCCCCCGCTCGACGGCATCATAGCGCAGTTGCAGATCTCGCCAGAACATGACCGCCGCAAAAAACAAGAGTGGCAGAAGAGGTGCGAGAACGAGTACAACTAAATGTGTCCGGAGAGAAACTGGCTGCGGGTCATTTCGTTTAAAGAAACATTTAAGGCGCATTTTATACCACGATTAACAACGCCACCGTTTGCTCGCTATTAGGGTCTGCCGTCGGGAGGTTCTGGCAAGAAGATCAATGGTCTAACGACGGTACAATTGCGGTCTTCGCGTGTCAACAAAATTGTTTTGCGTTGTATACTTCGAGTTATGCCCAAGCTCCTGAGACGCGCCGAAATACATTATCACTTAAAGTTGCAATTGCTGAGCTCCAGATGGCGCCGGTACTCATGGCGCTCGCCCGCTTTTTACGCGACTTTGATCGTGAGAAATTCGCATCTTCAATGAATGGGCCCTGTTCTGTACTCAGCGGCGACGATCACCGCTAACGGTCCAGGTGCTCTTTTCGTCTTGAGATATCCTATTGTTAGCCTTCACCAAACAGAGATTATCGACTACGCGGCAAAACGCCGATTACCTGCAATATATTCACGGACCAAAAGTTTCTCATCTGATTACCCGATCCGCCCTCGCCAGCACGTTTGGCGGAATCGTGAGGCCGATTTGTTTTGCGGTTTTGAGATTGATCACTAACTCGAATTTCGTTGGCTGCTCCACCGGAAGGTCAGCGGGTTTTGCGCCTTTCAAAATCTTGTCGACATAGACCGCGGCGCGTCTAAAGAGATCAGCTTGGTTGGCTGAATACGATATGAGACAACCTACTTCGACAGAATTGCTTGATTCGCACATCGAAATCAGTCGGGTTCTAAGCGCGAATGATGCAATCCGCTCCCGCTGAGGTCCCAGCACAGGATTGTCCACTACAAGAAGCGCATTAGCGCGGCTCTTCGCAATGGCTCGAAAGGCACCCTCCAAATCAGGGTCTGGGCCGCGTACCTCTATAGAACGAAATTGGATGTTCAGCCCGCGTGCTGCACTTTCATACTCTTTAAATTGCATAGTTGGACCTGGCGCGTTCGCATCCCATAAGCAAGCAATGACCGGTGACCTCGTCGGAACAACCTCCTTGAGCAATTCCAGCCGTTTTCCGCCTAGGTCACTCCTGAGCGAAGCAAGCCCAGTAATGTTTCCACCGGGTCGCGCCAAGCTGTCGATTACGCCAGCCGAAACTGGATCAACAACACTAACCA
>DATGYM010000104.1:0-18952 GCA_035297925.1 Pyrinomonadaceae bacterium | reverse complement strand
ATTGTTTAATGGTGTTCTCGCGCGAATGATGAAACAGTCAGCTCAAAAATCCAGGAATCTTTCATTGGTGCCGGCTGAGGTTTGGTCGGCCGCGCCGCGTCCCGAAAAGCAGGAAACGGCTTTGAAGGAGTCCTTCGATGGCTGGCTTAATACTGTAGTTCCGGCGCTGCGCGAAGCAAACCCTTCCGAAGATCAGTCAAACAAACCCGGCCCCTCGCGGAAATCGCTTACCTTATTAGATATCACGCAGGTAAACCGCGCGACCATACGAGAAGGCACGAGTCATCGAGCCTGGCCACCCGATGTTGTACTCAGTTTTCTGGCGGCCGACGTTATCAAGCGCAAAAAGTAGAGCTTAAGCGCTGCCGCTGCCCGTTCCTTTTCTCTCAGAGAAGCAAAGCCACCCGGAACCAAATTTCTTAAGGCTTCTTATTCTGCTCGTCGAGCCACGTCTTGAGGGGCGCAAAGTAATCGATGATTGCCGTGGCGTCCATTTTGTCTTCCCCGGTCATCGTCTTCAAGGCTTCCGGCCAGGGCTTGCTCAATCCCATCGTTAGCATCTGTTTCAATTTCTCTCCGGCTTTCTTGTTTCCGTAAATCGAACATTGATACAGCGGGCCATTGAATCCTGCTTCGCGGCACAAGGCGCGATGAAATTGAAACTGTAGAATCGCGGCCAGAAAGTAACGCGCATAAGGCGTGTTGGCGGGCACGTGATATTTTGCGCCGGCATCAAAATCCTCTTCACTGCGTGGTGCGGGCGGCGCCAGGCCCTGATACTTAGCGCGCAAGTCCCACCAGGCTTTGTTGTAATCGTTCGGGCCGATCTCGCCTGAAAAAACTTTCCAGCGCCATTGATCGACCAGATAGCCAAAGGGCAGGAACGCAACCTTATCGAGCGCTCTTTGCAGCAGGAACCCGATGTCGGCGTTTGAGTCTGGCACCTTGTCGATCAAACCGATCTGCTTCAGGTAAGGCGGGGTGACAGATAAAGCCATCGTGTCGCCAATTGCTTCATGAAAACCGTCGTTGGCGCTGTCGCGATAGAGGAAGGGCTGGCCGGAATAGGCCATCTGATAATAATTGTGTCCCAGCTCGTGATGCACTGTGGTGAAGTCCGTCTCGTTGATCTGGATACACATTTTCAGCCGCACGTCTTTTTCGTAGTCGATGTCCCAGGCGCTCGCATGACACACCACGTCGTGGTCTGCGGGCTTAACGAACAGTGAGCGGTCCCAGAATGTCGGCGGCAGCGGGTCGAAACCGAGCGAAGTGAAAAACGACTCGCCGTAATGCACCAGTTGTTTCGGTTCGGTGTTGTGCGCTTTAAGTATTTGCGTCAGATCGTATCCACGATCGCCACCACTTTCAGGTTTGAGCAATGGGTAGATATTCCCCCATTCCTGCGCCCACATGTTGCCGAGCAGGTGCGCGGGAATCGGCCCATCGACCGGAACGATCTCCTTTCCATACTTCTCTGAAAGTTTGCGACGAGTGTAAGTGTAGAGTGAATCGTATAGCGGTTTGACCTGTTGCCAGAGCCTTTCCATTTCAGCCGCGAAGGCGTCCGGCTCCATGTCATACTTTGCGCGCCACATTGCGCCAGTATCTTTGAATCCCATTTCGCGCGCGCCTTTGTTGCTCAGCTCGACAAATCGCACATAGTTTTTGCGATAGGGGGGCGAAACCTGATGCCAACCGAGCCAGATGCGTTTCAGTTCCTCGGGGTCACGGCTGTTGGCCATGATCTCTTCCATATCGCCGAGGCTGAGACATTTTCCCTTGTCGCCTTCCGGGCAATACTTGCCCTTGCCGTAGTCACCTTCGAGCGAAGCGGCCAGCTTGGTTAATTCATCTCGTTCCGCCGGGTCTTTGGGCGCCGGCAAGGTTAGTGACAATTTCAACAGCTTCAATTTGCGCTCGACATCCGGGGGCAGTTGCAAACCGTCAAACCGGCGGGATTGGTCGGCGAGCTCGGTGGTCGCAGCTATAACCTCTTTGTTCGCGTCCGCCGAGAGCGCTTCCGTGTCGTCAGTGATGTAGGTACTCTTTACCCAATCAGCGCGGCTGTATTTCACATTCAAATCGAACAACCGTTTCTCGGCATCGGCGATGAATCTCTCAGCTTCTGCCGGCGTGCCCTTCGCGTCAGAAACGGAAGGCGAGTTCGGAGCGTTGGTACAGGACGACGCAAGCGCCAGAGCCACACTGATGAGTAGAAACACACCGAGCCAAGCAGAGCGACTACCATAAATCAGATTCATGCTGCCTCCATTGATTACTGGTCACTGAAAATATTTTTTGGGGATGCCTGGATTGTAACCATAGCTCGGAAGCTTTGAAAAGCAACGGCGAAGTTTGGATGCACAGTTGATTTGCGATGCGCTCATAGAAGCGATGGCTAACAGCAATGGATTGTGGCTGTCACGAGCAGGCCCTTTGGACAAATTGTGATCGAACGGAAATCTCTAACGGTACATGTTGAATTGCTGGGGTTGGCTGTGTGGCGTGACGGAGTGAGGGCAGGGAGAAGAAGCTTTACCGCTCACTGCCTAAGGGGTCTTATCTGCAGGTTTGAGTACTCCCCATAGACTTAGGAAGGTCAGTGCCAGCGCAGAGATGAGGCCGAGCCAAAACCAGCCGGTAAGGCTTACAGCTAAGACGCCGGATGTATCTACGGCGCGCAGCCTCTCGCGATTCATCAGGTAGGTACTAACGAGCCCGGCTATCAGTGCAATCGCAGCCGAAAAAGGCCGCTTTTCTCGCCACTCCCGTGCCAGTCCGAGTATGAGAACCGCCAGCATCAGCAGTGGGATAATCCATAGAGCGGTGTGTCCATCTCGCGCTATGTCAACACCGGTCAGCCGGCTGCTGCTCGTGCCGCAGCTCACCTGAATCCAGGGCAGGAAAAAACAGATCAGGACAATCAGGGCGAGACTGACGGTGATCGGTTGCCGATTCATAGCTCATCCCCAGCTTCCATTCTCGTATTGGCTATAAGCGTTCGAGTTAGGACAGTCCTGGGCAGACTGGATTGGTTGTCGAAGGAAAACGGCCTCTTAGAATGCTCTACGGCTCAACCAATCCCTTTTTGATGTTTCGCTGCCAGGCTTCATAGTTTCTCACGCGCCTTTTTGCCTGCTTGCGCGTCAGCCTCAACTCGTGGGCCACCGAGTCGATCCGCGCGGTGCGGTCTTTCTTCTTATCGTAGCGGTCGCCTGGGGCTCGCAGATAGATTTGATAGGCACGGGTCCATTCGGATTTAACATCGGCAGTTGCCTGCTTGCCGCGTTGTTCTGGCATAAGTTGTTCCTTCGCTAGTTTTTATAAATTCTAACAGCGAAGTGTGTCGAGTGGTAGCAGAAATTATTGGCGCACCGGCCCTGTGGTAAATAGAACCCGGTGCGGTTCGTCTTTGAATTCGCCGGAATTGCGCAGAGAGGCGGTGAGGACTCAGTCCCTCTTACTTCTTGGCCGCGCGTTTTGTGGGTTGTTTCGTCGCTTCCGTTTGCTCTGCCGGTGGCGCCGCAGTCGCTCCGGTAATCTTTTCGCCTGCTTCGGCCGCGCCGGTCACAGCGCCCTCAGCCGCTCCCGTCGCCGCGCCCACAAAAACCGCCTTCAAGGCAGTCTTCGCCTTCAAGGCAGTCTTCGCCTTTTGCAGTATGCCCGAGCTCTTCTTGCTGGATTTGCGCTTACTGCCCTTACTAGCGGCGCCGGTCTTGCGCGAACCGCTGGCAGAAGTCTTCCTGGCTGAGGCTTTTGAACTGGACCTGGATGATTTCTTTTTAGCTGACTTTCCGGCTGGCACGTCTTATCTCCGCTTGAAAAAAATCCACAAGAAGCAACGCTCCCCCCAGCATTGAAGAAGCGTTGCCTGCTGTGGACGATGCTCTGGCGTTTCCGCCAGGGCTTTTTGAGAAACCAGCTACCCCGCGGGCAGCAAGGTCTCTGTCTTGTCCTGGACCATGCGGATCGTAAACCCTGAACGGCGATCGCCGCTTAGAGTTCGTTCAATCCACGAACACCGAGGCCGCTATACAGCTCTGCGACCTGAGACGAGGTTGATGATGAACACAATCAACGCAATGACCAGCAGCAGGTGAATAAGTCCGCCGCCAATGTGACCAAGAAATCCGATTAACCAGAGTACGAGCAGAATCACTAGAATCGTCCACAACATGGGCTGTCTCCTTTTTAAATTAACTTTCAACGCCAATCGTTGGAATAAACCCCTTGGGAGCAATGATCATGCCAATCTACTCACGGTAGACCCGACACGGCGAACATTACGGTAAACGAAAGCGTTGGAGCCGTGCATCTCTAAGCTAAAGGGCAGTAGGGAGATTTTCCCCGGCTGAAATCTGCATTAGAACCGTTCGCTTCTGGTTTTAGCCAAACACAAAATTGTGTGAATTTGGTTCAACTGCGTTTTTAGGGACCCCTGAATGAGGGCTTTGCCCGGTGGTCTACGACCTAAGTCGTGGCAAGATTCCAGCGCCCTGATAACGGTGGGATCGAGCTTTTCCACGATGTGATGTCCCTCCGTCGCAGAAATTCGCAGCGCCAGCGCGGAATTTCCAAACTGGAGTCTTGACAAATAGGGCAACTGTAACTATATTTGTTACAGACGAATACCCCAGTTATAACCTATGTCGACCAGTAGCCGGTTTGCAGTTGCAGTTCACGTTCTGACGCTCATGGCCTGGGCCGATGACGAGCCCCTCAAATCAGAGCAGGTAGCGGAAAGCGTTAACACCAATCCGGTAGTTATCCGCCGAATGCTGTGTGAGTTGGCTGAGGCCAAGCTCGTCGTTTCGCAGTCGGGAGCCATGGGCGGATCAAAGCTGGCCCGAGAGCCCAAAGAGATCACGTTGCTCGATATCTACCAGGCTGTTGAGAACCGCGGTGTCTTTTCATTGCATCGTCATCCTCCCAATCGTCATTGCCCGGTGGGGGTGAATATTGGAACGGTGCTGAACCAGGTGCTTGACGAGGTAGACACGGCGGTCGAGCGAGTTTTGGCAAACATTACCATAAGAGATGTGGTGTCACGTTTGAGGCCCTGCGTCGGCAGTACCGTGACGAGAAGGAAGCAAACGGCGAAAGAGCAGGTTTTGGCGGTTAGAAACTAGAATTCTGGCAGGTTCGTATATAGTTCAGGGATTCAGTAGAGAGTTGGGGGCGAGACGGCCCTCTACAGCAAGTCAGGTCTCGCATGAAAGGACGGTCTTCAATTGAGTAGGCTTCAGAAAGATTCTGATGGGGTTGAGCCAATGGATTCGGTTAAGCCGAGTTTTTCAGGAGCTCATGAGGAGCTCCTGGAGGATGCAGTATCGATCGAAGATATCGATGAGGTCTTGGAAAAGCTGGCCACCGCCGGCATTTCCGGAGCTGAGACAGACGAGCCGGTGATTGGAGAGACTTCTTCTTCGGTCGTCCAGACTGAAGACGATGACACTGCGCCGGAAGAGATGGAATTAGACCTGTCTGCCGGTGAGCTGGACAAGACTTCCGATCCGGTTCGCGTTTACATGCGCGAAATGGGAGTGGTGCCGCTACTGAAACGCGAACAGGAAGTTTCTATTGCCAAGCGGATTGAATGGGGACAAAAGCGGGCGCAAAAAGGAATCACGCGATCGCCGATGGCGGTGGCGGAGTTGTTGAAGATAGGCGCTGAGCTCGAGGCCGGGACGATTGGCATACGCGACGTCGTCATATTCTCGGATCAGATGGAAACTGAGGAGCATGAGGATAAGACAGAGGAATATCTTGCCTGGACCATCGAGGGCATTGGAAACATCCGCAAACTTTACAAACGCGGACTCAAGGAGTTGGGGCAACTCAACGCCGAGCAGAAGCTCAGGCGTGGCAAAGGCTCCAAGAAACTAACCCGGCTGCGGCGCAAAGTTGCTCGCACACGCCTTGAGATCGTCCACGAGATCGGACAGCTTCACTTGAAAGAAGCCATTCGGCAACGCTTAATCAACGCTATCGCTACGCTCCATAGGGAAACACGAACGCTGGAGCGCGAGATTGAAAGCAACACAGCCAAGCTTTCCAAAAAGCGCATTAAAGCCGAAGAAGTCAAAGAGCTAAAGAAACAGATATCCGCAGCCAAACGTCGTCTGAAAGACATTGAGGCCGAGCATCACGTCTCGCCGCTTGAGATTAAGCGTTCGCACCAGATGATTGTAACGGGTGAGGCCCAGGCGGCACAGGCAAAGCACGAGCTCACTGAAGCTAATCTCCGTCTGGTAGTCTCCATAGCCAAGAAGTATCAAAACCGCGGACTGCAATTCCTTGATTTGATCCAAGAGGGCAACCTCGGCCTGATGAAGGGAGTAGACAAGTTCGAGTGGCGTCGCGGTTATAAATTTTCGACGTATGCCACCTGGTGGATTCGTCAGGCCATCACGCGCGCGATAGCTGATCAGGCGCGTACAATTCGCATCCCAGTGCACATGATTGAGGTGATCAATAAGCTGAGGAACACGTCACGCGAACTGGTTCGCGAGCTCGGCCGTGAACCGACGACTGAAGAGATTGCCAAGAAGATGGGCATGTCTGTCGAGAAAGTCAGCAAGGCGCGAAAGCTTGTGCAGCAGCCAGTCTCTCTGGAAACACCAATCGGGGAAAGTGGCGATTCGCAACTGGGCGATTTGATTGAAGACAAATCGAGCACCAGCCCTGCTGAGCGAGTGATCACTTCAAACCTGCGTGAGATAACGGGCGATGTGCTGCAAACCTTGAGCCCGCGCGAGGAGCGTGTGATACGCATGCGCTTTGGGCTTGACCGGGAAGGCCACGAGCGCACTCTGGAAGAGGTGGGACAGGACTTCAATGTGACGCGCGAGCGCATTCGGCAGATAGAAGCAAAAGCATTGCGAAAACTTCGCCATCCTTCGCGAGCACGCGTGCTTAAGAGTTTCATCGAAGGACAACGTCAATAGAATGGGACAGACTTCGAGTCTGTCCTATTTTGCGAGGAAGGACAGGCTGGAAGGCCTGCCCTACAAAGAACCAAGGTAGAGGAGAACATAAATGAGCGAGAAAGTTTCAAGTGTGACAGATAGTTCCTTTGAAAAGGAAGTGTTGCAGGCGGGCAAACCCGTGCTGGTGGATTTCTGGGCCGAGTGGTGCGCACCCTGTCGTATGCTGGCGCCGACAATCGACGCTATTGCCGAGCAGTTTGGCGACAGTGCCGGCGTGGTGAAGGTGAATGTTGACGACAACAGTTCAACTGCGCAACGCTATGGCATCAAGGGAATTCCGACGTTGATCCTGTTCAGTGGCGGCAAGGAAGTGGAACGTGTTGTGGGAGCGACCAGCAAAGAGTCGATCTCGCGCATGCTGGAGAAGCATGTAAGCGTTGCCAGCGCCTAAAGAATCGAATCGGCCAAACTGAGAGGGGAACCAGTAACTGGTTCCCCTTTTTTCCGCTCAAGAGTCGTTACCGCCAGGAGCAATGACGCAGGACGATATCGATTAGGGGCAATGGACCTTGGTCGTCGCGGTCGCGCCGTTTAAACCTGCAGAATTCGTCACCTTCCGGATCACTCAGCCTGATGGGCAATTGGTTCTTAACCAGCTCACAGCCGGCAGATCAGCAGTTCGCGTTCATAAACTGCTTCCGGAGGCAGCCGATCGTGCAATTCAAGAAACAGTTCTTCATGTCCGAGAACTTCATTGCGCCACGCTTCGCGATCGAATGCCTGCAACGCGTCAAACTTGCTTCTCGGAAAATCAAGACCTTTCCACTCAACATCCTCATAATGAGGCACCCAGCCAATCGGCGTCTCTTTGCCGAGCGCCCGTCCGCGAGCCCGATCTACAATCCACTTCAGCACTCGCATATTTTCGCCAAAGCCCGGCCACATAAAACCGCCTTCATCATCTTTGCGGAACCAGTTTACGTGAAAGATGCGCGGTGTTTCGCTGAGTGAACGCTGCATACGAATCCAGTGGCGAAAATAATCGCCCATGTGATAACCGCAAAACGGCAGCATTGCCATTGGATCGCGACGTACTTTCCCAATTGTGCCGGCGGCGGCAGCCGTCATTTCTGAGCCCATGGTGGCCCCGGTGTAGACGCCTGCGCTCCAGTTGAAGGCCTGGTAGACCAGTGGCATTGTCGTGGCGCGCCGGCCACCAAAAATGATTGCGCTGATCGGTACGCCGTTAGGGTCTTCCCAGGCAGGGTCAATCGTTGGACACTGCGCGGCCGGCGCAGTAAAGCGAGCATTCGGGTGCGCGGCTTTCGCACCGGTTTCTTTGCCGATCCGCGGCGTCCACTTGATGCCCTGCCAGTCGAAACATTCAGCGGGAGGCTCTTCAGTCATACCTTCCCACCAAACTCCGCCTTCGGGGGTTAGCGCTACATTCGTGAAGATGCTGTTGCGCGCGAGCGTGGCCATCGCGTTGGGATTGGTCTTCTCAGAGGTCCCGGGTGCAACGCCGAAGAAACCGGCCTCGGGATTAATCGCGCGCAGCAATCCATTCTCGTCGGGCTTGATCCATGCGATATCGTCTCCCACCGTCCAAACCTTCCAACCTTCAAAACCCTTCGGCGGAATCAGCATGGCGAAATTAGTTTTGCCGCAAGCACTGGGAAAAGCGGCAGTCACATAAGTTTTTTCGCCTTTGGGATCTTCGACGCCGACAATCAGCATGTGTTCGGCCATCCAACCTTCGTCGCGGGCGATGTTTGAAGCAATGCGCAACGCGAAGCATTTCTTGCCCAACAGTGCGTTGCCCCCATAGCCCGAGCCATACGACCAGATTTCACGTGTCTCGGGAAAATGAACGATGTACTTCTCCTTATTGCAGGGCCAGGGCACATCTTGTTCACCGTGCGCGAGCGGCGCGCCCACGGAATGCATGCAGGGCACCACACGCTTGGCGTCCTTATCAATCTCCGCGTAGACCGGCAAACCGATGCGCGCCATTATGCGCATGTTCACGACCACGTAAGGCGAATCTGTAAGTTGCACGCCAATCTGCGACATTGGTGACCCCACCGGCCCCATGCTGAAAGGCAGGACATACATCGTGCGTCCGCGCATTGAGCCGTTGAACAATTCCTTGAGTTTGCGGCGCATTTGAAACGGCTCTTCCCAGTTATTGGTTGGACCCGCGCCGTCTTTTGACAGCGAGCAGATGAAAGTTCGATCTTCGACACGAGCGACGTCGCTCGCATCCGAACGCGCGTAGTAGCAGCCGGGCCAAAGCTCCTCATTGAGCTTAATGAAAGTGCCGCTGGCGACCATTTCTGCCTTGAGGGTCTCGTCTTCCTGGGCCGAACCGTCTACCCAGTGAATCGCGGCCGGTTGTGTGAGTAGCGCCATCTTCTCGACCCATCTCAGCAGATGTTCGTTGTTACTCAGGGGTAAGGCAGGGTCACGGTTGAGTGCGGCTGATCTAGGTGCAGTTGCCGCGGACGCACTGTCATCTTGGGGAATCGTCATCATAAGGGCCTCTTGTTCTTGTTTTAGTAATCAAGCAGCGGATAGATTTTTACCGGAGTCGACGGCAAAAGCAACAGCAGACAAAAGCGTCTTCTCTGCAGAATCCGCTGCCTGAACTATTCAGCTACCGTCTCCAGCAGCCTCCAGAATTCCGGCAGCGACACTGCCACAGAGTTTCGCGCACCGGCAATTTGCGAGGTTCCCGATGCGGAAAGCGCGGCCGCGGCGCAACTCATCGCGATGCGATGGTCGTTGAATGCCGACAGATAGGCGCCCTGCAGTTTTCCGCCTGCTTCCAGTCGCCAGCCGTCCACACGTTCATCTATCGCGGCACCCATGCTGGACAGGTTTGCGACCGTGGCCGCAATTCGATCCGATTCCTTGACGCGCAATTCCCCGGCGTCGCGCAACGTCATTTCGCAGCCGAGGCTGGCTGAGAGAAACGCAAGCAACGGAAGTTCGTCGATAAGATTTGAGACGGAAGCGCCGGAAATATCCAGCCTTGTCGTCTCTTTCAAAGGGACACCACGCACGTGAATGGATCCAACCGGCTCGCCTGCTTCCAGCCGTTCTTCCGTGACGTTGATGTCAGCGCCCAAAGCTTTCAGTGTCGCAAGGAAGTGGGTTCTTGTCGGATTGAGACCCACTTCGCGAATAACCAAATCTGAGCCGGGAAGGGAAGCGGCGGCAGCAATGAAAAAGGCCGCTGAAGAAATATCTCCCGGGATCACTAACTGCCGTGACTGCAACTCGACGCCACCCTGAACGCTGACTGCCTTTTCATCCCACTCGATCTGCGCTCCGAATTCACGTAACAAACGTTCGGTATGATCGCGCGTTTGGACTGGCTCGGCGACAGTCGTGATGCCCTCGGCTGCCAGGGCGGCAAGTAACACTGCGGACTTGATCTGAGCGCTGGCGATCGGCGTTTGATAATTAATCGAGTGCAGCGGACGGCGGCCCGTGATGCGCAGCGGAGCGCAGTCACGCGCGTCCAGTTCAACTTCGGCGCCCATCATACGCAGGGGTTCGGCCACACGCCGCATCGGACGAGTGACGAGCGATAGGTCGCCGGTGATAGTGGTGGTAAAAGGTTGGCCCGCGAGAATGCCCGCAAGCAGACGCATAGTTGTGCCGGAGTTTTGCGCGTCAAGTGTTTGTGACGGTGTTTGCAGTTCCGCAATTCCGTTCCCCTCGACTATGATGGTAGATTCACTTTGTGCCACGCGAACACCAAGGGCTCGCAGGCAATCGATAGTCGCCGCGCAATCCTGCGCCGTGGAGAAATTTTCGAGTATCGATTGGCCGCGCGCGAGCGAGGCGATCATCGCGGCTCGATGGGATATGGATTTATCTCCCGGCAAGCGCAACTCGCCGCGGAGACGCCTGATGGGAGACACAGCCATCGTGTCGTCTATGTCGTCCGTATCCCGGGCGTTGGCAAGCATTACACTTAGTATAGACCAGACGGACGCCGAACTACTTAATCCAACATCGTTCTCGTGGCTTTTTCTCCCTCCTGGAACTTGCGATCGTGCGCGTTTTCCCGCAATAAGAGCGAAGCCTTCCACAGCAACACTTACCCGCTAGCTCTGCCTGCAAGCATTTTGTTGCCAGCCTCGTCGGCATGTCGCTTGCAACCTCATTAAAGACTTTTGCGCGCCGCAGAGGCATTCGAGGTAAAGCTGTTTCGAACAGTTGCGCCTTTTCATACCAACACTAATAAGAGGTGAAAAGAAATGAGTACCATGGTGAGTAAGCAAGCGGATCTCGCCGGTCCGGGGATCGGTAATTACGAGGATCTGGAGAAAGTTCTTCCTCGGGATTACGAGTCTTTGTTAAGTCCAAAGGCCACGCAACAGGCCATTACTATCGTCAAACGGTATATCGAAGACAATCTTTGCCAGGAACTCAACCTAATGCGCGTTGAGGTCCCTTTGATCGTTGACGTAGAGAGTGGAGTAAACGATTACCTGGATCGCGATGGCTCGCGCACTCCCATTGAATTCCACATCTCCAATGACCACGACCAACATCCGATCGATGCTCAGGTAGTGCAGGCTGCTACCAAATGGAAGCGCGTCGCGCTGAAGCAATTCGGCATGAAGCCCGGCGAGGGTCTGATCACCGACATGCGTGCGGTACGCAAGGATTATTTCCTTGATCATGATCATAGCGCCTACGTGGACCAATGGGATTGGGAGAAGGCCATTAGAGCGGACCAGCGGAGTTTGAAATACCTGAGAGAGACGGTTGAGAGCATCTGGAACGTCATCAAGGGGGCTGAAACCTTCATTCACGGCCTCTTCCCGCAGTTAAAGACTGACAAGTATCTCAACCTGCCCGAAAAGCTAACCTTCATTCATGCTGAGGAGTTACTGGAAAGATATCCCGACCTGCCGCGAAAAGCCCGGGAGACAGCAATCCTGCAGGAGTTTCCGGCGGTCTTTATCTATGGCATTGGGTGGATACTCGAGGACGGTTATCCACATGAGATGCGAGCCGCGGATTATGACGACTGGGTAACCGAGACCACCGGCGACCTCGGTAGAAAATTCCACGGACTTAATGGTGACATTCTCGTCTGGAATCCCGTGACCCGGCGTCGTCACGAACTAAGTTCCATGGGTATTCGAGTCAACGCTGAGACACTAAAGCAGCAATTGGAGATCACTGGCCAACTGGACTTTCTTAATCTTCCCTATCACCAGGCTGTGATCAATAACGCGGTACCACTCAGCATTGGGGGAGGCATCGGACAATCACGTACGGTGATGCTCCTGCTCCGCAAAGCACATCTCGGCGAAGTCAGCGTTACGGTTTGGCCGAAGAAACTCAAAGAGCTCTGCCGGCAGAAGAACATCCAGGTGTTGGAGTAGGCGTGTAAACGTTTTACGTCTCGCGTTATGATTGACCCAAAGGCGCCAACCATCATTTGTGTTGCCAGCTTCTTCAAGGGCAACGATTTCATCCGCGAGTGTAAACGGCAGGGCGCCCGGGTCGTGTTGCTAACGAGGGCAAAACTGCTCGGCGCTGACTGGGCCCGTGACTCGCTCGACGATCTCATCGCCATACCCGGAGAGGCAAGTGCGCAGTCTTATCTTGCAGCGGCGAGCCACGTCGCGCGGCACCGGTGGGTGTCGCGCGTCGTAGCGCTGGAAGAGTATGACGTTGTCAGCGCGGCTTACATCCGCGAACGCCTGGGTGTTCCGGGCATGGGCACGACCACCGCGCGTTGCTTTCAAGACAAGCTGGCAATGCGCTCCAGAGCAGACGAAGTTGTCATTCCTCAGCCGAAGTTTGTCCCATTGGTTAACTATGAGGTTATCGATGAATTCATGAAGCGAACGTCCCCGCCGTGGATGTTGAAGCCTCGCATTGGCGCGTCCGCCATGGGCATAAAAAAACTTCACGACCCGGAAGCAGTGTGGCGAACAATCGCCGACCTCGACGCGCGCGAACGGTGGCACGAAAGATCGGCCTTTCATCTGCTGGAGCAATTCATCCCCGGCGATGTCTATCACGTCGATTCGTTGGTTGCGGGAGGCCAGGTGCTTTTCGCGAGCGTCGAACGTTACGGCGCACCACCGTTCGAGGTTTCTCACTTTGGGGGTGTCCCCATCTCTTACTTCGTGAAACATGGTTCGCCAGAACAGCGTGCTCTGCTCAAGCTGAACAAGAAGCTGCTGGACGGTTTCGGTTTTGAGCAGGGTGTGACGCACGCTGAATTCATCCGCCGCGCTGACTCGCATCACCAGGCGAATCCTATCGGCGCCACTTCTACTGCCCAGTTTTGGATAGGCGGAAAGGTCGACAGCGCAAATTTTTCAGGAGCAGAAGCTTTGGCGAGCGACCAATTCAATTTTCTTGAAGTCGCAGCACGCGTTGGAGGTGCCTATACGGCCGACACTATCGCAGCGGCGACTGGCATTAATCTTTGGCGCGAATGGGCCAGAATTGAACTTGCCACGCCTGGGCGGCCCTATGTTCCGCCAATTGTCCGCCAAGAGTATGGCGGCATTGCTGTTTCACTGGCACGTCAGGAAAACCCGTCTACTTCTCGCTATAACGATCCCGAAATTGTATATCGTGTGCGCCAGCCCTGGCATGTGGGGCTGATCGTGCGCTCACCCGATTATGGGCGAGTCATAAGTCTCCTCACGGAGTATGAACGGCGCTTCACTGAGGACTTTACGGCCGTTGCTCCTCCGGAAGAAACACCGGAGCAACATCTGTGAAGCGCGCTTCGAGACGTGAATAACTGGATTGCCGGAACCATGATCTCCACTGCCCAACTCAAACCCGAGAGCCAGCCTGCCCAGCCGGGCGCACACCTAATTGCATCCATTCGGGGATCCCTGCCTGGTCCTACTCTGATAATCCTTGGTGGCATTCACGGAAACGAGCCGGCGGGTGTGCTCGCTGCCGATCGCGTGCGGCCTCTCCTGCAAGCGCGAAGAGCGGCCTTGTGTGGCGAGGTAATCCTGCTTCGAGGAAACACACGGGCTCTCAAACAGGGAGTTCGTTACATCGATGCCGATCTGAACAGGCAATGGACGTCTGATAATGTTCGGACCGCCGAGTCAGATAAGCGTGACCTTCCTGCGGTGTCGGAGCGCCTCGAACAAAGCGAATTGCTTGGGGTAGTGAGGGAAGCGGTCCGCCGCGCACGAGGCGACATTTACTTTGTCGATTTGCATACCACCTCGGCCGACGGAGAGCCATTTGCTACTGTGGGCGACACTCTCCGCAACCGCCGCTTTGCACTGAGCTTCCCCTTGACGATTGTTCTTGGGCTGGAGGAACAGATCGATGGAACGCTGCTCGAATACATCAACAATTCAGGCGCCATAACGATGGGTGTTGAAGCCGGACAACATGAGGCTATGAGTTCGGTGGACCATCATGAGGCTGTAATTTGGAATGCGACCGCAGCGACCGGAAACTTTCGGCGCGAGGATCTGCCGGAACTTGATCAGTGTCGATCACTTCTCAAGCGGGCAGGTGGCGGGAGAAGAGTGGTGGAGGTACGCCACCGTCATGCGATTGCTCCGGAAGACAACTTCAAGATGGCGCCTGGCTTTAGAAATTTTCAGGCCGTTCGCCACGGTAAGGTTTTGGCAAGAGATCGGACGGGTGAGATCAAAGCCTGCGAGACGGGATTGATTCTGCTGCCGTTGTACCAGACATTGGGTGATGATGGCTTCTTCCTTGGGCGTGAAGTTAAGCGGTTCTGGCTCGATTTGTCAGCATTGCTTCGCAAACTGAAAGTCGGGCATTACGTCCATCTTCTTCCCGGAGTTCGTCGCGATCCCCTCAATGAAGACTTTCTGATTATCAACACGCGTATCGCGCGGATTCTGCCCCTGCAGGTGTTTCACTTGTTGGGGTTCCGCAGACTGCGCTGGACTAACCAATACCTCATCGTCAGCCGCCGCTCTTATGATCTGGCAGGACCGACGAAGCTCATTTTCTAAGGGTGCTTGAATGACCCGAGTGAGCGTCTGCGTGACCTCACCCGACAACGCATAGTGATCGGCGATCGCGTTCACCCGCGAGGTTCTCCTCGCAATAAGCCTCGCTCAATGTCGATTTTTCCTATCCAGATTCTCTTGCTTTCTGCGGCGACATGGACGAATATACAGCCTGAATTCCAGTCCAAGCTGCATAACAAACAGAGTTCGGCTCCGCGTCGGGTGGGGTCAAGGTGTCTCCCTTCTCGCGGTCCAACTCCAGATATTACCTGTCCCAGATTTCGAAAAGGAAAGAATCATGAGCGCAGTTCAACATGGTCATGAAGGTGCTGCTGCCGCAAGTTCGAGCGAAGCGGCCGAGAAACCTACCGAGATGGAAAGTGGAAATGTCGATAAGATAAGAGAAATTCTTTTCGGCGGGCAAATGCGTGACTACGACAAGAGGTTCGCTCGCCTGGAGGAACGCCTCATCAAGGAATCTTCTGAGTTGCGCGAGGACAGCAGGAGGCGTTTCGAAGCATTGGAGACGTTCGTGAACAAGGAGTTTGCGGCCCTCGGTCAACGTCTTCAGGCGGAACAGCAAAGTCGTGAAGGCTCAGTCCAGACAGTGTCACGGGAACTCCAGGAGGTAATCAAATCGCTGGACGCCAAGCTAACTCAGTTTTACAACCAGAGCACGGAGACACAACACGACTTGCGCCAGCAGCTTCTCGATCAGTCGAAGAATTTGAATGAAGAGATTCGGCGCAAGCACGAGGATGTTTCGGCTACGCTTGAACGAGAGTTGGCCGAACTCAATCACGAGAAGACCGATCGTGCCTCACTGTCGGCCCTATTCACTGAGGTGGCCCTGCGACTGAACAACGACTTCAAAATCCCCGGCGGAAACTAACTACCGATGCGATTAGTCCAGTGTAACCGATGGGTATCCCCGGTACAGATCTCATGACGGCGTCCGACGGGCAAAGTGTCGTCGATGAAGACAAGTCTGAGTTCAGCTCGGACGAAGGGACCATGGCTGAACTTCGCAGTCTGTTGCTCGGCCCGGCTGAGGCACAGTTGGCCCAGGTGCACGAGCGGCTCTTTGATCCGCAACGACAGGTGGAGGAAGTCAGTCGCGTACTTCCCGACGCCATCGCAGTACGATCCCGGCAGGACGAAGATCTAACCACGGCCCTGGCTCCAACCGTTTCCGCTGCGCTGGAATATTCTGTCCGAAAGAACCCACAACCCCTAGCCGACGCCATTTTCCCGATCATGGGGCCGGCGATACGCAAAGCCATTGCTGCAGCTCTCAGCGGCATGGCCCAATCCTTCAATCAGACTTTGGCCCATAGCATGTCGGCCCGCGGTTTGGCCTGGCGATGGGAAGCACTCAAAACCGGCCGTCCATTCTCGGAAGTAGTGCTTTTGCATACCCTCCTCTTTCGCGTCGAACAGGTTTTTCTGATCCACCAGGAGACAGGTCTGTTGTTACGTCACGTGTCTGCTGCTAATGCGGAGGTGCAGGACGTCGACATGGTTTCCGGAATGCTCACAGCCATTCAGGATTTCGTCCGAGACTCCTTCAGTACCCGGCCGGGCGAACAACTTGAAGCACTGCAGGTTGGGGAATTGACTGTTTGGATCGAACAGGGACCGCAGGCCATCCTCGCCGGGGTAATCCGCGGGAACGCCCCACAGCAGCTCAGGGAGGTTTTCCAGGAGACAGTAGAAAAAATACATCTTCAGTTTGGCAGTGCCCTAAAGGAGTTTTCGGGGGCTGCTATTCCGTTTGTCGGCACCCAGCCGTTGCTTGAAGATTGTTTGCAGTCCGCCTACGACCTTGAACACCAAAAGATAAGCACCGGCCGCAAGCTCACTCCCTTAAGGGTAATCCTGGGCATCGTCTTGTTGGCGCTGGCGGTTTGGGGGTTTTTCTGGCTGCGCGATCGACGGCGTTGGGATGCTTACGTCGCAAGACTTCGAACTGAACCCGGCATCGTAGTCACCGACACGGGAAAACAGGATGGCAAACATTTCGTCAGTGGACTGCGCGACCCTCTGTCTCGTGATCCGGCCATTATGATGCAGGGCACCGGACTCGACTCGAAATTGGTCGTTGAGCGTTGGCAGCCGTTCCAGGCATTGACACCTGACTTTGTGCTGGCCAGGGCGAGAAAGTCTCTGGAGCCGCCGACAACCGTAGGCCTGCACTTTAATGATGGCCTGCTTGAGGCTGAAGGGTTCGCTTCGCACCAGTGGGTTTTAGAGACCCGCCGCGTGGCTCGCTTGCTTCCGGGGGTCAGTCAATTCCGAGAAGACAAGCTGTTCGATCTTGAGCGAATTGAAAACCCGCTGCTGATGTTCGACGTTAACCAGACGGAAATCAGGTCGGATCAGCAGGAGAAGTTTGACCAACTAATGGCCGATATCGCGCACTTGCGGCAGTTGGCGGGAGAAAAGAAAGTCAGACTCGAGATCGCTGGCCATGCGGACGGAAGCGGAACTGAAAGCAAGAACAGCACGCTAAGCCAGGGTCGGGCCGAGACCGTAGCAGCAGCATTGAAAGCGAACCTGCTCAACTGGCCCAATCTGACGATAGCCACGGTGGGATCAAAAGAGAAGCTCCGCGAAGAGCTCACCGATGCTGACCGGGCAACAAATCGCAGTGTAACTCTCAAGGTGATAGTTACTGACAGTAATTAGAGGACCACGCTCGCTATGATCCAGAAGAAAGTGTGTATGCTGGGTACCTTCGCCGTCGGCAAGACGAGTTTGGTACGGCGGTTCGTTGAGAGCATCTACTCAGAGAAATACCACACCACGGTTGGCGTCAAGATAGACAAGAAAGTGGTTCAGCTTGACTCATCAGAGCTTATGTTAATCTTGTGGGATATTGAAGGGACCGAGACAGAGCATGAGCTGCGAAAGTCTTATTTGCGTGGTGCGGCCGGTTATCTTCTGGTCGTTGACGGAACCCGTCAGGACACACTGTACAAAGCCCTCGCGCTTCAGACGAGGGTGAATGAAACCCTGGGGCCAGTCCCGTTTCTGTTGCTTATGAATAAACTGGACCTCGCTGATCAATGGCGTATCAGCGAGCGGGAAACGGCGGCCTTGCGTGAGAAGGGCTGGGAAGTGATTCAGACCAGCGCCAAAACAGGCTTCGGTGTTGAAGACGCCTTTCACGGCCTGGCGAAGAAACTGTCGGGGGCCTAAATGAGAGATCTACCTCCTCCCATCCGCGATTTTATTCTGTCTCTTACCGATGACATGCTTTCGCCGGCCTACCTGCTGGTGACTGCGAGCGGTCAACTGATCGAACGAGGTGGTGAACTCGAGTCCTACGGTCTCAAAGACCTGGCGGTGAACGTGGATGTGGCCGAAAGCGTGCCTTTTCTTCTTGGTGTGCTCCCATTGGAAGGTAAGAGCCTCTTCCTTCCCCACGTGCAAACGAAACCGGATGTCTTTGCCGATGTATATGTCTTCAATCGTGAACAGGGCACATGGATATTGTTACTTGATTCGACCGTAAAGCGCGCCCGACAGCAGATGATGCAGCAGAAGCTTTACCAATCTCGGTTGCAGGTGAGTGATCTGGAGCGTGAGGGCAACGCCCTGTATGAAGCCAACGCTGTCCTGGAACAGTTGGTCAGCGAACGCACGGCCGAACTGTCGCAAACAATCCTGCAACTGCGACAGCAGATAGCCGAAACAGAACGCGCCCAAAAAGTCCGCCGGGAGAATACCTGAGTCAGTGGGCCGTCAAGTCTGTACGCGAAGACCCGCAACCTCGCGCAATCTTCCAAACAGATGGACTAGCCGCACGAGAACATTTGTTAAGTCGCGAAGTCAATTAGCGAGAGGTGTATCGCGGGAACGTTTATCCAGGTAGGCCGATAGCTGTGAGCGGTCAGCTTCGGAAATCTGTACTATTGACGCTCCCACAAACCAGTTTGCAGGGCCATCAGAGTTTTTGATCCGCTCATGGGTTACAGTTTTCACCAAAGTCTCAACCGCGCCCCCCGGAAG
>DATGYM010000103.1:0-4269 GCA_035297925.1 Pyrinomonadaceae bacterium | reverse complement strand
CCCGCCAGTAACGGAGAGTTAGCACTGCTCAGCAACAATGTCTTGCAGATACGAATTACCGGCAGGCGCAAAGAGCGATACGAGAAATCTGGATCTACTCTGCAGATTCGATGCTGATCACGGGGGGTCAGCACAGCGGTCAAGGACGGAGAAGATTCAACTCCGGTAGTGAGTATTCCCGCCACCACACCAGAGACAACGAATCTGCCCGTTGCTGTTTGCTCCTGAAACGACTAAAGCTCCGGCGGTGCCGACTCCACGGGGCTTTTTCTTTTGCAGCAATTCACTTGCAGCGCTATGTTAAAACCCAACGATGAAGACTCTCCTGTTACTGCGGCACGCGAAATCGAGTTGGAAGGACGCTGGCCTTCAGGACTTTGATCGTCCACTGAATGAACGCGGCAAGAAGGCAGCGGAAATGATTGGCAGGTTTATTAGAAACAAGCAGGTGGCGCCTGATCTTCTGGTGTGTTCGCCCGCCCTCAGGGCCCGGGAAACTATCGAGATAGTCATAAAAACTGGGAAGCTCAGGTCGGAGCTTCGCTATGACGAGAGAATCTACGAAGCAAGTCCGCTGCGATTATTGGAAGTAGTATCGCAAATCGAAGAAGAGCGAAAAATAGTCGTGCTGGTTGGACATAACCCGGGAATGGAAGAACTGCTGAGGTTGATGACGGATCGCGTCGAGCACATGACGACCGGCACACTAGCCAGGATTAATTTTACAGTTGCCAGGTGGGAGAAAGTCCCGGATGAGAAAGGCATCCTCGAATGGATTGTGAGGCCGAAAGACGTGGCTGACCGCTAATGGACCACTCATCAGCGCTCGCTTACGAACTCTCCCGCCATCACGCGTTTCTGCGCCCGTAATCTCGTCGCCAGCATTCCATAAAAGCAGCGCAAACACAGGCCATAAGCATCATCGCTCGCGTTCTCGCGAATCTTCACTCCACACGAGATACAGGTCACTTTAAATCCCGGATCGATCCCGGGCGTTTGCTCCTTCATTTCTTTCCACCCTCCATCTGGACTTCCATCACGACTGTCTCACCACTGTGTTACGAGGAAGTTGCTGGAGGCTGAAAAGGAATTTAAGAATCTCACAGGAACGATTTGCTGTTACGGCAGAAGACTTCGCTTCTGGCTTAACAAACATTTAAGGCGCTATTCACAGTGCCTTAACCCTACACGTATAAATTCCCCTCTTGCAGCCCAACAAATATTTCAATCGACTTCGGCTGAATGAGATTCGTGCTTCTTCATAAAAGATGTGTGGACAGCTTCCGAATCAAACGCGCAGCTCTACTTCCAATTCCGAGGAGAATCGTAATGCATAGAAGAATCCCCCTGCTCTCAAGCCGCCTTGTGCTTACCATCATCGCCGTCGCAGCACTATCGGTGTTACCGCTCACGGCAAATGCACAAACCGATCAGGGAAGGATTACCGGCACGGTCATAGACTCAAACGGTGCGTTGGTGCCCGGGGCCACGGTGGTTGTGAAGAACGAGCGGACGGGTGAAGGGCGGACCGCGACAACTAACGACATTGGGTACTTCATTTTCTCCGCACTGCGTCCATCCGTTTATTCAGTGACAGTCAGCGCTAAAGACTTATCGGCAAAGACAGGTAACGTCCAGGTGCTTGTGGGCCAGGAGGTCAACGTTCCATTGACTGTTCAACCTGCCAATCTCGAAGCAACGGTAAATATTGTTGGTGGGGAGACCACCCTGGAAACTAGCTCGGCTGCGATGGGTGCGAACGTGAATCCGCGCGAGGTTGAAGGTCTGCCACTTAATGGACGCCAGCTATCTCAACTTTACCTGCAAGCGCCGGGATCAGTTAACAGCGGTTCTGGAACCTATGGCGACATTCGCTTCAATGGACGCGCGGTGGAGCAAAATATTATTCGCTACGATGGCGTGGAGGGAACGGCTGTAATTGACGCTTCGCCAGGCAACTTGAATGGTGAAGTCCCATCCCCTTTCCGGCTCCAGTCCAGTCTTGAGAATGTGCAGGAGTTCCGGGTTGAGTCCAGTAACTACCCGGCAGAGTTTGGTACGGGTACGGGCGGCCAAATTAGCGTTGTGACAAAGTCTGGCGGCAACGACTACCACGGCGCCCTCTTCGAATATTTTCGCAATGATGCGCTCGATGCTGCCAATTTCTTTGACAACATCATCGGCCAGAAGGGAACGCTGCGACTTAATCAGTTTGGTGGCTCATTTGGCGGTCCGGCGATCAGGCAGAAAGCATTTTTCTTTGCTTCTTACGAAGGATACCGGCTCCGGGCCGGTCTGAATTCAACTGAAGCAGTGCCCGGTGCGGCTTCCCGTATCTGCGGTCCACCAATTGGAACCGGGACGATCGCATGCAACGCAAATACGTTATTGCTTCTGCCGGCGTTTCGCGATCCCAAAGCCGTTACGGTCTCAACCGGCTCAGGAACCAACCTCTTTGATGTGGCACAACTTCAGTCGAGCGCAAGTGTGAACGAGAGTGCTTACGCGTTTCGTTTCGACTACAGATTTAGCGGAAAGACTTCGGCGTATTTCAGATTCTTTCGCGACAACGGCCAGAATGATCAGCCGGAGGGCGTCACCGGTCGGCGCGCAGTTTTTACCGCAAATCCACAGAACGGTGTTTTCGCTCTGCAATCGCTGTTGACGCCGACTTTGCTCAACGAGTTCAAGGTTGGTTACAACGGCGTGTTCTCACGAACGAACGGTCAGGCGCCCACGGTCAACGGAATCGACCTCTCGAGGCTAGTGATAAATATTTCGGGTAACACCGCCAACTTTGCGATTCCCGGACAGGGCACGTCAGCCGGCACAGCCACGCCGGGCGGGTTGTTGCGCGCTAACAGCGCAACGAACGGGCGCGGTCAGCCGTACACGGCGTATTCAGTTTCCTTCATCGATAACTTGAGCTGGAGTAGAGGGAATCACAACTACAAGTTCGGCATCGAATTTCGTCCCAGCCGCATTTACACAGACAGACTGGGTGGCACCACCTATGTCTTCAACAGTCTGCAAGCGTTACTCACAAATTCGCCAGCTTCGATTCAGTATCTGGGTGATGTGAGTGCTCCTTCGCCATTCAACGGAGGCGCGACCGGAACACGTCTGGCTAAACAGGAGTTTTATATCGGCTACGCGCAGGATGAGTGGAAAGTAAGACCCAACCTGACCCTCAACTACGGCTTACGTTATGACTACTACACGCCACTACGCGAAGCTCGTAATCTCGATATTCTCTTCGACATAACAAATGGCAGCCTGAAGGCGCCGAATCTCCCGTTCTTCAAAGCGTCAAAGACGAATTTCGGGCCGCGAATCGGCGTTACCTGGTCGCCCAATTCTAAAGGGGACGGCTTCTTCGGGGGTGGCCGCACTGTTCTTCGTGGCGGCTTTGGTATTTTTTACGGGCCAGGGCAGACAGAGGATCAAATTCAACCGATTGAAAGCGACCGTATTAGCTCGACCCTTACGAGTGGCCCATTACTAACTTTTAACCCCGATCAGACGGCAGCGATTAATGCGATCATCACCAACTTTACGAGCAATCAAAACAACCGTGCGTTTCAGCCGCGCGCTTATGCTCCTGAGTACAAGGTACCCGAGAAGATCTACAGCTATACATTCTCGCTTCAGCAAGAGCTGCCTTACAAAATAGTGGCGACTGCGGCTTACGTCGGTAGCCAGGGACGTAATCTGTTCCTTCGTGGTCTTTCGAACACGCTGCGCGCCGGCACGGCAACAATTCCGGATGGGACGGCAATCCCGACAGACGCTGGTGTAGTTAATCGCACCAATGCAGCGGGACGGGTGATCGGTGTTACTTCCGTGCGCCAGTTTTCCATCGTCTCGGGCACGGCAGTGCAGAACCCGTTCGCGGAAATAGATACCAAGACCAGCGGTGGAACCGACAGCTATAACGCTCTGCAACTCGCGTTGTCGCGCCGCATCGGTAATGGTTTGACGCTCAACTCGCAGTATTCATTTTCGAAAAGTTTCGGTAACACTTCCGGCTCCAACGAAGCACGCACCGCCGCTGAACCATTTGGCGGGGTCGTTCGCCCCAGCGGAGACGCCAACAACTATGATGCCGATCGTGGCTATAACAATTTCGACGTGCGCCGCACCTTTAACCTGAGCGCGGTTTACGATCTTCCGGTGGGCAGGGGCAAGCGGTTCGATTTCGGCGGAATTGGCAACGCGATCCTCGGCAGTTGGGAGGTGGGAACAATAATCAATATGCGCAGCGGTGTT
>DATGYM010000102.1:0-20145 GCA_035297925.1 Pyrinomonadaceae bacterium | reverse complement strand
CTGTGCCTTAGTTGAGAATACGCCCGGTGAGGTTTTATATCGTCTGCCTGGCTGGTCCGCTAGCGGACTTCAAGCCGCAGGTGCGCGCCAACTATCAATCGGTGAAAGCATATTGAGAAGCGCCGCCGCCGTTGAGCGCGCTTTTGGCGGCATAACCGCAAACCTCTGGGACGATCCATTTGAATGGACGCTCCCTGAATATCTTTCGACGCCCGCCAGGATCCTTGGTCATCTCACGGAAGTCGAAGCTACTCGCAAACAGGCCTTCATTAGCTTCGCTGACGATGGTTGCCTTTCGAAAGACATAGCTATGCCATCGGGAGATGCGCAACAGCTATTTGATCTGCTTTTGGAAACCCTGCTCGAAGCTGCGGCTTACCAGGCGCGCGCCGCCGCAATCAAGAAGATGCTTTCCGATAACAGTCCTCCTGGGTTTATTATCTAACCCGGTGATCCAACGGCGCGTGAATAACGACAGAACAGCTGGCGATTGAGAGAGGGCGCTTGCAAATGTATTGTCCCCAGTGCGGACAGCAACAAACCTCGGATGTAATCAGATACTGCTCGCGATGTGGCTTCCTGCTTGACGGTGTCATAGCTGTACTTGGGGCCGGAGGGGCGTTGCCCCAGTACCTTGTGCCGGGTCGAAAACAGCTTTCACCGCGCAGCAAGGGCGTGAGGCAAGGCGCCGTATTAATGCTGAGCACCTTTTTGGTCGTGCCGATTGTGGCTGTTCTAACGATCAACCTTTTTAGTGAAGTCGCGGAGATCGTGGTGCCGCTCGCTGCTTTGATTTGTTTTGTTGGCGGGCTGATGCGAATGCTCTACGCCCTATTGATGGAAGATCCTTATCCGCAGGTTGAGAGCCGGACACCCGCGGTGCAAGCAGCGCCCAGCCTTCAGTTTGAAAGGAATCCGCGTCATGCAGCTTTGCCTGCGCCCCCCGCTAACCCGGCCGTCGGCTGGCGACCCAATCCAAACACAGGCGAGATATACCGGCCGCCGAGCGTTACGGAGAATACTACCCGCCTGCTTGACAAGGACGACCCTAAAAAGCGCTAAGCAAGGTTTCCCCGCTCCTGACCGTTTGCAATTACGTCGAAGGACAAGGCGTTAAGCTATTCATGCTTGGCCGGTGATGATCGAAACGATTTCAAATCCTTTACCACTTGCGGCTCGTCTTCGTGACCGGATAAGGCGCGAAGGCCCGCTACCGTTTTGTGATTGGATGAAGGCGGCCCTATACGAAGGCAATGACGGTTACTATTGCCGGCATGACAGGATCCGCTGGGGCAGAGAAGGCGACTACCGTACGAGCCCGGAACGCAGCTCTTTATTTGCAGCCACCTTCGCGCGATACTTCGCGCGTCTTCATACAGAACTTGGCCAACCGTCGAGCTTCACAATTTTCGAGGCCGGAGCCGGTAACGGTCAGTTCGCCGAGGGAGTTTTGCGGACGCTCAAGCGATCATTCCCAAATGTGTTTGAGGCCACTTCCTATGTGATAGCTGAAGTCAGTGAACACGCGTGCGCGCTTGCACGCGAACGATTGCAGCCTTTTGCAGATCGAGTTCAGTTCAGAAGGCTTGAGGATCGGAACATCGAGCGAGGCGTGATTTTTACAAACGAATTACTTGATGCGCTTCCGGTTCATCGGGTCACTTTGAGTGACGGTCAGCTCCGTGAATTTTATGTGACCGTTCGCGCAGATGGAGATTTCGACTGGACCCTGGCAACGCCGGATCGCGCGGTCTCAACGTGCTTTGAGAAATACTTTGCGGAAGCCGGAGTTCATCCGGTCGAAGGGCAGATTATCGAAGTGAGTCTTGAGATAGAGAACTGGTTGCGGACGGCAGCAGCGAGCTTAGGAACAGGCTATGTCGTGACGGTTGATTACGGAGCCGCTGCTGAAGATCTGTATTCACCGGACGCACGCTTGCAGGGCACGCTGCGAGGATTCCGAGATCATCATTTCGTCGAAGACGTACTCGCTGAGCCGGGTGAGCATGATCTCACCACCACACTCAATTGGAGCTTTGTCCAATCTTGTGGCAGCCGTCTGGGCCTGGAGATTTTGGAACTTGAACGTCAGGACCGATTCCTGATCGCCAACGGTTTTCTCGAACAATTGGAAATTGAGTCGTCGCAATGCCGTTCTGAAGCTGAACGGCTGCGACTGACCAGCGCGGCGCGCGAGATGATCCTGCCGGGCGGAATGGGCTCGCACTTTCAGGTGCTGGTACAGAAAAAGACTCAAAGAAACGGAGCACTGTGAAGCGCGCTTACCGGCTTGTCGATCTTTCCCACACCATTGAAGACGGCATGATCACTTACAAGGGTTTGCCGGCGCCGGTGATCTCCGACCATCTGACCCGCGAAGCCTCAGAAAAATATTATGCGCCCGGTACTCAGTTTCAAATCGGCAGGATCGAAATGGTTGCTAATACGGGAACCTACCTGGACAGCCCCTTTCATCGCTACCAGGACGGACGGGACCTGGCGGCCATCGACCTGTATTCCCTCGCCAACCTACCCGGTGTCGTCGTAAGGACAGGCGGCGCGCGATCAATTTCCATCGACGCCCTAAGCGGTTTGGACTTGCAGGGTAAGGCTGTGCTTTTTCATACCGGTTGGGACGTTCACTGGCGTACGGAGAAATATTTCGAAAACACACATCCGTATCTGAGCGCAGAGGCGGCCGCATATCTGGCGCAAGCGGGCGCAACCGTTGTAGGCATTGATTCCTATAACATTGATGACACCGAAGATGCCAGACGCCCGGCGCATTCGATTCTCCTGCGAAATGACATTCTGATAGTGGAACATCTCTGCCGGCTGGCCGATTTGCCTGACCGAGATTTTCAATTTTTTGCAGTGCCGGTAAAGGTGAAAGGGATGGCGTCTTTTCCGGTGCGCGCGTTTGGAATCGTTCGCGGAGTCTGACAGTCAGCGGGTGATTCTCAGGTCAGCAATCCAGAAGTTAAATTCAGCGGAGGAAAAAATGAGCGTAAGCAACTCACTATTACCGGAGTTTGATCATGAAATGGCGAACACGCGCAAAACGCTGGAGCGTGTGCCGGATGATAAGTTTGACTGGAAACCACATCCGAAATCGACGGCGATGGGTGGGCTGGCCACTCACATAAGCAATATACCCAAGTGGGCGGGCTATGCGCTCGATCAGGAGACGTTCGATCTTGCGCCTGAAGGGAAGCCATTGCCGCCCGCCGATCTTGCCCGGTCGCGGGCTGACCTTCTGGCGACGTTTGATGCCAACGTAGCAAATGCGAGGGCTGCGATCGCAGGCGCCGCCGACTCAGAGTTATTTAGCTCCTGGAGCCTGATGTCAAACGGAAAAACGATTCTGACCTTGCCGAAAGTTGCCGTCTTGCGCAGCTTCGTGATGAACCATTTAATCCACCACCGGGCACAACTCGGCGTCTACCTGCGTTTGAACGATATACCGGTGCCGTCTATTTACGGACCTTCGGCGGATGAGGACGCGTTCTGATGATGGCTGCTTAGAATAACTGGAACTTGATGGTCAGATACTTCTTGGGATTCTGGCGGAAGTCGTAGATCAGCTTCACGCCCTCTGAAGATAGCTGATTGACGTTGGAATAGAGCGCTTCATCGGTGAGCAATTTCCCGACAGTTCCTTCGCCTCGTTGAGCGGCGGCGACGATGTTATCAATTCGCTCGGCGGTAGTATTAAACCGCGCAATTGCGGCGCGAGCATCATTGTACATCTGCTCATCCTTGAGGAGTTTTCCCAATGTGCCGCGGCCGGCGTTGATATCGGCGATCATGGAATTGATTTGATCTACTGAGCGATCAAGCCGATCGGCAGTGCGATTGATCCGGTTGTAAAGCTCGTCGTTTGTGAGTAATTTGCCGGCGGTGCCGCGCCCGGCGCGCAGGTCCTGAGCGATCTGTCCCAACTGCAGGGCGATCTCATTGGCGTTGTTGTAAAGTGCCGGATCGTTGACAAACCGCCCGGCAGAGCCATTGCCTGAACGGATTAGGCGCATGACATCTTCAGTTTCGCGTACGGTTGCGTTCAAGTTGTTATAGAGCGCTTCATCGCTGAACAGTCGCCCTACCGTTCCTTTGCCTTCCTGCACGTCTTTCACGATTACGCTAACCTGATCCGAAAGCTTGCTCAGACGTTGGGCCAGATCGGTCCCCGACGTGGCAAAGTCGTTTACCGTGTTCGAGCTGGATGATCGCAGAATGTCGTAGTCTTTAACTTGCGGCGCCAGCGCAGTGCCGGGGCTGATGTTAATTAGCATCTCGTTTCCCAACAGACTGGGCGAGCCTTGTTGGGCCGTGGAGTCCTGGCGGATGCGTTCGTTGGCCGGCCGGCCATCGATGACTGCGTCAATCGTCATCAAGGCCTCGACGCGCTGTGCATTTGGCTCAGTAGAAGGCGGCAGCAAGGTTATCTTATCGACCTTGCCGACGCGAACGCCGGAGAGCCGCACCTCAGATCCTTCGCGCAGACCGTTGGCGTCGGCAAAGCGTGCCTTCAAATGCAGTCGCTTTTTAAACGGGTTGAGATCGCCGGAGGCATTCAATATGAGGAAAATCAAGATCACTATTGAAACCAGCACGAATATTCCGACGCGCAATTGGTTTAGACTTACTGTCTTCGTCGATCTTGGCATGGCGTAAATCTAAGGATGAGAGATGAGGGATGAAGGATGACCACAAGGCAATGCGGCGTGTTTTATCCCTCATCCTTCATCCTTCGTCCTTCATCCTTTCGTCTAGTGTCCGCGAAGAAACTTTTGAATATATGGATCTTCTGCCCGGCGCAGGCTCTCGTCAGTGCCGCTGAAGATAATGTTGCCTTCCCGCATCATCATCACCTTGCTATTGATAAGACAGAGCCGCTCGCCTTCACGCTCGAACACCACCTGTCCTTCTTCGTTTACGACCGCATACTCAGAACACAGGTAGTCCAGATTGTTCATCTCATGAGTGACGAATATCGAAGAAACATCTTCAAGATCACGAAGTTTCATGGCGAGCTCACAGATTGTGCGGGCCGTTGGCGGATCAAGCCCGGCGGTCGGTTCGTCGAAAAGTACAATCTTCGGATCGCCGATTAGGGCGCGCGCAATACCAACGCGACGCCGCATTCCACCCGACAACTCAGCCGGCATCTTGTCGATAGCGTCTTCGAGATTGACGAAGCGAAGCATACGGCGCACTTCTGGCTCAACCTCATCTTCAGAAAGACCCTGCTCATGCAGGCGATAAGCGACGTTGTCGTACACCGATAGCGAGTCAAACAGGGCGCCTTCCTGAAAGACCATTCCAATTTTCTTGCGTACGCTCATCATCTGAACTTCTGAGTAATCGGTGATATCTTCGCCGTCAACGAAGACTCGACCCTCGTCGGGCTTCAGGAGACCGAGAACGAGTTTGATGATGGTCGATTTACCTCCACCGGAGCCGCCCAGAATTATCTTCGTCTCGCCCTTCAACACCCTGAAGCTGAGCTTGTTAAGGATTACGCGATCGTCGAAAGCAAGTACCACATCGCGAAACTCAATTGCCGGAACTGTGCGCTCGGCATCATCGACGAGCGCGAAAGTAGACCCAGCGGCGTTGTCGCTCACCTGGCCATGCGCCGGATAAAGATTTGATTGCGTGGGTGAAATGGACATGACGAATTAACCCTAGCCGCCGGCCGGCATTCCCAATATGTACTGCAGCGCCCGGGCAAGGAAGAAGTCGGAAATAATCACAACAATCGATGCGGTGACGACAGCGCGCGTAGTAGATCTTCCCACCCCCACCGTGCCGCCTTCGGTGTTCAGACCCTTATAACATGCAACCGCACCAATGATTATGGCAAAACAAGTAGGTTTTATTACGCCCCCAAGAATATCATCTGTCGTAATTCCATCGCGAACGGAAGTCAGGAATTCGCTGTTCGAAAGTCCATAAATGCTGGTGGCGGCAAATGCTCCCCCGCCAATTCCAACCACATCGGCAAGCACCGTCAGTAGGGGCAAAGTGATCAGCAGGGCCAACATGCGCGGGGCAACAAGCTTGCGCACGGGGTCGGTACCGAGGGCGCGCATAGCATCGATTTGCTGGGAGACAGTCATGGAACCGAGTTCCGCGGCGATGGCCGAGCCGACCCGGCCCGCTACCATCAACGCCGTGAGCACCGGTCCCAGCTCACGAACGAGAGAAACTGCCACCAGACGTCCGGTCTGGCCTTGCTGGCCCCAGAAGGCCAGCGTGGGAAAAGTTTGAATAGTGAGCACGCCTCCGGTGAAGAATCCCGTCAGCATGATAATGGTCAATGAACCAACACCGATCGCATCCATCTGCGCGATCGTATCGGCCAAGTAGCGCGGTCCTTTGAGGAGACCACGAAACGCACGCGCGGCCATCAACGTCGTTTCCTGCAGCTCGAGGATTGAGCGCGTGACTAAGTTCATTTAGGGGCTGATAGGGAAGCTAGCCGGCCAAGACGCGGTCCCTTTCGGGGCGGACTCGGCAGTCTGCTATTGCGATGTCTGTGACCACAATCTGACTCTCGAAAAAGTTTTGAGACCAGGATTACGCATGTCACGTTGAAAAGAGCGGCTTATCATGCGCAAAATTTGCTTGATGCGTCAAGCTTGAAGAATTGGAAGGGTTTAAAATACCCGGAGCGCAACTGAAACACGGCACGGAAAAGCCGGCCACGTTCAGAGGGCCGGCTCGATTTTTGGTTCCACGCTTTACAGTTTGGGATGTCATAGAGGCGGCCTGCGCTGGTTCTGGCGTCTGGGAAAAAGTGGTGCCAGTCCGTTACGCTGATTTTGCAAAATCCTGCGTTCCTCTCTCCGCCTTTGTCCTTCGCTGGGATTATTCAACAGACGGTCTCGCTGTGCTTCGCGGGCTTGTCTTTGCAGCGATCGCAGAATTTCCCTTTGCTCGGCAGTTAAGACGCGCCGGATCCTGATTTCCGTCTGAATTCTCATGCGCATTGCCGCAGCCTGCGCATTCGCCACGTCGCGCACACGCTGTTCAACCAGGGCATCGTCCGGATTTTCGACATTCAACGCTTCTTCGAGCGCCAGATTAGCATCGCGCAGGTGACTATTGATCGCCGCTCTTTCAGCCTTACTGTTCTCGCGAATCGAACGAATTTGCTCTCGCTGTTCCGGCGTCAAATTGAGTTGGCGAATAGGGTCGCCGGGGAACGGGCCCTGTTGTGCCTCCTGCATCCCGGGCAGTTGCTGGGCGGTCTGCGCAAACGCAGAGGGCACAGCAGCAGCGCACGCGAGCACGGCCAGCAACGTTAGAATTCGGTTATATTTCATCACAGCCTCACAAACTTTTGAGTTCCAAACCTCTGAGATAGTTATTGATTAATCCTGTCGTCGAGCAGATCGAGATAGTTATCGTTTTGCGCTGCTATCAGTCGCAAGTCAGCCGCTAGTTGTTCCCGTTCAGCTTTCGAAAGCGGTCGCCGCGCGCTTGGAGTGGAACTATTCGCTATCAGCTTTTCGCGCAGTCCAATCCGGCGCCCGGTGGTCCGTTTCGGAAAGTTCGCCAATGTAGCCGATGCAGGCGCAGTTTCCTGCGCCTGCTTCAAGCGGTCGAGCTCTTTCTGAACGCCATCGCGGACCATCGCGTCAACTTGTTGTTCAGTGTAGCCCACATTAGTAACCACAACGGGAGGAGCCTGCGAAGCAAAGCGCTGGTTTACTGACGACCAGGCCGCCAGCCCGAGCAATAAGCAGAGAAGCAGTGAGGCGAATGCGGCCGCGCCTTTCATCCATAGCGGTGATAAGTTAAAAAATTCTCGTAATGCCGCGCGCGCCGAAGGTTTCAGCTGCGCGGTCCCACGCGTCGTTCGATCAGCAGCTGCCGCCGCCGCCGGAAAACCAGCGCGCCCAAGCGACTCGTTACGCCAAAACGCGACAGATTCGCGTATCTCGCCGAAGCTGGCAAGTTCATCGCTGCAAGCTACACATTCGCGCAGGTGACTTTGAAAGGTCGCCGCTTCGCCCGCATCCAACTCTCCATAGAGAAAGCCGACGAGATGGTTTTCCCGGCCGCAAATTCTATTGCCGTCTTTCATTTCATGCTCCCACTTATCAACCGTTAACCAAACCTCACCAGCCGCATTTGCAACTGTTTCAGTGCCGCGTACAAACGGCTCTTTACTGTACTTAAAGGCAGGTCAAGCGCTTCGGCGATCTCCTTGAACGTAAGTTCTTCAAATTCCTTCATCACAACCACCTGTCGCAGTTCCAACGGCAAACTGTTAACCGCCAGCCGGACCGCGGCTGTGGTTTCACGTCGTTCGACTACCCGGGCGGGAGAAAACGAGCTGGGTGCGGCAAAACTGGAAAAATTTCTTTCCTCCTCCGTCTCAAGTGCATTCTCGTTTCTTACCCGCGCGCGGCGTTGCCGGGTGATGCATTGATTGACCGCGATCCGGTGCAACCATGACGAAACCCTGGCCTCGCCGCGAAATGCGCGCAGGTTCCGAAATGCGGCAAGAAATGTCTCTTGCGTGGCGTCGCGCGCATCTTCTTCGCGACCGAGCATGCCAAAGGAAAGCGCGAAGATTCGTCGCTCCCAGCGCTGAACAATCTCGCCGAAAGCGTCTGCGTCGCCCGTCAAAGCCTGCTCTACGATCTGCTCGTCGCTCGTAGCCGTTCCCATCTTCTGTAATTTGCAAAAGCCGGCAGCAGACTGCATCTGCCTTCCGCCTACCTTAAAGGCGGAGCGCTCATCCTTTTAGACGCCACGGCCACCGGTTAAGTCTATTAAAAACCTACTTATCGGCCAATGTACTGGAGCGCCAAAGGGCGTCCCACTGCCAGTCAAACAGTTTTAACAAACGCGTTGACACGACTCAGGTTACTGGACATAATGAACTACCGGCCACCGCGGCCGTTCTTTCCGGGCCCTCCGAGGGAATCCACCCCTGTAAAACTACAACGTATCTTCGACTAAATGCTGGAAAACATTGCGCGAATTCGGCTGCTCTATATCGTGCTTGCCGTTCTGCTGGTAGTAGGCTTACTGCCGTTGACTTTTGCCGGGACGCTGCTCTCCGGGCGAACGGCGGACGAGCTGCGCTCAGTAGAGGGCCGTTACCAGGCCCAGCTCGTGCAGGATAAAGCCAGGCAAATCGAGTTATACGGACAGCGCTACCGCGATGTTGTAAACGGTCTCGCTCGCGCTTTTGAGATCGCCGGCGGGATAAGAGCGCTTAACGATGCCGGCTATGATTCACGACTACAGAAAACTTTGGAAGAAGATCCCAACCTGATTGGGTTGGCTATCTGGCCGGTAAGCGGTGAGCTGCATAGGGCGTTTCAGCCTGACTACATTCAGCGTGCTGAAGTCGATCAGCGAGTCAGCGAGGTCCTCGCACGAATGAACGGTCGTGGCATGATTGTCAGCCGCCCGCAGATTATTCGTTCCGGCCAGGAAATGGCCATGACCGTGGCCGCGCCCGTGATGGGAGGCGAACAGGGACACGAGGTTGTGGCAGCTGTTGTGGCTATCGTTTCTTTCCAGGAGGTATTCAAGGCTGTTCATCAGTCCACATCCCGGAGCGAGCGTGAGTTGCTCGACGCCGGCTTGCCGGTAGTTTTTGTCGTTGACCAAAACGGCCGCACGGTTGCGCACCCGGAAGCCAGCGTCGCGTTTTCAGAAAAGCCGATGACTGATATGAAGGTTGTGCGCGACTGGCAAGAGTCAGGAGCCCAGGTACAGTCTGCGCTGGAACCATTCACACTTGTGAGAGACGGTCGCGACGTCAGCATGCTGGGTTCATACGCCACCGCAGAACTGGATAAGAATTCCCGTCTGGGTGTGATTGCGATTCAGGATGAGTCGGCCGCTCTGGCCTCAGTAAGCGATATGCGCCGGCAGACACTCTGGATAAGTCTGGTTGCCGCGATGATTACTGTCCTGATTGGATTTTTCTTCGCTAAAAAGTTGACGCAGCCGGTTCAGGAGTTGGCCTTCGGCGCTCACCGTATTGCTTCGGGAGATTTTTCCCAGCGCATTGCGGTTACCAGTCGCACCGAACTTGGTGATCTCGGTGATTCCTTCAATCTGATGACCGATCAGCTTGAACACTACATCAAGGACCTTCAACAGTCAGCCCAGGAAAATCGCGAACTATTTATCGGCACGGTCAAAGGGCTGGCAGCTGCGATCGACGGCAAAGACCCATATACGCGGGGCCATTCCGAACGTGTTTCGAGAATGTCCGTTGCGATTGCCATGCGCCTCGGGCTCTCTGACGAAGAGTGTGAAAAGATCAGAATTAGCGCACTGCTCCACGATGTCGGGAAGATTGCCATTGACGACAACATATTGAAGAAGCCGGCCGCCTTGACAGACGATGAATTCCAGGTGATGAAACAACACCCGCAAAAAGGCTTCAAGATAATGTCGCAGATACGCGCGATGAAGGAATTCTTGCCTGGGATGTACATGCACCATGAGATGGTCAATGGTCAGGGTTACCCGCAAGGTCTGAAGGGTGACGAAATTCCCTTAATGGCGAAAGTGGTGGCTGTAGCTGACACTTTTGACGCGATGACTACCGACCGGCCTTACCAGCAAGCTATGAAGTTTGAAGACGCCGTTGAGCGCATCCAAAGCTTTGTTGGCACACGCTATGATCCGGCTGTCGTGTCCGCCTTTGTGGCGGCTTGTGAGGAGGGGCAAATTCGGCCGGGGTCGGTAAAGTTGAAGAGCCGTCCGGCTGCTGGAGTCAAACTATCGTCGCCTGCAATTGAAAACGCCGGCGAACGCGAACCGGTGCCGGTGTTCTAAACACATTGGCAGAAGATATGAAGCACGGCAGCCGCGCCCTTTTTGTTAGGACGCGGCTGTTGCGCATATAATCGTCAATTCATTTCCCGGTAGGAATTTTCTCTGGACTAAACTATGGGTCTTTTCTGGAAACGTAAGAGCGGCGATCAGTTCGTCTCGCTCAAACTTAATGAGCGGCTGCCCGCAGCAGCTCCCGTAAAAAAAGACGATGAAGGCGCTGCGCAGGGAACTGCCGCTTCGGTCTCGCCGGCAACGTTGGCCACCGCTCCGGCCGTTGAACCAACTCCAACTGGGGCAGGTCCGACTCCAATCCCCGCTGAAACTCTGGGAGCCAAGAGTGAAAAGCGGCCTGAGGTTCCGGCTCGCGTCGCTGAGACTGTTCGCGCAGAAGTTCGTCAAAAAGCCGCCGCTCCGCCTGTGGCGTCCCGGTCGCCCTTCGCGACGTCTGTGCTAGGGCTGAACTTGTCGATGGAGGAGCTGCAGGCCCAGGAAGCCGCACTCGAACAGGAATTCTCGAACAGGTTTCGGCGCGCAGTCTCCGCCACACGCGAGTCGCTTTCGGGGAGACTGGATACGGTTTTCCAGGGACTCAAACAGATTGACGAGAAGCTGCTGGACGAGCTGGAAGAGGCGCTGATCGCGGCCGACATCGGTGTTGCCACCACGCAGCACATTCTGGAGACCGTCCGGCGCGGCGTTGCGCGGAAACAAATTAATGACCTCGATGCCCTCAAGGCTGCCATCAAAGAGGAACTCCTGAAAATCCTGAGACAGTCAGAAAAGCAGGGCGTGGCTTCTGAGACGAGCGTGCCGTTGGATGTAGCCCCTTACGTAATGATGATTGTCGGTGTAAACGGCGTTGGCAAGACTACGACCATTGGAAAGCTGGCCCAACGAATCAAGGCTGAAGGTAACGAAGTTTTGATTTGCGCGGCCGATACATTTCGCGCGGCCGCTTCGGATCAGCTCGCCATCTGGGCTGAGCGCACGGGTGTTCCGCTGATTCAACAAAAACAGGGAACCGATCCTGCGGCGGTACTATTTGATTCCCTTAAAGCTTCCAAGGCGCGCGGTTCTGACGTCCTGATCGTTGATACCGCGGGCCGGCTCCACAACAAATCAAATTTGATGGCAGAGCTCGAAAAAATGAAACGCGTCGCGGCGAGAGAAGTTCCCGGCGCACCTCACGAGACGTTGCTGGTGGTGGACGCCGTCACCGGCCAAAACGGTCTTGAGCAAGCGCGCCAATTTCTAAAAGTCGCCGGCGTGACCGGAATTGTTTTGACGAAGCTTGACGGCACCGCCAAGGGTGGAATCGCCGTGGCGATTGCCAACGAGCTGAGCCTGCCGATTCGCTATGCCGGCATTGGCGAAAAGGTAGATGACCTCGTCGTATTTGATCCCGAACTTTACGTGAACGGCCTGTTCGAATAGGTGGAAGTGGCAGATCAACACACAACCGCGACAGTTGAAGACGTTGGCACCCGATGGACCGAAGTAGACCAGCGTTTGATGAGACGCGCACTAGCCCTGGCTGCGGAAGGAGTCGGTTTGGTGAGTCCGGGTCCATTGGTCGGTTGCGTCATTGCCAATCGCGAGGGAGAAATCTTTGGGGAAGGCTTTTACGTTTACGAACAACTGAAACACGCCGAGACTTACGCGCTCGAAAAGGCAGCAGCGCGGGCAAGAGGGGCGACAGCCTACGTCTCGCTGGAGCCACATGCTCACCATGGCCGCACTCCGCCATGTACCGATGCCCTAATCAAAGCGGGCGTGTCTCGGGTGGTCGCGCCCAGCGAGGATCCCAATCCAAGAGTTTCCGGACAGGGCTTTGTGCACTTGCGGGCAGCCGGGTTGGAGGTTGCTGTGGGCCTCTTGAGCCGCGAAGCGGAAGTACTCAATGAAAAGTATTTACATTTCATGCGTACGGGACGTCCGTTTATTCACCTGAAGCTGGCCGCTTCGCTTGATGGGAAAATAGCTACGCGGACCGGTGACTCGCGTTGGATTACCGGGCCCGAGTCGAGAGCGCGAGTTCATGAACTGCGCCATGAGTATGATGCGATACTAATCGGCGCTGGTACCGCTCGTGCGGACAATCCCTTGTTGACTGATCGTTCGGGAAAAAAAAGACGGCGTCCGCTAGTGCGCGTTGTGCTCGACGAGACCGCCTCCATTGTCGCAGAGTCTCAACTCCTTCAAACCGCCGAGCAATCTCCGGTTTTGATCTTTGCGGGCGATTCTGTTTCCTTACCTGATACTGCCCTGGCGCGCGGGGTTGAGTTTGTGCGAGGAGCAACAAAGGGAGGTTCCCTGGCACCGATCCTGAAAGAACTGGCGCGACGAGAGATCCAAAGCGTGCTGGTTGAAGGCGGCGCCAGTGTGGCCGGCAGTTTCCTCGAAGCGGGATTGGTTGACAAGGTTTCGTTCTTTATTGCGCCAAAGATTATCGGCGGACGCGAGGCGCCATCGGCAGTTTCCGGTAGCGGCGCGAAAACGCTTGCGGAAGCAATCGAACTTGCGAATGTTGAAATAACGCAGCGAGGACGCGACATTGAGTTGACGGGTTATCCGCTGACAAAGGCAAAGATGTCAGAAGGATGAAGGCTTGGATGAAAAAAGAGCCTGGGCCGGTAAAACAACATCCTTCAGCCCTTGTCCCTCATCCTGCAAAGCGCTTCGGTCAAAACTTCCTCACGGATCAACGTATTATTCGTCGCATCGTAGCCGAGCTGGATCCCCGGAAAGACGAAACAATCATTGAGATTGGGCCGGGAAGAGGAGCGCTTACGTCTCCCCTACTGGAGCAGGCTGGACGTGTGGTCGCCATTGAATTTGATCGGCAGCTCATCCCCTTGCTAACTGAAACGTTTGGCGTCCGGGAAAACTTCAAACTTATTGAGAGCGACGCGCTGACGACAGACTTTTGCACTGCCATTCGGCCTGCTGTCCGCGCCCGCGTTGTCGCCAATCTTCCTTACAACGTGGCTACCGCCATTCTGCAGCGACTGATTGAACAAAGAGATTGTCTAACCGAGATGCTGCTGATGCTGCAGCGAGAAGTGGTCGAGCGCA
Source organism: Pyrinomonadaceae bacterium (assembly GCA_035297925.1). Classification (GTDB taxonomy): domain Bacteria; phylum Acidobacteriota; class Blastocatellia; order Pyrinomonadales; family Pyrinomonadaceae; genus PSRF01. Next base: position 6,249 of record DATGYM010000102.1, on the reverse strand, counting down.
TCACCGCGGAGCCCGGCTCCTCGGAGCGCGGCTATCTTTCGGTGTTTGTACAGGCATATTGCGAGACTGAGAAGTTGTTTGATGTTGCGCCCGGAGCCTTTCGACCCGCGCCGAAGGTTTGGAGCAGCGTCATAAGGTTGAGCTTGCGATCTAAGCCCGCGGCGCAGGTTAGAGACGAAAAGTTATTGTGGCGGGTGGTGAGCGCGGGGTTCGGCCAGCGACGTAAGACCATTCTTAACAGCTTGCGCAATGCGCCGCTGCCGTTGCAGGACATGGTGAAGAGTCACGGCGGCGCGAGCATAGTGCTTTGCGAGGCGGAGGTCGATCTGCAACGGCGTGCCGAAACGCTCTCGCTCGACGACTGGGCGCGCATTGCGCGTGCGCTTGAGTAGGAGGCTCACCGTTGCCCGACAGTGACGGGAATTCCGTTGGCAGGTCGCAGGGACATAGCCGGCAGCAGGAGCACCTCATAATCAGGCAGAAGCGAAAAACGAAAGCGCTGGCCTATCGTCGCCAGTAGCAGCACAACCTCCATCATCGCGAAATAGTTGCCAATGCACATTCGCGGTCCGCCTCCGAAAGGGAAGTAAGCATACTTTGGCAGGCGATTGCTGAAATCCTCAGTCCATCGCTCCGGATGGAAGCGATCGGGTTCCGAAAAGAATCTGGGATCCCGCTGCACCGCCCACTGAAACATGAACAATTGTGATTTTGCCGGAATGTGAAAGCCGCCAAGTTCGAAGTCCTGCAGCGCCTCTCGCCCTACGGCATAAGCAGGCGGGTAAAGCCGCATCGACTCTTTCGCGATTTGTTCTGTGTATTTCAATCGGGCCAGGTCGGCAACAGTTGGTGATCTCCCCCCAAGAACTTCATCGAGCTCCGCATGAAATTTTTGTTCGACTTGCGGATTCCTGGCGAGCAGATACCAACACCATGACAGGGTGAGAGCCGTAGTTTCATGACCAGCGAGAAAAAGAGTCATTACTTCGTCACGTAGTTGCCGGTCGCTCATCTGACTACCGTCTTCATCGTGGGCAGCCAGCAACATCGAGAGAAGATCGCCCTGGTCTGCGGTGTTGGCACGGCGCTCGGCGATGATGCGATAAACGATGTCATCGATTTTCCGAGCCGCAGCGTAGAAGCGACGATGAGCAGGGGTTGGCAAGCGATTATCAGCGATCCATTTCAGGGTAGCCTGTGAGGCGAACGGCTTGACCATTTCCGACAGCACCTGGCCTACGGTGTCGGCCTCGTCTGAAATATCGGAGTTAAAAAGCGTCTTGACGACAATCTCGAGTGTCAACCGCATCATGTCACGATGAATATCGCGCTCTTCATTCGGCACCCAACCGCCGATCATGCGCTCGGTGTACTCGACCATGACGTCGCCATAAGAGCTGATGCGCTGTCTATGAAAGGCCGGTTGTGCCAGTCGTCGCTGGCGTTTCCATACCTCGCCTTCACTGGTCAGCAAGCCATTCCCAACGAGGCGCTGGAAAAACGGCGACCGCAGCGAACGTGCCTTGACGAAGTTGCGGGCGTTGGTGGAGAGAACATATTCGATGTGATCGGGATTGTAGAGAAAGTGCGCGGTAATGTAGAGAAAGCGCATCCGTACCACATCGCCAAAGTCACGGCAGCGTTCAATAAACGAGAGCGAGTCGCGATTGAATTCCGGCATTACGCCAAGAATCAAGTTGCCTCGCGGGCCCGGTGGTAGCTTGGCGGCTGTTTTCGTCAATGGTTAATAACAATGCGAAGCAGAATAGCGCGGCGGCTCGCAATTTCTACTCGGGATAAGAGTTTTGTGTCGGAAGAGTCTTAACTCAGGAGATTCGTATAGATTCCGGGTTCGCTGTCGTTGATTACAGCGGCGCCAACTATTCTCTGATAAAACTCAACTGGTCCGGCGCCGCCAATAATGCCGTAAACATATCCCATATCTCGGAGGCCCCATAGCGCTGCCAACAGCAGCCCTTTGCCGATGTCCCGCCCACGCATGCTCTCAAGCACGCCGGTTGGCCCAAAGAAGTTGCGGCGCGTGCACTCGTACGCGGCGAAGCCGACGATTTCCTTTTCGTTCGTTGCGATAAAGACCGAGACAGGTTTATTTGCAAAGCCAACCGAAATCTCATCCGCCCAGGACAAAGAAAATTCTCGCTCGATGAATGATCGAACCAGCGACAGCTCGAATGGCTCTGCGCGCCGAATTAAAATCTGCGCCGTTTCAAGCTGCAGCATTACCGGTTCCACCGCCGGCAGGGTCAAGAGATTCACTAACAGGTCAGGCATAATTTTTCTGGCTACCTAAAAGGTTGTCAACAGGACTGGACATCATGATCGACGGCAAGGCAGTTTTGCCTTGGTGTGTAAATATAAACGCTGATCGATGTGGACGGTAAGCGAGGAAGAGTCTCTGCCACGAAGAAAAGACGGAGCGCGGACCACTGCGACGGCTTTGCCTGGGGGATCCGTTGGCTACGCCGAACGCGGTACGCAGGGATCATAGCTGCTTCAATAAAATGTCTCAGCCGCAGTCAGTGCTTGCCACATTGCGCAATGCAATGTCGATATTCGGCGAGGCAATGATTCTCGGCGCTGTTTTTACCGCCGGCGGCGATGAAACACGAAGCTTGCTGTTGCTGGCAATCGAGCATGCAGGCGGGGTCAATATCGCCAGGAGCCGGCGTCGCTCTGGACGGCGAAGATAAAGCCGTACCGAGAATCATAATCAGCAGGACGGGAAGAAACGTAAGGAAACGGAGATGCTTTTTCACAACAAACCCCCCGGAGGCGAAATTGAATTGTCCTGGAATTGACGGGACAATAAACCTGTGGATTCTTTAAGTCAACACTCCGAATGCACTGGCGCTTCCTGCTTCCTCTGGGTAAAACTTCCGTTTAGAGAGACTGGCTGGAATTTACTTTCCATTCGGGCTTGAGTAACCCGTAGAAGAAGGCGTCCTGAATTTCACCGTTCACGTGCCAGCGCTCGCGCAGATAGCCTTCCCGCTGAAATCCCAGTCGCTCCAAGGTAGTAATCGAAGCAGCATTGCGCGGGTCGACATCGGCTTCAATACGGTGCAGGTTGAGTTCGGAGAAACCATAGTTGATCACCGCGGTCAATGTTTCCTGCATATAACCCTGGCGCCAGTATTTGCGACCCAGAGCATATCCAATCTCGGACCTGCGGTGCGTGAAGTCTGGATGAAAAAGGGTGACGCTGCCGATTAGACGACCCTCAGACTTCAAGGTAATGCCCCACTTCAATAGCTCGCGACGACTGAAACCCTCGTGAATCTCTTTTATCAATTTGGCTGCCGCTTTGCGGTCTGGCAGTGGCGGCGTACTCCAATAACGCATCACTTCAGGATCGGAGTAGATAGAGTAGAAGTCGTCAACGTCTTCGGCGCAGATTGAGCGCAGCTTAAGCCGGCTTGTCTCAATTATAGGAAGGTCTTCCCAGTTCATTAGCGAGTGATTGTATCACCGACTTGCGATGGACACTCTGAACCTGTGTGCGAACCAGAAAGTCACAACCGGCAGGTAACAAAAAGGCTTCGCACCAACAGCTCCGGGAAATCCTCATGCTGTCAGCCCCGGGAATACAAACTAATGATGCGTTCGATCGCGCGGCGGCAGACGGCGCAAAAATGATCGGTGCGCGTAAACATGATGCAGTCTACTTCCGGCCGGTAATAACCTCGGGGTTCATAGATCGCGCCTTCGAACGCACCGACGTGGCCCGCATATTTTTCAGTCGCAAACATCGCTTGTTCGTGTTTCAGTTCTTCACGAAAGAGTGCTTCCATCTCACTTTCCGGCCGCCTGTCCTTTCGCAGTTGTCCGCGCTGCTTTTGAATGTCCCGCGAGTAGTTTTCAAATGCCTCCTTGTTCCAGGGAGTTGGAATCGGGGTGCCGGGTGTGACCAGATCGCTCCATTTCAACTTCGCCGGATCCAGTAAGACCGTCGCATTTGGTTCCCACGGTTCGACTCTTTTGGTGGCAGACGCGTAAGCCACCGCCGAGGTGTAGTACTCATCCGCGAGGCCGGCGAAGTGATGACCAAACTCATGAACGAAAACGTAATTTGCAAAAGCGTTGTCCGCTGCGACAGTGCTGTAGAGGTTGAAGATGCCACCGCCACCGTAGGTGCGATTGTTTGCCAGTACTTCAATGAATTCGTAGGGAGCAAATTGCGCAACCCGTCGCAGGGCATGATTGTCGAAAGTCAGCACGTAGCGTTCCGAGCCAAAGGCGTCGTAGGTTGCGCCTAGGGGGGAATCTCGATAAACGCCCGTTGAGGGCCGCGAGATTCCGCTCTCGGGGGCTGGCGGGCATAGGGCCCAAACATTGAAATCGCGACGATGCTCTTTGAATGGGGAGGTTGCAAAGAGGACTTCCGTCAAGCGCCTGGCATCCGCCTCAAACTTCTTTAACTCGCTGGCGGTGTAACCATCGCCCAGAATTACAAAATCAACCTTTGTAGAGGGGTCACCCATTTTCTGGATTTCCAGCAAGGGCGCCGGCGCGGGTACTTTTGAGCGATCGATAAACATGTTCGTAGGATCGACCGCCGTGGTCCAGAGGTCGCGCCACAAGTTTTTGGCGTCTCTTTTCTTTATGACAATTTCAACCGGGGCTTCCGGGGCGGGGAACCGCAACGACTCGCCAAAGGTACGCATCATCGTCGTGGCCTCATCTGTCGATTCCCACTCACCAAAAATGGAAGCGAAGCCGCGGGAATACAGAACGCGTTTAGTCTTCTGATCGCGAACTTCGAAAAAGTATTTGCCAAGGTTGGTGTCGTCGATCGTCTTGTTCATGTCGCCGGGCCACGGCAGCGGCTCGATGTGTAACTGGTCAAGGCTGAAGAATTCCTGTTTCGAGTTGCCGGTATGGTAATAGTCCAGTCGCATAGTGTTTGGCGCAGCCGACACCAGAACCGAGAACAGCAAAAGAATGCCGGACGCGAGCAGCAGGGATGGTATGTTTGTCGTCATAGCCGCAAACATAGCCGAAAATGGCTTTTGCGAAAAGGCGCAGGGGGACTGGTTTCCGAACGAGGGCGGGGGACAGTGTGTAAAAACTTCGGTAGCGTCAAGACAAGATCAACTTTCCGAGCTGGGCATCTGAACATCAGAACCGCGCGCGGCAGCGATCGGCCGAACACTTGATTATCGTTGCCGATTTGCAACCAAGCGGTTCCTGATAGAGTTGAATATTCGGCCGGTCGCTACCGCTCGCGGTTCTGATCTCACGGGTTTGCTGGACATCTGGTTGTTCAGCCGCTGCAGACGTTTTTCGGCCCCACCGAGATTGCTCCGGCTGCCAGCGCTATCGCGCTCGGTTCTGTATGCGCGCGTGCTATACTGCAACGCTTTCACAGCGCCGCGAATGCTGCACTAAATCGCTTTGCCACAAGTTTCGGAGAGTTGAGTAGCAACTAACAGTGAGTAGTGTCTTAGAGATTATTCCGCTCGGCGGTATCGGCGAGTTTGGAATGAATTGCATGGCAGTGCGTTACGAGGATGAAATGTTGATCCTCGACGCCGGCATGGGATTTCCGGAAGAAACTGCGTATGGCGTTGATGTCTGTATCCCCAATTTTGATTTCCTGGAAGAATACCGCGATCACATAACCGCCATCGTTCTCACGCACGGTCATGAAGACCACCTTGGTGCCCTCCCGTATCTTCTGAAAAAATTCAACGTCCCGGTTTATTGTTCCCACTTCACCGCTGGGTTGGCGGAAAGCAAGCTCGACGAGCACGACTTGCTTGGCAACACGCTCATGCACCGCGTGGAGCCGCGTGACGTGATTGATATCGGCGTTTTCAGTGTGGAGTTCATTCGAGTTTCCCATTCGCTGATCGATTGTTTCTCGCTGGCTATCAGGACGCCGGTAGGCACCATTATTCACACGGGCGATTACAAGGTTGACGAAACACCGGTGATTGGCGAACCCATCGACCTTCGTTCGTTTCGCCGCTATGGGCAGGAAGGCGTGTTGGCGCTGCTGTCGGATTCCACCAACGCGACAGTGCCCGGTCGCACCCCTTCTGAGCGGGCAGTCATTCCGGCATTTGAGGAAATTTTTAGCGAGGCGCGCGGGCGCATTATTGTGGCAGCGTTTGCCTCTTCCATCCATCGCCTGCAGATTGTGCTCGACATCGCACAGCAATTTAACCGCAAGGTCTGCGTGTTAGGTCGCTCTATGCAGAAGAACGTGGAGATTGCCGACCGGCT
>DATGYM010000101.1:0-3013 GCA_035297925.1 Pyrinomonadaceae bacterium | reverse complement strand
TCTAATGTCCTATGCCGCCGTCGATGCAGATGAGTGGAAGCGTGCAGCTATTCACATAGACAAAATTCTCAGGGGGTGCCAAACCTGCCGAACTTCCGGTCGAGCAGCCGACCAAATTCGAGTTGGTGATTAATCTCAAGACTGCCAAGCAGATCGGCGTGACGATTCCGCCGAGTGTATTGGCGCGAGCGGACAAGGTGATTCGGTGAAAGTAGTCGGTCGTCAGCGCTCAGCAGTCGCCCTGATCCTGACCGCGGTGCTCTTTGCGCTTTGCTTTGCCGCGTCGGCGCAGCAGCCGAAGAAAGTCCCGCGAATAGGGTACCTATCGCCGTTCGATCCAGTTGCTGAGTCCACCCGTTCCGAGGCAATTCGGCTAGCTCTGCGCGAGTTTGGCTACATAGAAGGACAGAACATCGCCATCGAGTACCGATATTCGGAGGGTAAGGTCAATCGGTTCCCTGAGCTTGCGGCCGAGCTGGTGCGGCTGAAGGTTGATATCATCTTGGTATCAGGAGGGGACAGGCTGATCCTGGCGGCCAAGAATGCGACCAAGACGATTCCCATCGTTATGACAGGCGGTGGGCTCGATCCTGTTGAGGCAGGCCTGGTTGAAAGCCTTGCCCATCCCGGCGGCAACGTCACCGGCGTTACAAACCTTACCGGAGAACTAGGCGGGAAGCGGCTGGAGCTGTTCAAAGAAGCGGTTCCCAAACTTGCCCGTGTTGCGGTTCTCTACGATCCGACCGGGCCGTCCAATGTACGCGAGGTGAAAGAGGTTCTCCCAGTGGCGGCGCGTGCGCTGCGGTTGACTATTCAGCCTTGGGAGGTAGGGGCTACGGACGGTTTCGAGAAGGTCTTCGCTGCGCTGAACAAGCAACGCCCGGATGGACTCTACGTTTCCGGGGGGGGGCCCGCTAATGAATTCTAATCAAAAACGGACCGCGGGCTTTGCGTTAAAGAACCGGTTACCGTCGATGTACAACAGAAGGGAAGCTGTAGATGCTGGTGGGCTCATGTCCTACGGGGCTGACCTTTCGGACAGCTATAAGCGCGTCGCATATTACGTGGACAGAATTCTGAAGGGAGCCAAGCCGGCTGACCTGCCGGTAGAGCAGCCGACGAAGGTCGAGCTTGTGATTAATCTCAAGACGGCGAAGCAGATCGGCGTGATAATCCCGCAAAAGGTCTTGGCGAGAGCGGATCGGGTGATCAAGTGACACTCCTCAGCGGCAAGGTCTCAGTGGTCACCGTGGTGCTATGCGCCATGCTCTTGGCGCTTTGCTTCGCAGCCGAAGCACAGCAACCTGGAAGAGTCTGGCACCTTGGTTTGATCCACGTGGGACTCGATCACACTCCTCAATCCCTGGAGCCCTTTCGAGCGGGCCTCAAGGCGCTCGGATACGAGCAGGGAAAAAATATCTACCTGGACTGGCGGAACCTCCCTGATGAGGAGGCGGCCCGTGAAAGCGCCAAGGATTTCGTCAAGAATCGAGTGGACCTGATCGTAGCGTGGGAGAACCAAACCGTTCGAGCAGCCAAGGCTGCGACCGCCGAGATTCCCGTTGTCTTTATCAGCGTGACCGATCCGGTGGCTGATGGGTTCGTGAAAAGTCTCGCTCATCCCGGCGGGAACGTGACCGGATTCGTCGGCCGCCGGGAGCTTCCCGACAAACAGTTGGAGCTATTTAAAGAAATTATCCCTCAACTTCACCACGTTCTTGTCCTGAACGACCCTCAAGATCCCACGACCGAACGGTTTCTGGCAGAGATTCGAAAAGTCGGCTCGGCGTTGAAGCTCCAACTGAACGAGCACAAGGTCACCGTCCAGGCTGACATCGAGCGGGTCTTTGGGTCGATCAAACACGGCGACATGGACGGCGTATTTATGGTGTCTATAGACCTTCAACAAAAATTCACGGGCCTGATTCTCCGTCTTGCTTCGGAGAGGCGCCTACCGCTATCCGTCCGCGCCGCCAGATGGGTAGAAAAAGGTGGATTATTTTCCTATGGGCACGACGTTAGCCCAGTCGGACGGGATGCCGCCGGATACGTGGACAGAATTCTCAAAGGCACAAAACCCGCTGATCTTCCTGTCGAGCAGCCGACGAAGTTCGAGTTGGTGATCAATCTGAAGACCGCCAAACAGATCGGCCTCACCATTCCGCCGAATGTGCTGGCGAGGGCTGATAAAGTGATTCGGTGAAACTCGCCATTCGTCAGTCTTCAGTAATCAGCTTGTCTCTTTACGCTCTTTACGCGCTGCTTCACACACTTTGCCCAGCTGCCGGGGCGCAGCAGGCGGGGGAAATCCGCCGGATAGGATATCTGGGAACTAGTTCCGTTTCCGATCCTACGCACGCACTTCGCCAAGGCCTGCACGATCTTGGTCACGTAGAGGGAAAAAACATCATTATCGAGTACCGTTATACTGAGGGAGAAACTGACCGACTCCCGAACCTGGCGGCGGAATTAGTCCGTCTTAAAGTCGATGTGATCGTGGTCCAGGGCACAGTCTCAGCTCTGATTGCCAAGAAACAAACCAGCACGATTCCTATCGTCATGACGTATGTTGGTGATCCTGTTTCAAGAGGACTCTTTGCTAGTCTTGCTCGACCCGGTGGAAACGTCACGGGCCTGACAAGCGCTTCTCCAGACTTAACCGGAAAACGGTTGGAACTGTTTAAGGAGACAGTTCCCAGGCTCAGTCGGGTGGGAGTTCTCTGGAGCTCCGCTAGCCAAGGCTCCGCTGTTAACTTCAAGGAGACAGAGGCTGCGGGTAGGAGTTTGGCGGTGCAGATTCAATCATTGGAGGTGCGGAGTTCCACTGATTTTGACAATGGGTTCAAAGCGGCAACGAACGGAGCCCAGGGGCTTGTCGTGCTAGAGTTTACCGGGATCAGCTCTTACCGAAAACGAATAGTGGAGCTTGCGATAAAGAGCCGTTTACCAACAATGTTCGCGCAAGGGGCACACGTGGAAGCCGGTGGGCTGATGTATTATGGGCCGAACTTTT
>DATGYM010000100.1:0-3252 GCA_035297925.1 Pyrinomonadaceae bacterium | reverse complement strand
AGCGTGGTGGGTCTCAGGCAGCCAATCAACTCTAGAACAATCCTAACAAGCCGTTATTGGCTCGCTAGGGGCAGCGGAATTTTTGCAATCAGTTTCGTTCTATCAGATGTGAATAGATTCGATCTGATTCGTTGTTTTCTTCTGGCAAAGTAATGGCAAAGTAGAAAAATTCGCTTGTGATCTCAAGCAGTTACACGTGCTACGAGAATTGACAATCGTCGTGTCGGGGCCGGTTCAATTGTGTTAGAGGCCAAGGATCTCATGCCACATCAGAGGCGTACGATTGCGATTGTAAAAACGCAGGGCGCTGCTATGTCGCACACACTCGGTTCCAAAATGCGCACATCACTTCCTCATGTTGTGCGGCCGATGATTCTAACGACCGAGTATACTGCCCAGGTTACCGCGGCGGAATTTACTCCGCGAATCAACAAGCTGTCAATTTTCATTTGTAGGTAGAGCTGATTTATTTTGAAGTTTTCTATTCGTAGGGAGGTTCAGTCATCCATTTTCGCTAAGCGTCATGAGGCGAAGGCCGGAATGGAATGATGTTCATGCATTACGATCCACTGACCACCAATCTTCCGTAAACCAACCGTCAAGCGAAATTCCAGATCAATTCTATCCCGGTTCTCCTCCGCGCCAGCACAATGCATGATGGCAGTCGCGAACGCCACATCGTCGCCCGCAGTAATGGTCATCTCGTCGATGTCAAAGACGCCGAAGTCACGAGCCCAGGAAAAGAATAGATCCCAGGTTTTCTTATAAGCATCTATCCCTTTTGATTGCAGCGGTGGTGGTGGAACATCAAACATCAATATTTCGGGGAAATGATTAGCGAGTATACCTTGAGATCTTTCGTGCGAACTGCTTTTGCCCAGTTCACAATCAGCTCACGAATTGCGGCTTCATCCGTTTTTTTATCGATTTCATTCATTGACTCACCAAAATCGGTGACAGCTCTGTCGCAGAAGCATAACGAGCAATTTATCCGTCAAAGATCAGCATATAAGGTGCCAGAACTACCGCGTTACGGTTATCGTGCATGGCGCAACGCTAAGAAGAAAAAATCGTAACTGATGCCGGGGAAATCCTCCACACAAGTTGAAACTATTTGACCGACCGACGCTTAGCTGTTTGCTGCGGTGGGTTTCTCTGCGAATGGTCAGATCGGCGGCCCGATCCCCCATTGGTACGTCTTTTGCGGCCCCTAGGTAGTTGGAAAACCAAAAAACACGAGGTGCGCCATGACAAAGCGAAAACGCCGCGCTTTGACTCTGGTGAGTTGTTTTTTTGCTATTGCGGTTGTCGGACTGGCAGTTTTTTTTGCGACTCTCGATCAGAATCGGGCCAAGAAATACATAACAGCAGCAGTGAGCAAAGCTACCGGCCGACAATTAAATATTAACGGCGATCTTAAACTAAAACTCGGCTGGATCTCCAAATTAAGCGCCAGCGAAATTCAGTTCCAGAACGCCGACTGGAGCAAACGCCCGCAGATGGCCGAAGTGGGACTCCTCAATGTCGAGATAGATCTCTGGGAACTCGTTCGACATTTTCGCGTATTTCTCCCCAGTGTAACAATTTCTCAACCTAATGTAGTTCTCGAAAAAAATGCTGAGGGTTCGGCAAACTGGGAGTTTCGCACGGCGAGCGCAGTGACGGAGCCCGCAGAGAAGCGCAGTAATGTTCCTGTCATTGAAAAACTAATTATCAACGACGGCGTAGTCCTGTTTGATAACCAGGAGACAAAGAACCAGATAAAATTGAAGGTGACTGAGGCCGAAAGTGCGGGATTTTTGGCGACGCCCGTCAAGCTCAAGGCCGAGGGCACATATCAGGCCCTGCCGTTCACTTTATCTTTAGACGGCGGGTCTTATCAGAACTTAAAGAGTTCAACGGAGCCATACCCTCTAAAACTCGCCGTCAGCGCGGGAAAGTTTCACGCAAGAATCGAGGGCAATCTTACCGAGCCGTTGGCGATGAAAGGGGAGGACGTTACCTTAGACGTTCAAGGTGACGATTTAGCAAATCTCTACCCGCTCATTCGCCTTGTATTTCCATCGACGCCGCCTTACCGGCTCAAAGGTCATTTAAAGCACGATGGGGAAGTTTGGTCATTCGCCAATTTTTCCGGTCGGGTGGGCGATAGCGACCTATCGGGTAACATTCGGGTAGATACTGCGCCGAAGCGTCCCTTCATGAATGCCGATCTCGTTTCTAACAGGCTCGACTTCGACGACTTGGCCGGTTTCATCGGGGGCAAGCCTGGAACAGCTCCGGGCGAGACAGCTTCAGCAGAGCAAAAAAAGCAAGCTGGCGCTGAAAAGGACAGCGATCGAATATTTCCAGATCAACAGTACGACCTCGAGCGTCTGCGAGCGATGGACGCAGACGTTCGGCTGCGGGCGAAAAAAGTTCTCGCGCCCAAATTACCGATCGACGACCTCAACGCCACTTTGAAGTTGAACGACGGACTTTTGAGGTTTGCACCGGCTATGTTCGGCATTGCCAACGGCCGCATGGAGATCTACAGCACGTTCGACGGATCGAAACGGCCGTCGAAAGTGAGCATCGACACTCGGCTCCGGCACTTGGATTTGAAACGATTCCTTGGTGACAGTTCATTCGCACAAAAAACCCTCAGTCCTATTGGAGGACGGGTAGTTCTCACAGGAACGGGCCAATCTTTTCGTGAGCTCATGGCCACTGCCTCTGGCAGCACCTTCTTGGCCATGTCCGGCGGAGAGATCAGCGAGTTGCTCGTCCGTTTGGCCGGACTAGACGTTGCTCGTAGCTTGGGCGTACTTATCCGAGGCGATAAACCCATTCCTGTCCGCTGTGCATTACTAAATGTCCAGGGACAGAACGGACAGATGGGTGTGCAAACGCTGGTCTTCGACACGGCTAGTTCCACTGTTTCGGGTGAGGGTAACATCGATCTCCGAGACGAGAAGGTCAACATTGTGGTACTGCCAGTGCCGAAAGATTTTAGTCCCTTGAGCCTGCGTTCCTACATCCGTGTGACTGGCGGTTTTAAAAATATCTCCGTATTTCCGGATCCGATCAAGACGGGGACGGATTCCGTGTTTAAAAAGATCTTCAACGTTCTGACGATGCTCGTATTAACTCCACTCCAACCGAGAAACCTCGGCCAAGGCAAGGACGTGGACTGCGATGCGTTGATTACCCAGGTGCAGAACCAAGACCCGCAGGGCCTCGTGCTCAAAGATGTTTACAAAGCAAATGAAG
>DATGYM010000099.1:0-2003 GCA_035297925.1 Pyrinomonadaceae bacterium | reverse complement strand
CGAGAAATGGAAGAAAGCTGATTTCTGGTTCAACCACCCCTAGTGACGCTGTTTGATTAATTGTTGGCGTAACATCGCGATTTCGCTCATTGACCGGGGTTCTGGCGAACAAACGGCGCAAGCTTGTGCTAACGCCTGTGTTTGTTGAAAAACCTCGAGTTTGCAGTGTGCTCTTCTCTGTTACTGCTTGCCTGGTTATGCGCTTCTTTGTTTCTTCATGCCGTTCATGCAGTTGCGATCTGTGGAGTCGGCTTACCACTGAGGAATCGCACCAGCCGTTTCAGGTTCTGCGCCGTCGCCGCCAGGTAAAACTGCTCGCGCACAAAGCGCATCCGGCGCAGCCTCAGTCGGCGCAGTCCGATGTAATTCTTCAGCTCTGCGAAGAGTGCTTCCACTTTACGCCGAGCCCGCTGCGAGATGGCGAACGCTGGTGTCTGGGCCAGGGCGTGGGCACGCTGCCGCGCTGGCTCACAAGTATGGATGGCGATCGTCCGATACTTGCCTCGTGTGCAACGGCTCTTCTGTGAGCACTCGCGACAGCGCTTCACCGTCGAATAATAAACGTGTGTGCGGTTGCGGGCATTGATTCCGACGTACTTCAGGATTTTGCCTTCCGGGCAGATATAGCAGTTGTCCTCGGGTATGTAGGTGAACTGGTCGATGCCATAGAGATCGGTCGGCCCATTGGGATTTTCTTTCACCCGGATGTACGCGGCGATACCGCGTTCATCAAGCCATTGCAGCAGTTCACCGTTGCCGTAGGTCGTATCCGCCGCCAGGGTCTGCGGCAGGCAGCCATAACGTTCGCGATAGCGCTCGATCATGTCACGGGCCGCGACGCTCTCCTGACTCAATCGCGCCGGCGTAGCTTGCACGCCCACGATGACGCAACTGGCGTTATCCACCAGATAGTTGTCGTAATAGCCGAGCCGCGCTGGACCGCCTTTAGTCGCGTAGGTCGAATCCGGGTCGGTGGTCGAAATCTTCTCTTGCTGCGGAACCGGAGGTTCGACCGGGTTCTCCCGCTCCAGTTCGACTAGATACTTGCGTACCGTGTGGTTCACCTTCGCCACCTCCGCCAGTTGCTCGCGGGGAACGCGGCTGTGATGATCAGCATTGGCCTGGATGAAACTGCCGTCCACCGACATGTGCTCGCCCTTCACCAATCCGGCCTCGACGCAACGAGCAACGATCTCCTCAAACAACTCTTGAAACAGATTCGATTCCTGAAACCGTCCATGCCGGTTCTTCGAAAACGTAGAGTGGTGCGGAATCTCCTGATCGAAGCCGAGTCCCGTGAACCATCGCCACGCCAGATGCATGCGCAACTCTTCCACCAGCTTCCTCTCGCTCGTGACGCCGTAGAGATAGCCGACCAGCAGCATGCGCAGCAGCAGTTCGGGGTCGATGGATGGCCTTCCCGTGTCGCTGTAGGAGTTCTTCAACTTTGCGCGAATAAAGTCGAGGTCGACGTGGCGATCAATAAGGCGCAGCAGATGATTTTCAGGAACCTGATCTTCCAGGCGAAAGTAATAGAACAACGCTTCTGAGCGGGATTGGTGTCCCATCATGAGCAGCAGGCCTCCGTATGTAATGGTAAACCGCAACATCGGGAACTCTGGCCTGCTTATAACCCGAACATTGCACTGCCACAAGCATCAACTGAGAGACTTTTTCAACAGACACGCCTGTTAGCAACAGTTAGGTTTTTAGCGGCGCGAGGCCATACCTCTCACCGAACTCGGCCCGCAAGGTACTGACGTACCAGTCGTCAAGAGAACCATACGAATTGTTGACGGCATAATCTTTCGTGAGCGTCACGAATTTCTGGTCGGATAGGCGAATGGCGGAGAGAAAAGTTCCGTGCTGGAATATATAGAGTTCAGATGGTTTTCCTGTTGCGGCATGAGCGGAATTTCTGCCCTCGATGTCATCGCTAACGAAAGAGCCATTTGGGATCGAAGTGACGGTTGGACGAAGGAGTGTCTCGCTATCGAAGATGT
>DATGYM010000098.1:0-1912 GCA_035297925.1 Pyrinomonadaceae bacterium | reverse complement strand
GAAGCGCACGATGAGCGCGACGGCGAAAAGAAAAATTGCGGCTGCGCAGCGGGCTGCTGGGCGAAGCTGAAGCGCGCTTAGCCTTCACAATACTATCTCGTTGTTCGAAGGTTTACTTCTTTCGCATCGTTCTAGTGTTCTGTCCCCTAAATTTGTTGAATAAATCTTGATCCATGGACGTCAGTTGCATAGAAAGGAGAACTGACATGCGAACTGGACGTCCGATCCCGCCATTGATCTTGAGTCCCGAGGAACGTGGAACATTGGAGCAATGGGCACGACGACCCAAGACGGCGCAGGCCTTGGCGCAACGGGCGCGGATCATTGTTTTGTGTGCGAGTGGCCAAACGAACTCGGCTGTCGCTGAAAGGATGCGCTTGACCCAACAATGTGTGGGAAAATGGCGCAGCCGCTTTGTTAGCAAGCGCCTCGATGGACTGCTCGATGAGCCGCGTCCTGGAGCTCCACGCACCGTTAACGACGCTAAGGTGGAGCGGGTGATCGCACTGACACTGGAGTCCATCCCCCGCCAAGCCACCCACTGGAGTGTCCGTTCGATGGCCAAACATTGTGGCCTGAGCCGTATGAGCGTCCATCGCATCTGGCGTGCTTTTGCCCTGCAGCCTCATCGTAGTGAAACCTTCAAGCTTTCCACCGACCCGCTATTCATTGACAAAGTCCGTGACATCGTCGGACTGTATCTCAATCCTCCAGACCGTGCTTTGGTGCTCTGTGTTGACGAGAAAACTCAGATTCAGGCTCTGGACCGAACCCAACCTCTGCTGCCGATGCGACCCGGTCAAGTCGAGCGGCGCACCCATAGCTATATCAGGCACGGCACCACTTCCCTGTTCGCGGCCTTGGATGCCAAGAGCGGCAAGATCCTCAGTCAGCTGCATCGTCGACACCGATCGGTAGAATTCCGTAGCTTCCTCGACGCTATCGAGACTCAGGTCCCGGCTCATCTCCAAGTTCATCTGATTTTGGACAACTATGGAACTCACAAAACCGCGCTGATTCATCGCTGGCTGGCCAAGCGTCCCCGCTTTCATCTGCACTTCACTCCCACCAGCGGCTCCTGGCTCAATCTGGTCGAGCGCTGGTTTGCCATGCTCACCGAACAACAGATCAAGCGCGGCGTTCACCGGAGCACTCCCGCTTTAGAGAAGGCTATCAAACAATACATCCTATTAACCAACGAGAACCCCAAACCATTCGTCTGGACTAAAGCGGCTGATGAAATCCTTGCTAGCGTCGCACGATTTTGTCAGCGAACTTCAGGGACAGGACACTAGCAGCCCGTGGTGAAAATATTTTTGTGTAAGAACGGAATCAGGAACACAAGACGGCACGCATACCGATGACAAAAGGCTCACGATTCGAAGACTCGCACAATGGCGGCAGATAGGCGGTCGTCAGTCGGCCCCAGAGAACAACCAAGCGCGTCAACAAAGCCCATAGGCGTCCCTGCAGGCTGCGCGGCGTGCCCACGCCTATAAGCAGGCGCATCAGCAGCCCGAGATTCAATGCTGCGATATGAATCAGCACACGTTTAAGGATATTGGAGTGGCCGCGCAAGTAAACCCGCCGAAGTCCTCCTGTTTGGTACGCATGTGCGAAGGGGCGCTCCAAGCGCTCACCACGCTGGCGGAGCAGCCGTCTACCACGCGCTCCACCAATCCGTCGTCGATTACCGTAGACAGCGTTTCGCGCGGCCTGTTTGCCTTGCCAATTCCTGCGGCCACGCGCGGGCTCGGAAATGTAAGTGCGCATCCCCAGCACGGTGAGATCCTCAAGCAGCTCATTACTGTGATAACCCTTATCGGCGACCAGCTCCGAAATCCCATCGCTTTTTGGTTTGGCCTTCTCGACGTTGTCGGCCGCCGTTGTGAGCGTCTCTTTGATCGTTTCT
>DATGYM010000097.1:0-3077 GCA_035297925.1 Pyrinomonadaceae bacterium | reverse complement strand
TTCGTCATCGATGAAATTGAGACCTCGGAAACTGGCAAGAAATCAGGGTGGCACGAGGTCTGGTCAGACATCACGCCCACATCTTTTGTTCAAACCGGGGAATATGGAGACCTCAGAGGACCCAGGAAGCGGCTGTTCACGTGCTCTCGAGCACCACCAATTGACCGGCACGGAGATGCGGTGCTATTGCCCTGGCGGTATTGGTAATGAAACTGAGATCAGGCTCGCGATATTCGTCCAGAGGCGTGGGCACACAGATGATGATGGCATCCATTTCGGTCAGGCTCGAAAAGTCTGCGGTCGCACAGAAATCTTGTGAGCGCGCCGCCTGGATCTCTGTAGGAGGAATTCGACAGATATAGGATCCACCGGAAGTGAGAGTTGCGACCTTGTGCTGGTCGATGTCAAAACCCGTTACTCTAAATGTCGCTTCGGTGTAGAGCAAAGCAAGTGGCAGGCCCACATAACCGAGACCTATCACGCCTATCCGTGCTTCGCGAGTTTCAAACCTGGTTTTTAACTCTGAGAATAGGTCGACAGCGGTGCTGCAAGTAGTCATGATGATCTCCTCTATCAAAAATCAATCTCTTCCGTCACCTTCATGGTGCCGATCTCGGCAGCGAAGGCGGAGCCCGAGCGTCCGCTGACAGCGATCGCAGTCAGCAGCGGCCCAAGTTCGCGGGTGAAGCCGACTGCGACCAGATCGATTACGAAGTGCAAAGCTCCGAAGCGCCGCAGCTCTGAGGCCCCCTGCATCGCCAGGATGAATCCGCTGCACATCGCCAGTAGAGCTACCATCGGTAGCGCCTCAACCCCGATATCTAGCATCTGGTGAACGGTGGCTCGCCACCGATGTCGATTTCCAACCAGGGGCAGGGCGGCACGCATGCCCCGCAGGGTGGCCCACAATTGAATGTTCAGGCTCCCGACGTAGTCGAGTTGACTCAGAGTCTCTCTGCCGGCAATTTCGAGAAGATTGGCCATCAGACCGTCTCGCACCCAGCGTGGTTCATTTCCGAATGCCCTCATTGAATAGGGATAGAATGCCCGTCGCCTCAAACAGGCGATGTAAGCGATCATGCAATCCCCGCAGCTTAAGTTCGGTCTTACAGTGTCGTGCGATCTTTAACGCTTCAATCAGAGTGGCAACGCCGGAACTGTCGATATGAGTAACGCCCGACAGGTCAATGCTCACCAGGCTGGGATGTCGTCCTTGCAAGAGCGCGAGAAGGCGCTCGCGGAGGGCTGGTGAGGAATCGATATCGATACGACCGTACAAGCATGCCAAAGCGCCATCCTCGCTGGCAACGAAGATTTCCGATTCATCGACGCGCTTTCCGTTGTCGCTCAGCATCAATCAAGCCCCCTCCCGTAGAATGTTCATGCTCCTACTCCCGTCGAGCGTCCGGATTCGATACTCGGAATCGCAATTGGAGTGCCGGGCGTGACCACCTCTAAGTTGCTGAAAATCGTCTGTTTGTAAAGCTTCGGTGCCCTAACGCAGGCACTCGAGAAGGACGGTGACCGTATGTGGGCAGATGAGGTCAGAACTGCGGACAGGTGACCTCCTGAGGTCCGCCGACCGTCGCAACAAGTACGAAGCCTCCCTGCTAAACTGCCTGAGTGCGGCGTCTCGTGGTTAATGCGGACGATCTCGGATTCACATCCGGCGTAAATCGGGCCATCATTAAGGCACACACGGACGGAGTCGTCACGTCGGCCACATTGATGGCCAACGGCCCGGCATTTGGCGAGGTCAAGGAACTCGCGAAGCAGTTTCCGAAGCTGAGTATTGGCTGCCACGTGGTTTTGATCGACGGCGAACCGGTTCTGCCGCCGGCAACAATTCCTTCATTGGTCCAATCAGGGCGATTTCGTAACGATCTGAAAACATTTGCCGCTCGGGCGTTGACCGGGCAGCTTGACGCGACTGAGATTGCAGCCGAGGCAACGGCGCAAATCCGAAGAGTGCAGGCCGCGGGAGTGCGCGTGTCACACTTCGACACCCACAAGCACACCCATATTTTCCCGAAGGTGTTGCGCCCTCTATTACTGGCCGCCGCCGAGTGCGGGGTTCGAGCCGTCCGGAATCCGTTCGGCCCGCGTCTTCCTTTGCGAGTCAGTGAGCTTCTGAAACGACCGAATCTCTGGACACGCTGGGTGGAGATGAGAGTATTGGGAAGCTTTGCGGGAAACTTTCAGAAAACCGTGCAGCGGGAGGGCTTTGTCACGCCCGATGGAACTTTGGGAATTGAAGTTACCGGCACCTTGAACGAGACGTTGTTCACCGCGATCGCAACCATTGTCCCGGAGGGGACATGGGAATTCGTCTGCCATCCGGGCTACAACGACTCTGACCTGGGATCGGCCAGGACGCGACTGCGAGAGTCACGAGAAGTCGAATTGCATGTATTGACCTCGCCGGGAGCTCGGGAGATTCTGACGCAGCACGGGGTAGAGTTGATCTCCTACCGGGATTTGGGGGAAGGGTGACCGGTCACGACAGTTCCTGGGTTCGCGGCCGCGGGATGTGAGATTAATGGGCGATCCATGGCCGATTGGGCCAGGATCGCCCGTGTTCCAATTTGGAGAAGTTTTCGAGCCGGCAGCAGTCTCACGCCACCATGCTCTTTCCCTGCTCCACCCATTGTTCGTACTGTTTCTTGATCTCCGTCACCCGCGCATCGATTACAGCTTTGGCATCGCCCTGAGCCTTGACGGCTTTTTTCTGCAATGCCTTTACCTTGGCTTCGGTCTCATTCTTGATTTGCTCCGACCGTTGCCGGGCCTGCTGCAACTTCGCCTGCAACCGGGTGTTGAGCTCATCGATCTTGGCTTGTAGTTTTGCCTTTTGCTCCGCTTTCACCCGGGCATGCTCGGCTTTCAACTGGTCGATCTCGGCTCGCAACTCGGCGACTTCGCGGGCCCGTTGGGCCTCTTCGAAGCTCTTCCTGGCGGTGCGAACAACAAAGCCATTGAGTGCCTCCATTCTGGTGTCCACTGGAGTCACCCATTCTTCGCTGACATCCGCGACGATAGCGAACTTGCCGGGGGTAAGTCTGTTCGACACTTCGGCC
>DATGYM010000096.1:0-13361 GCA_035297925.1 Pyrinomonadaceae bacterium | reverse complement strand
TTATTTCTTCTTCATCACTCGAATAGTAGCCGGTCATATGCCAGGTCAGGGCATGCCGTGCCCCTACGATCTTCCGACCCAATCTGTTACTGGGGCCCGCTGAATGTGGCCGGTCGCTATCGCTCCCGCTTCTGATGTGCGCGCTCAGCCAGCTTGTTTATTTACTTGAATTCGTTGACAAGCAGTCGGGCGCAGCGGTAAAAATCAATCCCAACCGTTAATTGCTAATTACCAAAGAAGGACGGTAAAAAAATGAGTGTGAAAGAACCTGGCTCTGCAAAGCCCGGGCGCAGCCTTGATAGCGGCTACACTTTTTCATTAGCGATAGCGATTGGTTTGGTCCTTTTCATCGCGGGCTTGATTATCAGCCTGACCCTCGGTGGCGGCTCAGTTATCGGACTCATCTTTGGTATTCCCCTGCTCATCGCCGGCCTGGTGGTGCCGCTCATCATGATGCGCCAGTTCTTTACACAGGGTGAGATCGCTGAGCCGTGCCCACACTGCTCAGCCCCGATCAGAACAGCAGATTCGACACTAAGATTGGAATGCCCGAACTGCCACGGGATAGTGGCGGTGCGTGAAGGCAAGCTGTACGCGCTGGAAACTAAAGCCAGTTAAATCTGAAACCAGCCTCTCGTCCAGTAGTCGCTGAACGTAAACGTGAAGAGAATTGCCAGCCAGAAAAGGGCGGACGTAAAGACGACCCAGATTAGTCGCGAGCTATAGCGAACGTGCATGAAGTAAAGCACGACCAGCGTTGCCTTCACCACTGCAATCGTCATCGCGATAATTACATTTAACTGCCCGGGGAAATCCTGTAGTCCGGCCCACACGGTAAGGGCTGTCCCCGCCATCAAAGCCAGGAAGATCGTAACGTAAACTCGCAGTGAAACTATGTGTTCGCTCATTTAAATACGACAGACATTCCAGTCTGTCCGCAGTTCTAAATGCAGGCAAGAATGGCTGTCTTACTCACAAGTGTTCCAAATGCCGGCCCAGCAGGTAAAGCAGGGGAAACAAAAAAATCCAGATGATATCCACAAAGTGCCAATAGAGACCGGAGATTTCCACCGGGTTGTGATATTCAGGGCCATACCGGCCACGCCAGGCGAAAAAGAGAATCACCGACAGCAAGCCCACGCCAATAATCATGTGAATCGCGTGCATGCCGGTCATGGCGAAATAGATCCAGTAGAACATTTCCACGTTCTTGACCGTGGCGCCCGGCAGCAGATGGAGCTTGTGCTTGTCGTAGGGTGTGCCATGCTCCTGCACCTCCGGATTGAACGGTCGTCCGGGGATCAGTCTGCCGGGTATCAGGCTGTCCTCGTACTTGTCGTGATACTCGACAGCTTTGATTCCGAGGAAGGTCAAACCGAGAGTGATAGTGGCGAGCAAACAGATAATCTGGTTGCGGCGCCTTCCCAACTGCGCGCTATAGACAGCCAGCGCCATCGTAAAACTGCTCAGAATAAGCACGACGGTGTTGACTGCGCCGAGGGTCAGGTCAAGATGGTTACTGGCCGATGCAAAGGCAGCGGGGTATTGAGTGCGATACAGGGTGTAGGCAAGAAACATCCCACCGAAGAACATGATCTCGGTGACCAGAAAGACCCACATGCCGAGCGCTCCCGCCTCGCGCTGCTGCTCCATATTCTCAAAGTGGTGCTGCAGTGCCGGATGGCTCACCTCATGCTCGATTGCTAAACCTTCTGCCAACTTTTTCTCCTGTTATTAACTGACAGATAAGGATGTCTACTCTGCTTAGGGCTGACCGCCGATGGGCGCGTCAGTGACTTCCAATCCAGCTTCTCTAAATTTGCCGATTACCTGCATTTCCTCCGGCGGCGCAAACTCGTAGGCTTCCCAGGTAACAACCGGCGTCGCAAAGAAATTCTCCGTGGGCGGTGGCGAGGAGGTTCTCCATTCCAGACCAGGCAAATGCCACGGATTTGCTTCGGCATGCTTGCCATAACGCATCGACCACAGCAAATAGACAAAAGGTATAATTAAACCAACGCCCAGAACCGATGCGCCCGCCGTCGAAAGCACATTGAACACTTGAAACTCGGGCGGGTAGGCGTGGTAGCGTCGCGGCATGCCCAGATAGCCCGCAACAAACTGCGGTAGAAACGTCAGGTTAAAGCCCACGAAAACTACAAGAGCCGAAAATCTGCCCCAGCCTTCCGGATACATGCGACCGGTGATCTTGGGCCACCAGTAATGCAACCCGCCCAGATAGGCCAGCAGCGTTCCTCCCACCATGATGTAATGGAAGTGGGCTACCACGAAGTAAGTGTCGCTGACGTGAACGTCGACAGCGAGTGAAGCCAGAAAGAGTCCCGTCATCCCCCCGACCGTAAAAAGTCCGATGAAACCGAGCCCGTACAGCATCGGTGTGTCGTACGAGATTGAACCCTTGAACAAAGTCGCGGTCCAGTTGAAAACCTTTATGGCCGAAGGAATGGCTACCGCAAAACTCAAAAAGGAAAAAATCATTCCCGCATAGACTGACTGGCTGGCAACAAACAAGTGATGGCCCCAAACCAGGAAACCGAAGACCGCGATGGCCAGGCTCGAGAAGGCGACAAACTTGTAACCAAAGACATTCTTGCGGGAAAAGTTAGCGATTAACTCACTGGTCACGCCCATGGCGGGTAAGACCATGATGTAAACCGCCGGGTGTGAGTAAAACCAGAAGAGGTGCTGAAAGAGCACCGGGTCGCCGCCGTTTGCAGGGTCGAATATTCCCACATGTGAGATTCGCTCGAAAGCCAGGAGTAAAATCGTGATAGCAATTACCGGCGTGCCCAGAATCATGATCAACGAGGTTGCATAGTGGGACCAGATAAACAACGGCAAGCGGAACCAGGTCATACCCGGGGCCCGCATGGTGTGAATCGTGACGATAAAGTTTAGCCCCGTCAGAATCGACGAGAAGCCGCTGATGAAAACTCCGACGCCGGTAGCAACCACATAAGAATTGGAAAAAGTCGTGCTGTAAGGAGCATAAAAGGTCCAGCCCGTATCGACGCCGCCGGCGAGTAGTGCCCAGATAGTGACAATGCCGCCCAGCAGATAGATGTACCAGCTCAGTAGATTGATGCGCGGAAAAGCCAGGTCTTTGGCGCCAATCATCATAGGCACCAGGAAATTACCCAGCGTTGCCGGTATCGACGGAATCAGGAAGAAAAAGATCATGATGATTCCGTGCTGCGTGAACACCTTGTTGTAAGTTGTCGAGGAGAGCAGATCGCCCTGCGGTGTCAGCAATTCGAGACGAATGAACAACGCATAGAGGCCGCCGATAAAAAAGAAAACGGAAATCGAGCCCAGATAAAGCAGGGCGATACGTTTGTGATCCTTCGTCAAGAGCCACGACTTCAGGCCGTATTCGGCGTTGAGATAATTAACGCGAGCGGCCGTTGGTGTTTCGAATGTTTCGAATTCTTTCATAATTCCAATGTGAAACTACTGTCGATTCGGCTGCGGCGTTGCCTTGGCACCCGGAGCTTGCACTGTTGGAGACGGCGCCGTTGCCGCCGGTGTCTGCGCGCCCGACACCTGCAGCGATTTAATAAACGACATTATTTGAATCAACTGCTCCGGCGTAACCTGTCCCTGAAACGTAGGCATGATCGGATTGAATCCGTTGACCACTTTCGCCGATGGATTCTCAATCGACTCGCGAACGTACGCTTCGTCTGCAACCAGCGTTTGCCCGTTCGTCAGAAATACCTTGCGTCCAAACAGTCCTGCCAGCGTCGGCCCGCGGCCGCCTTCGCCGTTCGCGCCGTGACAGGAAACGCAGCCCAGTGATTGGAAAAGCTGTTGGCCCGCGACGGCGGGAGACTGCTGGCTCGCGTTGCCGCTTAACCAGTTATCAAAGTCGGAGGGTTGCATGACGACCACCGATCCAATCATTCCGGAATGATTCATGCCGCAGTATTCCGCGCAGAACAGGTGATACGTTCCCGGCTTCGTGGCTTCAAACCACTGCGTCGTGTACTTGCCCGGCAACACGTCGGCCTTTATGCGGAAGGCGGGAATAAAGAAATCGTGGATGGTATCTTCGGACGTCATGATCAGTCTGATCTTGCGGCCGGCGGGCACATGCAGCTCGTTTATTTCCCGCTGCCCGGTTGAGTGTTGAATCTTCCACATCCACTGCTTGCCCACTACGTAGATTTCGTTTGCGTTTTTGGGTGGACGCGAGTTTTCAAAATAGATTTGCGCGCCCCAGACAAACATGCTCATGGCGATCAGGAACGGGATTACCGACCAGAGCGCCTCCAGCCTGTGCGAGCCTGCCACCGGCTGCGGAATTTCAAACGGCGTGCGGCGGCGATATTTGATGACAAAGAAAATGATCACGCCCGAGATGAGCAGTGTGAAAAACAGGGTGACGCCCGAAAGATAAAAGTAGAGCGCGTCAACCTTGCCGGAAACAGTAGAAGCGCTTTCCGGCGCAAATTGAATCCAGGACGTTTGCATAATTCGTCTTCGCTTAAAGCCTTCTAGTGAAGTCCAACCTTCAGACGACCCCTTTTTAGGGCAGCAAGCTATAGGTTGAACACTGAACTTCTCTGTTTTTCCAGTTCTAAACTCGTGCCGGCAGATCGGCCCTCGCCCGCTCCCGCCGACGAAATACTACAAACATCACAACCATCACGAGCATCATCACGATACCGCCCGCGCGCATCATGTTCATCACCACCGCGCCATACTTCCCGGTCGCCGGATCGTAGTGGTAACAATAAAGCAACAACTGATCGACGGGCGTTCCAATCTTGTTATCGGCCGCCTCAATCAAACCCAGCCGCAGATCGCGCGGCGCGTATTCAATGCCATAGAAATAGCGGGCAAGTTTCCCCTGCGGCGTTGTCACGTAAATGGCGCTGGCATGCGCAAACTGGTTTGTTGCTTGATCCCAGTGATAACGAAATCCCACCGCGTCGGTCAGTTGTTTGATACTGGCCTCGTCGCCGGTCAGAAAATGCCAGCCCTGGGCCGCTGCCGTGCGCCTTGCCTCCGGCAGGTAGTTCACATAGGTGTTCTTCTTCGCCGCGGCCAGCGACGCAGTTTCTCTGGGATCAAAGCTAACGGTAACCACTTCGAATTCCTGGCTCGGCTGGAAAGCCATCACCTTGAAGGCGGTCACCATTCCATTCAGCACCTGATTACAAAGCATCGGGCATTGGTAATAGACAAGCGACAGCACCACCGGCCGCTTTCCAAAGTAGTCTCCCAGCTTTACGGCTTTGCCGTTTTCATCAGTGAACGACAGATCGAGGGGAAGCTGTTCGTTTAGCTTCTGGTCAATGCCAACGTCGCTCAAAGCCCTCGGCAAACCGCTCGGCGCCCGCGCCTCATATGGCCGGGCACTGTATAGCGGCGAGTTTCCCTGCGTCTGGCTAAACTGACCATGAACAGTGGACAGTGAGCAGAGGACAGTAAGCAACAGAACAACTGCGTACAGCCCACTGCCCACCGCCCACTTGTTCTTGCCGTTTGCCATCTGCCGTCTGCCGTCTGTTTTCATTTCCCCTTCTCCGTCACGCGACCGGAACTCCACGCCGTTGGCAAGCTCACTCCCGATGACTGGTTGTTGCCCTCGCGCGCTCGCAGACTGCCGCCGGCGATCAGCTTGTCGATGGCCGCATCGATTGGCGTACAGTTGCTGTCCAAGGCTTGCGACTCCTCATTGCTCTTACACTTCAGGCGCCGGTCCCATTGCCCGCGCAACGCTTTGTATTCAGCATCGGGTTCCTTGTTCTCCAAATTTACCCATTCGCCGTTTTGCAGCTTTACGCCAAATCCTTTGGCAGCCTGCAGCCTTGGATCGGGGGGCAATCTCTCTTCGGGCCGCATCGCCATCGGCCCCGCTTGCGGTTCCTTTTCAGTCTCCTCCGCCGATAAGAATCTGAACATCCCCCACATCAAGACAAAAACCACGGCTCCGAGTACTGAAAGCGCGAGCACAAACTTAAGCACCCCGGAAACGCTGACGTCGCTTGCCTCGTGCGTCACATCCACATTCTTGATGTGTGACACGTCGGGTGTTTCCGTCACGTGACGATGATCTCCATTGCCGTTGTGTCTGCTTCGTGCCATGGCTCAAACCTATGTCTTGTACCGTTACCGGTTCAACCTTCCTTTACCCCTTCCGCTTACCCTTTTTCCCCATCTTGCCTTTTTCAATGGCCGGCGTGCGCATGTTTTTGCTCGAGCACAGTTTCGTACAACGGATCGTTAATTGGTATCAGCGGTCGCCGCAAAAGAGCTCGCGCAAAGAAAGCCAGCCATAAGCCACCCATGCCGATCGGCGCAATCACGTCCATCCAACTTAAATGAAACTGCTGCCCGGTAAAATCTGGCGCAATCATCCAGAACAAATCGACCAGCCGCATCACGAGAATCAACACGGCCACGATTACCAGTTTACCGGCGTTGCGTTTTAGCGACCGCGACAACAGGAAAAGAAACGGAAAAGCAAAATGGAGCAACACCACTGCCAGCGCGATGGCTCCCCAGATACCGTGTATGCGCGGCAAGTACCAGCGAATCTCTTCCGGTAAATTTCCAGACCAGATGATGAGAAACTGCGAAAACGCGAAATAGCTCCACAGCATGACCAGCGCCAGCAATAGCTTGCCCAGGTCGTGAAAATGTAATTGCGCCACCACGCCGTTCATTGGTTCCTGTTTGGATAACGCGGCCATCACCGCGATAGTGAAAGCCAAAGCACTCAAAGACCAGGCAGCGACAAAAATGAATCCGTAGATCGTTGACGACCATTCCGGATCAAGCGACATGAACCAGTCGATTGAGGCGAACGTTACCGTAAAAACAAACAACACCATTCCGGGGCCGCTTAACACCCGCATGCGTTTCGTAACCTGCCGATCCGCGGTGCGGTCCTGCAGAAGCGACCAGCGATTCAGGAAGAAAGCAAGTATCAACCAAATGGCAAAGTAAATCGCGGCCCGCACGGTAAAAAATGGAAGGTTCAAATACTTCGATTTCTCGAGCAACACCGGGTGCTTTTCCAATTCTTCATGATGCGTCCAACTGTAAAGCGAGTGCGCACCTAGAACGATAGGTACAAACAGGATCAGTATCAGCGGCAGCGTACGCGTCGACGCCTCGAGCACTCGCCGAATTACGAGTCCCCAGCCCCCGCCGGTCAGATGCTGCAGCATCAGCAGCGCCAAAGAACCTATGGAGATTCCGGCCCAAAAACCAAAAGCAAACAAATAAGAACGGAAAAACTGATCGCGGTTCAGAACCAGGCCGACTCCAAGCAGGAGCATAAAAACAACGCCGACAATCAGCGCGCTTTTTTGATACCGAGCCACTAAGGGAGGGGCGTTGTAGGGACCGATGGTCACTGATGTCCTCCGCTGGTGGGCGTAGCGCCGGGAGTTGCCGCCGGCGACTGTCCGCTTTGATTTGCTTCAGTCTGTTGGCTCAGTTGCAATGCGCGAATGTAAGCGATGATCGCCCAGCGATCCTGCGGGGCGATCTGGGGCGCGTAAGCGGGCATCGTGCCCCAGCCGTTGCTGATGGCGTCGAAGAAGTGGCCCACCGGCGCTTGTCGCAAGCGGTCGTCATTGAAAGAAGCCGCGCGCCGAAAGCCGCGTCGCACAATCATGCCGTCACCGTTTCCGGTGAAACCATGACAGGCTGAACAAAAAATTTCATAACGTTCTTTGCCGCGCGTTACCACGTCTTTGGTAACCGCTATCGGAAAAGTTTCTACATCGTCCGGATAGGCTGCGGCACCCTGTGGCGCGGCGGACGCCGAAGGCTGCGGGCCGGCCGGACTTTGCGCGGACGCCGGGCTGGCCGAAGCTTTCGCCGCCGTTCTACCGGCTTTCTTACCAGTAAAAAATTCCGTGTCCTCCTTTAGAAAACCGCGGGGTACGGTGCCCTCAATTGGCGGCCGCGCAGACAATCCGTCTCTAAAAAATGTAGACGAGCGAAAAGGTTTCATCTTTGGCTGATCCTGCATGTCGCGACGGCACGAAGCAGCCAGGAGGCAGACGGCACTAAGCAGGAGGCAGGAAATAAAACGTGGTTCGAATACAGCATTGAGCGCGCAGACAAAGCCGCTTCCTGCCGTCTGCCGTCTGCCGTCTGCCGTCTGTTGTTCAGACTTCCACATCGCTTACCGCCATCGCTCCCAGCGTGTTCATAAAGTTGGTCGTCTCAGCATGCCGAAACCTGGGATCGTTCGCCTCTATCACCAGAAAAAACTTGTCCCGTGTTGCCAAAGCAAAGTTGGGTGCATTGAATACCGGATGGTAAGGCTGCGGCAGCTTGTTCAGCGCCAACATGCCCAGGACTGCCGCAAACGATGCGACCAACACCGTGCATTCAAAAGTGATCGGAATGAATGCAGGCCAACTGTTAAAGGGCTTGCCGCCCACATTCAGCGGATAATCAACAACCTCCGTCCAATACTGCATCAAGAAACCGCCGATTCCGCCCAGCAGGCCGCCGATAAAAACAATCAGCGGCAAACTGGTGCGCGTGAATCCGATTGCCTCGCTCAGCTCTTCAATCGGGTAAGGCGAATAACCGTTAATGCGCCGGTAGCCTGCTTCGTGCGTTTGTCGCGCTGCCGCAACTAAATCTGACGGGTTATCAAATTCGGCCATGATGCCGTAGAGCGCCGGGGTCCGCCGCGGCCGGCCATGACCCGGTCCGGCAGAACCAGGATGAAGCGAACCCGGGGTACCACTTCGGTCTGGCTCTTTTTTGCTATCGTCTGCAGCCATCGCTTAATTCACTGTGTTACCGCTATTCGAAACTCGGAACTCGAAACCGGTTCCACTACTCCTCAACTTCCGCATCCGGCAAAATCGTGCGCATCTCGAAGATCGAGATCATGGGCAGGAAACGGATAAACAAGAACAAGAGTGTAAAGAAAAATCCGAGCGTGCCGATAAACATCGTCCAGTCCCACATCGACGGTTGATACATGCCCCACGACGAAGGCAAAAAATCGCGATGCAGACTGGTAACCACAATTACAAAACGCTCCAGCCACATGCCGATGCTAACCACGATCGAGATCAACCAGAGCACGAGCAGGTTTGAGCGCAACTTCTTAATCCATAGAAACTGCGGCGTAATGATGTTGCAAAGAATCAACGCCCAGTAATAGTAGGCATACGGGCCGTGCATGCGGTTCCAAATCATGTAACGCTCGGCATGACTGCCGCTATACCAGCCAAAGAAGGCTTCCATCACGTAGCCATAGCCGACAATCAGACCGGTCGCCAGCATTACCTTGCCCATGTTGTGCATGTGGCGCATGGTGATGAAATTCTCCAGCCCAAACACTTTGCGCAGAGGAATGGTCAAAAGCAGCACCATCGCGAAGCCGGCATAGATTGCGCCGGCAACGAAGTAAGGCGGGAATATTGTCGCGTGCCAACCGGGAATGATGCCCACGGCGAAATCGAAGCTGACGATCGTGTGTACTGAGAGCACCAGCGGCGTCGCGAGTCCCGCCAACAACAGATACGCCATCTCGTAACGATGCCAGTGACGCGCTGAACCACGCCAGCCCATTGCCAGCATGCCGTAGATGATCTGGAAGGGCTTACTGCGGGCGCGATCTCGCAAGGTAGCAAAGTCGGGAATGAGACCGACAAACCAAAACAGTGCTGAGACGGTGGCGTAAGTTGAAACCGCAAATACGTCCCACATCAGCGGGCTACGAAACTGCGGCCAGATGCCCATGGTGTTGGGATAGGGAAACAGCCAGTAGGCGAGCCAGGGACGGCCCAGGTGCATGATGGGATACATGCCGGCCTGGGCGACCGCAAACAAAGTCATCGCTTCGGCAAAGCGGTTGATCGAAGTGCGCCACTGCTGCCGCAGCAGCAAAAGAATTGCCGATATCAACGTGCCGGCGTGTCCTATGCCAATCCACCAAACAAAGTTGAGGATATCCATTCCCCACGCTACGGGAATGTTCACGCCCCAGAGACCGATGCCGACGAAAAGCAATTGCGTAATCGTCAACAACATCAACTGAAACAGAATGAACGAAATCGCAAAACCCACGAACCACCAGACAGGGGTTTTGCGCTTCAGCACGATCGAGCTGATCTTGTCGGTGACGGAGGCAAACGTCAGCCCTGGCGCGACCACAGGTGCGGTCGTGTGATGAACTACGCTGTGTGTTTCGTCCTGCATTACTTACTTTGCGATACAGAGATACCAACCATGAGATTCCCTTACTCGAATCATCGTCTTCGTCTCTATGACTATCCCTCGTGTTTAGCAATCTCCGGGTTCGGATTCCTCAGCGCCGTCAAATAGCTGGTGCGCGGCTTTGTATTCAGATCGCCGAGCAAAGAATAATTCCGTTGTTCGGCTTTCACTCTTGAAACCCGGCTGTTGGGATCATTGATATCGCCAAAAACGATTACGTCTGTCGGGCAAACGGCCTGGCAGGCAGTCACGATCTCTCCATCGCGTACTCTTCGTCCCTCCAGCTCCGATTGAATCTTCGCACCCTGAATGCGCTGCACGCAGTAAGTGCATTTCTCCATCACGCCGCGACTGCGTACAGAGACATCCGGATTTCGCATTAACTGATAAGTAGGCGTCTCCCAATCCTGGTACAGAAAGAAATTGAAGCGCCGCACCTTGTAGGGACAGTTATTCGAACAATATTTGGTGCCGACACAGCGGTTGTAAACCATGTCATTAAGGCCTTCGGCACTGTGGACGGTCGCATGCACCGGACACACCGGCTCGCAGGGCGCGTTCTCGCAATGCATGCAGGGCACCGGCATAAAGTTTGTCGCCTCAGGCTTGCTTGCGTCTTCGCCTTTAAAGTAGGTATCGATGCGAATCCAATGCATCTCGCGACTGCGAACAACCTGTTCTTTACCAACCACTGGTATGTTGTTTTCTGATTGGCAGGCGATGGTGCACGCATTGCAGCCGATGCAATTGTTCAGGTCGATCGCCATACCCCAGGCGTAGTTCAAACCGTTTCCCTGATTGTTGTAATCGAAAAGTTCGGGACGATAGAGCGTGTCGTCTGGCGGTGGATCGTGGGATTCGCCGGCGGGTGTCCCTTTCAAATATTCTTCCAGAGTTTGCGAACGAAGCACGTCGCGATCTTCCTTGCTGAAGTCGCGGTCCTCGAGCAGGAAATGAAGCTGGGTAACTGCCAGGAGATGTTGCGCGGTTCCCTTTTCCACCTGCACGCCGGCGGCGGACCAGGGTGAATCGGAGGTGCGGATTTCGTAAGCGTTGAAGCCGTGCTCGTTGCCGACCCGGCCCGCATGTGTGCGGCCATAGCCGAGATGGATTGTGATCAGCCCGTCCGGTTGACCAGGCGTAATCCAGGTTGGAACGACATCGGTAAATGTGCGGCCCTGATGTGTAATCTTCAGCGTGTCGACATAAATATCGCCGCCTTTTTTGCCGATGGTTTTCGTGAGTCCCAATTGCTTGGCGGTGTTTGGGCTCACCAGCGCGGCATTGTCCCAGGTAACTTTCGATAACGGCTTTGGCAACTCCTGCAACCAGCCGTTGTTGGCAAAGCGGCCGTCATAGATTGTCGGATCTGTGCGAAAGACAATCTCAAATCCGCCGCCGGATGCTGGGACCGCGGGTGTCCCGCCCGCATTGGGCGCGAACGCATCCCCGGTCACGGAAACAGTCTTTAACGGTAACGCGGTGTTTGGCACGAAGCCATCATGAACACACCGACGCCACCAGTTTTCGAAGTCACCCGAAGGCGTCTGAGCAGTGGCCGTCGGCGCTGCCGCGCCTGCTCCTGCTGCTGGTCCTGTTCTCGCGCCTGCCCCTGCTCCTGCTCCTGCCGTCTGCCCCTGTTTCTGCCAGTGCTCCCGAATCACGTCATAAGGCTTCTTGTCATACTGGGGCGTAAAAACGGCCAGCAACTCGTGCGCGCTCTTGCTTTGATAGAGTGGCTCAATCAACGGTTGGATGATAGTTACCGTCCCGTCGTACGAACGTGTATCGCCCCACGTTTCCAGGTAGTGCGATTCCGGAATGTGCCAATGACAAAGATTGGAAGTTTCATCCCGATACTGGCTGAGATGAACGCGCAGCTTCGTCTTGAACATTCCCGTCTGATCAAGCTTGAGGTCCGCAGGCGTGTTGTAAACTGGATTGCCGCCAATTATTACCAGCATCTCGACGCGCCCGCCGTCGATGTCGCTGAGCAACTCCTGTAACGACTGCCTCTGATCGACTGAATTCGCTTCAATGGGATCGGTGTAAAAAACGGTCTTGCCGACATTACCGAGCGCAGCATTCATCGCATGGGCCAGGGCGTGAACTTCCGGCGGCGCCTCTTTGCCTGCGATGATTATGCTTGCGCCCTTGTGCGCCTGCAGGTCGCGCGCGATCGCATCGAGGTCACTGGTGGAAGCGGCTGGCCCGGTTGTTTTCACGCCGATTCCGTTAGCAACCGCGGCAACGGCAGTCATGAACTCGCTGGGCTTCACCTCCCAGTGATGATCGGCGCTTGCGCCCGTAGTTGACGGCGTCGTCTCAATCACGTAAAGGCGGCTCATCTCCCGCTTGCCTTCAGTGATTCTTCGTCGCGCGGCAAAGTCGCGCGCATACTTCAAAGAGCCGGGATGCGCGGCAAGAAAATCGGCGTCGAGCGAAAGAATGCGATCAGCCTTGCTGAAGTCGTAGATCGTATTAACGGGTTGACCAAAGGCCATAACCGCGCCGGCGCGCGCGTTGTCATTATTCACCGGTTCATACTGGTGCCACTTCGCCTGCGGAAACTCAGTCAAAATGGATTTAAACTGCGACGCGAGCGTGGGCGACGTTATCGTCTCTGTAAGAAAACGAATGCCCGATCCTTGTTTTGGACGCTGCTCATCCAGAGCCGTGCGAATCTCGCCAACGAAGGTTGCCCAGGTACGGGATTCTTCTCGATAGAGCGGAATCTGTGAACGGTCAGGATCGTAGAGGCTCAGAATTGAGGCCTGAGAAAAAATGTCTGTCGCGCTCGAGCCGGGATCGGTCGGGTCGCCGTTGCGACTGCCTGGGTGATCGGGATTTCCCTCGACCTTGGTCGGCCGGCCCTCGTTACTTCTGGCAAGAAGCGGCGTAGCGATCCCGCCCAGCGAAAAAGCAGTTGCAAAGAAGAGCGCTTTTCCCGGAATGAAATCTTCTGGCTGCTTGACGTTGGGTACGATTTTTTCAGCGGGCTGAAACACGCATCCACTCAAGCCGGCAAGTGCCAGGGATGCGCCCATTAACTTCAGAAACGTGCGACGCTCAACCGGATCGTTCCACTCTTCGGCGTGCTGCGGATATTCCCGCTCGACGAACTCGCGAAA
>DATGYM010000095.1:0-4000 GCA_035297925.1 Pyrinomonadaceae bacterium | reverse complement strand
CGTCAGGCCCAAACATAAACGAGAAAACAATCACTTCACCAAAACTGCGAAGTAATTTCGCAGGATCGGGAAATTGGTATTAGGCTGCTCTATTTTCGGATGTTGCTGAGCAATAGGGACTCCGCAGACTTCGATCGCGTCATGTTCCACCACTTTAGTTGATCAAGGAATCACGAAGACTTAATCAGGATTAATCAAAGATTAGGTGAAGCTCGACGGCCAGAGATGTACTATCAATGGATAGCGACCGTCTACGGTGCAACGTTCTCCGCGACAATTCATGGTGATAGAACTTGTCGGGTCTTGGAGCAAGATCTCCTCGGCCCGAAGACTTTTGGATAAATTGCTGGGTTAACAAGCCGGACGAAGAACGTTTGCTTCGCGAAAAGGGGCGAAAACCGTTATAGGGACAGTGACAGCATCACCATCAAAAAGCTTTGGCTTTTCGGCCGTCGTCAAGATTATGTGCGCATATCGATTAAAAAGGTGGTTAAGCTCGTTATCCGAGAGGCCAGGAAATTTCTGGCGCCAAATATCAAGCCTCGGCGTGACCAAGACATGAGCGATTGAACGGTATCCCCATCCATTTAGCGTGGCTCCGAGACTATTTTTTTGCGAAGTTACTATGGCTGCGGCTATGACTCTGTCTGGATTCGTCCGGGCTAATTGGTCAAGCATGCGCGAGATCGGGGTCTCGCGGCGGGTGAAAATCGGCCAAGCCGACTGGATAGGATTAAAATTGGCAAATGCAAGAAAGCCAACCAGACAGGAGATAAGCAGCATGGCAGTATTGGCTCTCTTTTCACCAATGTGCTTGGCAAACAAAACATACGCCGCGATCGGTAAAATTACGACCACATCGCGCCAAGAACGA
Organism: Pyrinomonadaceae bacterium; assembly: GCA_035297925.1. Taxonomy (GTDB): domain Bacteria; phylum Acidobacteriota; class Blastocatellia; order Pyrinomonadales; family Pyrinomonadaceae; genus PSRF01. The sequence continues at coordinate 3,126 of DATGYM010000095.1, read as the reverse complement.
GAGAAGGCAACCCGGTGAATAACCCGCTTGTACAAGTACCATCCGGAGATTGTGATGGCACAGAAAATAACGAAACGAGTCCAGGTCAATCTAAGTCCTAGCGATGCAGCGCAAACGAACGTTGTCAGTAGCAATAGAACTCCTGCCGCGTAGAGCATCCGTTCCGGCGGAACTCGGTTCCATAAGAGCGGAATTCCCATCCAAGATGGAAGGGGAACGAGCAGCCAAGCCCACATCATAAGAAGACCGATTCCCAAGGCAATTAAACAGCGCCTGTGATCAGACCGCGAAGCAATTTCTTTGTGGCGGGCATAATTTAAAAAGCAAAACGTAAGTAGAAAATAAACCGTCCCCACGGTTCCGATTTCGGAAATGTTTGCGCCAATAAGCGATCCATGATTTTTAATTTGGGAAGTAGGGAGAAATTGCGATGCCCAAAGATTGAAACTTACGCCGCCTCCCATGCTCAAACGTTGGCCCGGGTATACGGTTCCCCACGTTGCAGAGATATAATCCTCAAGATAAAAACCGGCGGTTGCTAGGGCCGCCACAGTTGCTAGGCCAAAACCAACGATCGGTCGAATACGCAAGAGCTCTGGCCGAAACGCAAATAGGATCACGACGGCAACAAAGGCGAGCGAAATGATAACCGGAGGGTAAAAAAAAGACAAAATCCAACACGTGGCAACCCAATAAAAGACAACGAGCTTTAAAAAAAAACGAGCTTCCAAATCCATAGTGATCAAAAGCCATGGGAAAAAAGCCAGTGTGGGACCCAAAGTCGTCCACCAATATTGTGTAAAGCCAGTCCAGAAGAGTACTAGAGACAATAAGAGGCTGTTTACGGGAGAGCCGCCCAAGATATTGAAAAGTCGAGTGTACCCCAGCAAGAAAAGAAAAATCAGCGCATAGTGGTGGAATGAGAAGGCATAGGCGGGATTGACAAAAGCGTAAAGCCACATCGTTGGCTTGAAGAGAATTCCCCAATCAAGAACTGGGAGAGAATAGACCATTCTAAGGTCTTCGCCATAGAAAGAAGTCTCGTTGTAACGATGAAATCCGTTATTTACCGTAGCCTGTGTTAAAGGCGTAATCACTGTGAATTCATCAGAACGAACGCACCTGGGTTTCCCGGCAACTAAACCCGTACTTCGAGACTGAAAAATATTTTTTAGGACTACAGCATAAGACGACGGGGACCAAGTTTTTCCGACGTAAACGAGCCCGACTAATAATGAGAGCGCAACGAATACTGTATAAAACAATGTGGAATGCGGCTGCTGCACAGCGCGGGCAAAAACGTTATCATCTGCGACTCCCATCAAATTTCCTCCTGGCTTCCTCAATTAGTTTGGTCCACTAACTGCTGAAGTCAGCCACGTAAATTTCATATCAAGAGAAACAAACGTATAGACATATACACACCGCCAAAGAATTCGGTGAGCCCCATTTCTAGTCCCCATGGTATTGAACACACAAGCCAATTCGTCAGCGGTCCAACTAATCTGGGCACACCGGATAAACAGACGACCACTGCAATCGGGTTAGCCGCCTTTGACCGACTCACGTTTTTCGGTCCCCCCGTGCTAGTAATGACTGCAGAGGTGTCGTTGGAACGTTCGCAATATCGAACGCGATCACCGAAATGAGCAACTGGAATCCTAAAAGGATCGGAAGCGCGGAGAGCATAACCTGACCGCTCGTCGCCGGGATACCGGTCTCGCCGGATAAGTACCATCGCAGAACTCCGAAACTTGTGCCTCCGAGTACGAGCAATATTCCTAGGGTTAGTTCCACTGTCCCCGCATTGAAGTCACGGAGGAAATAACTATAAAAAACTCTCTTCACGAATCTACGCAAGTACTTGCCGGGAAATTCGGCAACCGCCTTAGAAATTCTCAAGTTGCTGATCTCAGCCCCATATCGTGCTTCCATCGGCACATCCACGACAACGGCACGTGCGATGTTGAGCCGGAATAACATGTCGCTCTCGAAGAAATATCCTTGGTCGAGCTTTTCGAGCGGTAGATGGCAGAGTGCAGCCGAATGAATTGCTGTGTAACCATTCGTAGGATCCATAATATTCCAGTATCCTGTCGTAGCTTTGTTGATGAGCGACAATATAGAATTGCCGAAGAGCCTACCGCGCGGCATCGTGGCAAGTAGTTCAATGTCAAAAAAGCGATTGCCTTTAGCGTAGTCAGCTTTTCCAGAAAGAATTAGTTCGACAAAGCGATCCAGCAGACGAGGATCCATTTGACCGTCTCCGTCGATTTTCACGATAACTGTGGCGCCGTCTGCTAATGCCTGGCGGTAGCCGGAAATGGTCGCGCCTCCGACCCCCTTATTTCGCTCGTGAAAAAGTACGCGCACCCGCGGGTCCGGACAATTTTCCTTTACGTGTCGGCCCGCTTGTTCGGGGCAACAATCATCGATAACATAAATCGTTGAGACGCATTTCGGGATCTCGGCGATGACTGAAAGTATTTGTTTCTTAACTTTGTAGCAGGGTATTACAACGCTGATACAAGCGGCATCAACGTCGGGCTCTGATTCTTCTAGCATACGTTACACGAGAGAAAATCAAATGAACTATTTGTGGAATTATTTCTGCGGACACGCCCTTTCGGTATTAACAAAAGCGTGTCCGGTCGTCTGATGAGCTTGTATAAAGGGTAGCCCAATACGAGAGCGACTTACATTAAGCCATTTAGTACTAACTTGCCCCGCCGATCAAAGCGTAGCCGGCACCATAAGCCTTTCGAGTGTAAAGCTTCCGTACCCTCAATATGAACCTTATTCGAACGCATGAAGCTTTAATGCGCGATCAATATTTTAGCATTTCAAGTAGCATAGATGTGGGCTGGGGGAAATCCTTTTGCCAAAGACGGTTCCTTGGCAAGTACTACCTTACTTTTGCCAAACACTTTGCAAGAATAAACAAGATGCCCGTAATCGTCGGAATGCTCAAGAGACCGTTTTCGCGCAGTCTGGTCCTGCAAGCGGCAAGCGTTGATTGCATCCGGTATGTTCAAAGTTCATTGAAGGCAATAATGTCGACTTCATCGTCATTGAGAGATTGTGGGAAGTAGCCTTGAAAACGCGGAAGCCACGAGATCAAGCGAT
>DATGYM010000094.1:0-2975 GCA_035297925.1 Pyrinomonadaceae bacterium | reverse complement strand
ACCGGCGACAGATCAGGGTCGAGGTCCATGCTGATCGCAATATCGCTCAAATGTGCCGGCCATTCGATCAGACGCTCCGTGACTTCAATGAGCCGGTTGATGTCGGCGTATTTCTTTTCCTGGGCCTTTTCACGGGCGAAGTCGAGTAGCCGTCGGATAATGGCGGCGCATCGTTTGGTCTCCCGGATGATGAGGTCCAGGTCTTCTGCCTCCTGGCTTCCGTCCGGCATCTTTTTCCGGATAAAGTGCGAGAAGGTGAGGATGCCGGTCAATGGATTATTGAGCTCATGTGCAATTCCGGCGGCAAGCAGCCCAACCGAGGCCAGTTTTTCCCCGCGCGCCGTCTCGGCCTGCGCGACGCGGAGCTGCTTGGTTCTTTCTTGCACCTTCTGTTCCAACGTGCGGCCCCACTCCTGCAACTCCACTTGGGAATTCTTGAGGGCCGCTGTCATGGCGTTAAATGACGTCGCCAACTGGCCGAACTCGTCTTCGCTCCGCACCGGGATCAGTTGTTCCAAATTTCCCGAGGAGAGCCGCTTGGCCCCGGCTTCCAGGTCACGCAGCGGCGTATAAACAAAGCGACGCACAAAAACGCTTACGAAGATCGATGCAAAGATGATGAATCCCAGGGAAAAGATGACAATGGTGACCGTATTCTTCCGTGTGGTCTGATCGATCTCGTCGAGCGAATAGACGATATCCAGAATGCCGAGGACCGACTGATTTTGCTTGTGCTCATGGCAGGCAGCGGTATAGCACGACGGCTCATTGCGGATCACGGCCATGTTGCCCAGCAGGCGCCCTCCTTCCGGAGCATTGAAAACCCGGTCCTTGTTGCGCATGGGAAGCTGTTCCAGCGGTTTTTCACTCTCGTGGCATTGGGAACAGCCTTCGGCTTTCCGGTCCACTTTCAGCCCGAGTTCGGGCAGGTAGGTCGAGTGAATAATTTTGCCGTCCTTGTTCAGTACCCTGACCTTGGCAATTCCTGTCTGTTTGCTCACATCCTGGATGATGCTCTTTACATAAGCAGGCTGATTCTGAAGCATGGCGAAACGGGTGCTCTTGATGAGCATTTCGGAGAGTTGGTTGACGTGCCTGACTGCTTCCTGGAGGAGTTCTGTCCGCTGGTAGCGGACGACCAGCAGGGTGAATACAAGCATCGCGACTGTCAGGGTGGTCGCCACATAAACCCCGACTTTGAACTTGAGGGTTTTCGGACGCATTATTCTTCACCGCTCTCTCTTCGCTGCGGAACGGAGAGAAATATCGGTCGCGCCAAAGAGATGTAGAAAAGTTTCAATGCCTGTTTACCGTGTCAATCTAGCGCGCAACCGATAGTGCGTCAATGCAACAGAGGACGCAGCGGGATCCAGAACCGCATGAGTTCAATCGTTTTTCGCGATCTGCTTGGGAGGAAGCCCGGGGGATTGTGCGTGACTGACGCAGCAGTATCATGCCAACCGCCGGTTCCTTAAGTAAAAAATGTCGACTCCTGGTAATGCGCCATCCAACGTTATCAGGGTATTCCATGCTCCGAGAGCGTCAGACCTATGTGTTTATTCTTACACTGTTGCGTGCCCCGGCGGTTTCAATTTAGGTGCTGACCAGTTTCATGTTTCAGCCGGATTTGGGCAACCTATCGCCGGCGAAGTCATACAGCTGACCCAAGATCGTCGGTCCTCTGGTGGCGACGATATCGATGTCTCGTATTCGGAAACGATACAAAGGTCCCGCAGGCTATGTCGCCGCGAGTGAATTTGTCGAGCGAAGCAGGAAAGCGTAGCGATGAAAGGGGCAAATAAAAAAGCGGCCTTGCGGCCGCTTTTTTATTACTGAAAAAAATACAGACTTACTTGCTCTGCGACACCATGTAATCGACGGCCGCCTTCACATCTTCATCCTTGGCGCTCATGTTGCCGCCCTTGGGGGGCATCATGCCAGCCTTGCCCTGGAAGCCCTTAAGCGCGTGGGTATGCAGAGTATCCATACCCTGCGCGATACGCGGTGCCCAAGCAGCCTTGTCACCGAACTTCGGCGCGCCGGCGACACCGGCGGCGTGGCAGGCCATGCAGGTGGTGTCATAAATCTTCTTGCCATGGTCATCCGCGCCCGCGGCATTCGCGGAAGGAATAATGGCGTCCATCACCGCATTGGAGGCCGTTGTCACTTTTGTGGCTGGCACTGCACCAACGTTCAACTCGCCCACCGGCTTGATGCGCTCGGCCACCGCCTTGGCATCGGCCGTGGCTTCGACGGTCTTCGGCTTGCCACCGATGATTTGCGCAACGACGAAAAGGACAACCGTCAATGCCACCAGCGCGACAATAAGACCTGCGAATGATTTCAGAAATGCACGATCAGTCATTGTTTACCCTACCCGTTTCAATGTTGAAGTTTCACTCTGCCCGCCGAGTGGCGGAACCCTGAATTTGCTGTATTAGTGTAACCTAATATTCACTTTGAAAAAACACCCTCGAAAAACACTGCATGGACGCTGTTTATTTCGACAGATATTCTTGCTGATCCGTTCCAGCCTGAAAATGACCAAGATCAAGCGCCAAGCGCCCGAAATTCTTCAGGCAAAGCGGGGGTTTCGTGGAAGCCCGGCGCCAGGAATGGCGCCGGGCACGAGAAGGAGGGTCAACGGCTGGCGCGAAGTACTTCGATGGCTGAGATTCCGAGTGTTACTATTGTCTATTACGCGCCCTTAGCTCAGCTGGGTGAGCCGGGGCTTTCGCGGAAGTCCGGCGGACTTCCGCGCCGGCAAACGGGCGAGGCAGGAAGCCGGGCCCTGGAGTTCGAGTGCAGACCGGCGCCAGGATGGCGCCGTGCACGAGAACGAGCGTCAGCGGCTGACGCGAAGCATTTCGAAGGCTGAGATTCCGAGTGTTACTATTGTCTATTACGCGCCCTTAGCTCAGCTGGATAGAGCGTCAGCCTCCGACGCTGAAGGTCAGAGGTTCGAATCCTCTAGG
>DATGYM010000093.1:0-55657 GCA_035297925.1 Pyrinomonadaceae bacterium | reverse complement strand
GGGCTTCGCGATGCGTGACGTGCACCGGTGCGGTAGCCCGACCATAAGGGAGGGCTTCGCGATGCGTGCCGAGCGTCGGTGCAGTAGCCCGACCATAAGGGACGGCTTCAGCGATGTGCTGGGGCTTCGGTGCGGTGGCCGACCATAAGGGAGGGCTTCGCGATGCGTGCCGAGCGCGGTGCAGTAGCCCGACCATAAGGGAGGGCTTGACGATATGCTGGGGCTCCGGTGCAGTAGCCCGACCATAAGGGAGGGCTTCGCGATGTGCTGGGGCTTCGGTGCGGTGGCCGACCATAAGGGAGGGCTTCGCAAAACGTCGCTGTACCGGTGTGACAACCTTGACCTTAATGGCCTGCGAAGTCTGAAGCCCTTCCTAACGGCCGCGCTACGGCGCCGGTGGGATTCAGTCATCGAATGACGACGGCCGGCCGCGGTGAAAATTGATCACCGTTTCGAGTATGCCGTCGAGAGTCATCTTCGGTTTGAAGCCAACCAGTTGGTTTATTTTTGTCGTGTCCGGCACGCGGCGCGGCATGTCCTCGAAACCTTCTTCATAAGCGTCAGCGTAAGGCACAAATACAATCTCTGAATCAGATTCGGTTAACTCCTTGACCTTCTCGGCCAGTTTCAAGATCGAGATTTCTTCTGTCGAGCCAATGTTGAAAACCTGGCCAACTGACTCCGCATGATCCATCAGCTTGATCAGGGCGCCCACGACATCGCCAACGTAACCAAAACAACGCGTCTGTTTACCATCGCCATAAACGGTGATGGGCCGGCCGGCGAGTGCCTGCTTGACGAATGTCGGAATGACCATTCCATAGCGGCCTGTCTGTCGCGGGCCCACGGTATTGAAAAGTCTGACGATCGTGGTCGGCAATTTCTTCTCGCGCCAGTAGGCGAGAGCCAGAAACTCGTCAATCGCTTTTGAACAGGCGTAGCTCCAACGACCTTTGACCGTCGCGCCCATAACCAGATTGCCGTCCTCGCGAAACGGCACATCCGTGCTTAGCCCATAAACTTCCGAGGTCGACGCAATCAACACGCGCTTCTGTTTCTTGTTGGCCAGCGCCAGCACCACTTCAGTGCCGCGCACGTTGGTTTCGATCGTACGCACCGGGCTCTCAACAATCAGCTTTACGCCCACTGCCGCAGCCAGATGAATCACGATGTCGCATTGATCGACGAGTTCGGCAGTGACCGGTTGGTTGTGAACGGAATCGATGGTGTAGTGAAACCTTGGATTACTCTTGAGGTGCCGAATGTTTTCTATGGTTCCGGTCGATAGATCGTCGATGACAAATACTTCATCGCCCCGTTGCAGATAGGCGTCAGCGAGATGAGATCCGATGAAACCCGCACCGCCCGTTATGAGTACACGCAATATTTCACTCCTCTAAACACGAATTTGAATCAGCCTGGCCCGGAAGCAGACCAATGTTTATAGACCATTATTCCTGATAAGAAAAACTCAGGCTGGTGCAGCCACAGCTTCCCGGTCGAACTTCTTTGCGCCGGCTCTAAGTATTCTGCTCCCAGAGTTAATCATTGACATGTGGCGTTGGGCTCTTTTGGGTCGACAGTGTCTCAACCGAAAACTTCCCTGCCAGTAGGTTTGTGTAGAGATGCTGAATGTCCTTTAGTAAGCGCTCCTTTGAATAATGCTCGGTCACGAACCGCAAGCCACGCGCGCCAGTTTCCCGGCGCAGCTCTGAATCCGTAAACAACCTGGCCAGTCCGGCCGCAAATCCTTCTGCGTCACCCGGCACTATGCTGATGCCGCGCTCACAAATTTTAAAGGGCGCCTCCGGTTGATGCGGGACTGGCGCACCCAACAAGTCCACCACCCCGCCGACGGCCGTCGAAATTACCGGGCGCGCGTTGGCCATCGCTTCAATCAGCGTCAAAGGCGTTCCTTCATTCCGCGAAGTTAGAGCAACTACATCCAATGCCGGATAGACCTGCTCGAGATCTCGACGGCTGCCTGTGAATATCGCTTCATTAGTCAGGCCGAGCGCTGCTGCCTGTTGCTCGAGGATGGTCCGCAGCGCACCATCACCAACGATGATGAATCGCACACGAGTCTTCGAGTTGCGCGCAACCTGTTTCTTGAAAAGCGCGGCGGCACGCAAAAACAACTCGTGATTCTTGATCTCCGTAAGCCGGCCTACAATGCCAACCAGAAAATCATCGCTCGTCAGCCCCATTTCGGCGCGAAAGGATTGCCCGCGTTCGCGCCAGCCGGAGAAAACATCAAGGTCAAGTCCCAGCGGGATCACGCTGAACTGCTCCGCGCGCCCTACGCCAAACTGTTCGTTGATCTCGCGTCGCTGTTGTTCGCTTACGACGACTATGCGATCGGTTATTAACTTTGCCAGGGTTTTTTCTATCGAAAGGAAAATGCGGGTCTTTAGGGGGCCATAGTAACTGTGAAAAATGTGGCCGTGATAAGTGTGAACAAAGCGGCACGCTCGCGGCCGTCCCAGCAAGGTGCCCGGTGTTAACCAGCGATAGAAAACTCCTGCGATTCTGCCGACGGTCCCGGCCTTTGCTGTATGCGTGTGAATAATGTCCGGCTGTTCCCGCCGGAAAAGCTTAAACAGTTTCCAGACGGTGAGCGCGTCTTTAGGCGAAACTTCGCGGCTCATCTCCGGCACAAAGACGGGAGTTACGCCCATCTCGGTTGCAAAGTAGCCCATGTCATCTTCGCCCGGCGGCACTGTGCCGGCGACCAGCACCGTCTCGCAACCCGCAGCTTCCAACTTGCTAAGCCAAACTACGTGCCGGGCCGGGCCGCCTACATTCAGGCGCGCGATTACGCGGACAACTTTCATGACTTCGGACCGCACCCGCGTCGAGGAATGTTAACTACGTCAATCATCGGGTGTTTGCCACGACGGAGTTGATTTCGTGGCCGTCGCACAGACAAGCCTTCACAACTCAAACGCGAACTTCGGCCGGATGTTGCAGTCCCATTTTATTAGCGCCCGTCTCCGCGACCAGATTTGATGCGCGCAAAAGACTTTCAAAAGTGCCCGCATCGGTCCACCAGCCTTCGAGCTCTTCCCAGGTCATCGCTTGTCGCTCGATGTAAGCATTGTTAACGTCAGTGATTTCCAGTTCCCCGCGACCCGACGGACGGAGCGTGCGGATAATGTCGTAGACCTCGCCGTCGTACATATAAATTCCGATCACGGCATATTCCGATTTTGGTGCGGCCGGCTTTTCTTCTATTTGCACAACTTTTTGGCCGCTCAGCTCTGGCACTCCGAAGCGCTCGGGATCCGGCACGCGTTTGAGAATTATCTTGGCGCCCCCGCCCTGCGCCTCGTATGCGCGTACCGCAGCGGCAATATTTCCCTCAATAATATTGTCGCCCAGAACGACGCAGACCGGCTCTTTGGCGGCAAAATGTTCTACCAGCGAAAGTGCTTCGGCGATGCCACCTTCGCCTTCCTGGTAAGTGTAGTTGAGATGTTTGAGGCCAAACGCCTTTCCATTTCCCAACAGCCTGAGAAATTCTCCGGCTGAGTTACCACCGGTAACAATCATGATGTCAGTGACGCCCGCGTTCACCAGCGTTTGAATCGGATAATAAATCATGGGCCGATCGTAGACCGGCAGCAGATGTTTATTTGTCACCGCGGTCAATGGCCGCAAACGCGTTCCCAGTCCACCCGCTAAAACTACACCTTTCACTCAGTCACCTCCGGATGTGTCAGTGATCAGTGGCCAGTGATCAGTGATCAGTGGTCAGTTATTGGTTGTCAGTTGTGTAGTCAGTGATCACTGACTAGTCTATAAACCTTTGAAACCACAGCTCGAGCATCAGCAGTGTCCAGAGTTGATGCGAGTAGTCACGTTCGCCGCGCGTGTGCAACTCCACCAGCCGTCGCACAGCCTCCGGCTTGAACAGACCGCGCTTCATTGCCGACTCTGCCAGGATCGTTTCGCGTAGAAAGGGTTGCAGCTTCCCACGTAACCAATGGCCAATCGGCACGCCAAATCCCATCTTCCGCCGTGCAAGATTTTCCGCCGGCAAAAGCTTCTTCAGTATTCGTTTCAGCAGATACTTGGTGGTCAGCCCATGCAACTTGAATTTCTCCGGCAAGGTGGCCGCAAATTCAATTAACTGATGGTCGAGAAACGGCGAGCGGGCCTCGAGTGAATTCGCCATCGTAGCAATGTCGACTTTCACCAGTAGATCGTTGGGAAGATAAGTCATCATGTCAGTCAACAAAGCTGCGTCAACGATGCCCGATCCATTCGCGCGCGCAAACCACGGATCGAGCATGCTCACCGCGGGCACAGCTCGCGTTTGGCGCGAAAAGTTTTCCGTATACAAATCAAGTTTTGCCGCGGAGTCAAAAACACTCACCCATTTAAGATAGCGCTCAACCTTAGGCAACGACGCGGATTGAATAAAACGTTTCACATCGTTAATCCGACTGCGCTTCGTGGCCGATGAAGGTATCGAGTTGATTGCGCGTTGCAACAATGCTTCGCGCAGCACCGCGGGGATGCGGTGATACCGCTCCGCCAGTTGCATGGCTGTGTATCGCTCGTAACCGGCAAACGATTCATCGCCACCATCACCGTTCAAAGCAACCGTCACATGCTTTCGAGTTTCCCGCGCGACGTAGTAGGTTGGAATCGCCGATGAATCTGCGTAAGGTTCGCCGTAGTGTTCAACCAGCAGCGGTAAGACCTCAAGCGCATCCGGCCGCACAATGAACTCGTGGTGATCGGCACCGACGTGTTCCGCGACCCTGCGCGCGTGATGCAACTCACTGAAGTCCTGCTCTTCAAATCCGATCGAAAACGTTTTTACCGGCGCGCTCGATTCCTGACTCATCAAAGCTACAACGGCACTCGAATCAATGCCGCCGGAAAGAAAAGCGCCCAGCGGCACTTCTGACATCAAGCGTACCTTTACAGCATCGCGCAGGATCGCGATTGCCTGCTCGCCCGCCTCGTCTTCGCTGATATCGACTTTTCTGGAAAAATCCGGCTGCCAGTATCGTGAAAGTTTTATTTCGCCTTTCCGGTAGCACAGAGTGTGTCCGGGTTCCAACTTTCTAATCGCCCTATATGCCGTCAAGGGCGCCGGCACGCACATGAAAGAGAGATAGTAGTTGAGTGCCTCGTAGTCGATCTCTTTGTTGATCTGCGGATGTTGCAGCAAGGCACTGAACTCAGAGCCAAATACAAACTGACCGTTGACCTGCGCATAAAGTAAAGGCTTCTTACCAACGCGATCGCGCGCCAGGAAAAGTTCCTGCGTACGCTCGTCCCAGATTGCGAAGGCAAACATTCCGCGCAGATGCGTGGGACAATTGGCGCCATACTGATCGTAAGCGTGAATAATTGCTTCGGTGTCGCTGTTTGTATAAAAGCTGTGGCCGAGCTTCTCGAGTTTTTCTCGCAGCTCGCGGTAGTTGTAGATCTCGCCGTTGAAGACAATCCAGGCCGTACGATCCTGATTGTGAATAGGCTGCTGCCCGCTCTTCAAATCGATAATTGCCAGCCGGCGCATGCCAAGCCCGGCCGGCCCGTTGAAGTAGAAGCCATCGTCGTCCGGCCCGCGGTGCCGTATAGTGGCGCACATTTTCGCAACTAACGCCTGATCAGCATCTGACCCGTCACTACGTACAATGCCTACAATTCCACACATAAAGAGTTACATTAGCCCTTGGCTACACGCGGGACGCCGAGATTCCAGCTACGGCATGCTCCATAGTACCCAAAAGTTTGCATTCGACAAACAGAGCATCAAGCCTTGTTAAAGGCGAGTCCGCGCCTCTTGAATTCGCCGCTTGCGCTCCTCTCGTTTCTCTTTCATCAGCACGAACCCGACAGCGACGAATATGAAATAAAACACCAGCAACTGCGCGCGCTGCCTGTAGGCCGTGCCGACGTTACCCTGAAAGACCGAATAAGCGAGCGTCAGCATGACGGTAAAAATCAGAATCGGAGAGATCATTCGCAAACGGTATTTAATTGCAAACCAAAGCCCCAGGACCAGAAGCGGAAAAGAGGCCCACCAAATTATCATCTCGGGCAACGTGATGCTCTGACGCAGGGAGGTAATCTGCCACGGAAACGGCGCAAACAGCAGATAAAGCATACCTACAGGAATTGTTGAGATGGCGCCCGAAGTACTCGAGACGTCTACGTCCCTCCCAAATCCGGATTCCGCCGAGCGCGCGAGGTCCTTTCGACTTGCCTGCAGTTGTTGCAGGTTTCCGTAGCGTTCGAAATTAGCGGTAGCGGAACGCGTCACGCCAATATAAGTCAATACCAGACCTAACAAAATGATCGCAGTAAATTGGCGTGCGAAGCTTGTGGCCGTCACCCGCTGGATGCCGAGAATAAATGCGCCGCCGATCGCTACACAGATCATGTAGAAAACATAGAAACGCAAAGCGATAATTGCTATCAGCGCCCCGATAAGCACAGCGATGTACTTGGGCGAAAGTCTTTCACCCAGTTTCAGCGTAGCCAAAATGGCGATCGCGAGGCAGAAAACAATTGGGCCGTCCTTGAGACCCTGCGCGGACCACAGCACGAGAGACGGATAAAACGCCACCGCGATACCGGCAATTCGTGCCACTCTTGAATTCTGGAAAACCTGCTGAGCGCATAAATAAATCACAACCGCCGTCGCCGCCCCCAGCACGCAATTGATCAGTTGCACAGCAAGCATGTTGCGGCCAATTAGTCCATAGACAGCGGCGACCACGTAAACCATTCCCCAGCCTGAACCCTCTCCACTGCGAACGAATTGATTGGCAACCGACTGATAATATTTATCGCCACCCCATCCCAGTAATTGAGCATTTCCGAAAAAATCGTAGGTGATCGCGTCACCGCCAAAAAACTCCTGTCCGTGAAAAGTGAAGATTGCGAGAGCGATAACCATGCGCACGAGCAAGGCGGCAACAAAAAGTCTTAGCAGGAAACGACTATCCAGTTCTCGCTTATACGTGTAAAAACCGATGACTGCCGCCAACGCAGTGGAGATCAAAACGGCCTTTGCGGCATCAAATCCGGTGACCAGGCCATAATCAAGTGCGTACGGCACGACTAAAGGCGGCACGAAAACGACTATGCCGAGGCACAAAAGCAGATATAGCAATAAGAGCAGAGCGTTCATGTTCGGGTGTTACTTACTCGATAGCTAAACATCGTCTGGTAGATCTTTTCGCGTCTTTCGCTCGATCAGAAACCGATCTTCTTCGCTCAATTCTTTTACCGGTCGCGCCGGCACACCGGCGATAAGATAACCCTCGTCCGAGAGTTCACTTGTGATTACGGAACCAATTCCCACTATACACTTCGAAGGCAAAGACCCTCCCGGGGCCACGCGAATCTCTGATCCTATATAGGCGAAGGACCCAATATCGATCGGACGCGTGCGTTGCCGGTTATGAGTCCAGAGTGACGAGTTGCGTCCGCCTAGAATTGATCGCCGGCCAATGGTCACGCGATCCGTAAAGTCTATTTTATGTCCGGCAGTGATCACGCTGCCCTCGCCGAGCAGGAATCGCGGGTCAGTCGGATTAACAACTTCGGGCTCGGCGATTGAGTTGATTTCGTTCATCCGGATGATCTCGGCATAGCGGCCAAGGTGCACCTCGTCGCCGCCGCGAATAATATTCAGGTGCCCAATCCTTACGTGGTCGTCAATCGCAAGCTTCTTAACCCGAATCACTAAATTCAAATGTCCTATTTGTACATCGTCAGCGATCTGACACTCCTGCGCATCGATGATAGTCAGCCCAATACGCACGCGCTTGCCAATCCGGTAACCGAAAAAAAGACGGTACAGACCGCGCTTTAGAAACGACGGGAACAGGGCGATGAACGCCAGCATTAAAAGCCGTGATTTGCCTGGGCGATGCATTGGGTGTGTGTTGAGGATAATAACAACTTGTAGGGCTGTATATAAAACGTGGTTAATTGCAAGATGTCTTCGGTGAAGAGTTTATTAGCAACCAATTCAACTACCAACGGAATTTGTTTCCGCCGCGGCGTAAACCCTTAATTAACGGCTGCCCGAAACGCCTCGATGATTTTTTGCGTGTTGCCTTCCAAACTATACTTTTCCTGGGCCGCCCTGGCGGCGGCGTGTGACATCCGCATGCGCAAGTCAGCATCTCTAATCAGCAACTCCAAATAATCCACCCATTCGTCTTCAGAGCGAGCGATGAATCCAGTCACGCCGTGTTCGATTACTTCCGGATTTGAGCCCAACGGCGTCGCGACAGGCGGAATACCCAGGGCCATATACTGTGCGGTCTTCATATAAAACTTCCGTTTATTCCACTCGTTCACCGGCAGCGGCACCATTCCCACCTGCATCTTTCTTAGGTCTTCAACTTCTGTCTCCGCCGACCACCGTTGCGCGACGTAAGAAACGCCGGGCAGGTCAAACTCGGTGCCGCCGATGAGATGGACGCGATGCTCGACGCGCTCGGCAAGCCTGCGCAAGGCTCCGGCAACTACCTTGATGTTTCCGATGGTGGTGGGACTGCCGCTCCAACCAATACAAACATCGTCAGTACGCGTGCCGAGCAAGTCTGGTCGAAACACGTATTGCTTTGTGTCCACAACGCTGGGAACCTGCCAGATATTTTGGTTGTACTGCGAAACGTATTCGCGGATTTGAGTGGAGTTGACCATGACGACTTTGGCCAGGCTGCAAATCTTAGCTATCTTGCCGAAGAATTTCAGGTATGAAAGATAACCGTTGCTTGGGCTGGTATAGGGTACGAATAACGGATCGTCGAGTTGATAGATTATTGGCAAGCCGCGCCGCGCGATCATCTTCTCCAGAAACGCCGGCCCAAGCAGCGCTGCTTCCCGGTAAACGAAAACCGCGTCAAAGCGCTTGAGGTCTCCCAAAAGTTTGATCCGCTCCCCATAAGCGCGCAACATCTCGCTGATCTTGGTGGCGTAATATCCCGGGCGATAAAGGACCTCGTGCAGTCTTTCAGTTTCAAAGGGCGCGTAATGGATGTTTATTCCTGCCGGCGCCAGTACAGTCTCCCAAAGCTCGATGCTTGAGCGTTGACCCGGAGCATGACCGTGTTGATTTGGAATCAGAGCTAAAACTTCCATCATTGTGTAAAACGGCGCCGGCCAGCTCCTCTCCGCGATGAGCTGTAAAGCAATTTTCATTATCCAGTCGCGGAAAAGACAGGCACTGCCCGGCGCAAGTTCCTCAAGCGATGCATTGGGCCTCAGTCGTTGCGGGAATCCCTTCCAACAGTCGCTCGTATAGGCGCCGGTATCTTGTTCGGCCAATGCTTAACAAATCAAACTCCTGCCGCGCAACCGCTCGCAGTCGTTCCGCCAGATTATCTTCACTTCGCATAACATCAATCTCGTCCAAAGCCTGCCGATAAGCCTGGGGAGTAAACTCTCGCAACAGAGCACCGGCGTGCTTTTCAGTAATCAGCTTATCCAGGTCGCCGACGCCAGCATTACAGACTATCGGCAAGCCGCTGGCGAGATATTCTGCAATTTTTGTAGGCGATGACGACTGTTTGGAATAGCAGGGCTTAATGAACGAGATCGCAACATCCGCCGCCAGCAAATATCGCGGCACATCTTGCGGAGAAACTTTAGCGACAGAAAAATCCTTTTGCTCGATGCCCAGGCTCGACATCCTGTCGCTGACCATCTGCCGCGGGCTTTGCGTAAGAATCATGGAAAACGTCGCGGGATTCTGTTTGTGAGCTTGCGCCAGAAAATTGGTCATTTCATCGGTCATATACCATCCTCCGAACGAGCCCACATAAACAATCACTCGTCGCCCGGAAAGATTCAGTTGCGCGCGTACCGATTCTCTGGAGGGCGTCACTGCGAATCTCTCAAAATCAACGCAACAGGGAATAACCTCAATCGGTCGTCCCTTCGAATCCACATCTTTGCAACCCGGAAACAGTATGTCGCGCGCCTTCTCGGTCAGGACAACGAAAGCATCGGAAGATGCAAAAAGAAACCGCTCCACTTTCTTTACGCCGCGGTAGAGATAGCCATCCGCCGGCCATACCCCACCGTCGGTGTATTCTTCGGGCATGAAGCCGCGGATATCAAAAATCATGCGGACCGAATTTTCAAAACGTTTCACTAGTGCGGCCATCAACGCCGGAACATGGCCGCGAGCGTGCAAAATGTTCACCCCTTCTCGTCGCACGAGTTCACGAGCGAGACGGGCACCTACGGCTACGTCGTACAGCGTGGCAGGAAGTGAGGGACTCTTGTGGTAGGCGCGCTGATGCCAAAAGATGCCTTCCCGGGCGAGTTGCTCGCGCGCCTGCGCCTCTTCAGCCGCTGTCCACTTAGTCTCGGTTTGCGGTTCGAAAGTAAGCAAGCTGACCCGCATGCCTGTCTGCGATAATTGCCGGAGATAGGGCAATACCTGCGTCTGCACCAGTGGCTCGCGTAGTCCGAAGTAAGAGAGATACAAAGTGTGGGTAGCAGACATGAAAAAGTTAGTGGTCGGCGTAACTAAAGATCTTAAATTAACTATCCTGGCGCGATCTCGAAAACCTCAAAAGCAATTTCACGTGACGCTTTCGGGCGCGGGACGATCCGCCGGCCGCTGCCCCAACGCCTGAATCCAGCCCACAAATGTGGCCAGGTCAATTGTCAAAACTATAAGGGCTACACCCAGAAACTGTATCGGATTGAGTGCCCACAGTAATCCTCGCTGCTCTCGCCTTTGCCAAATGCTGCTTGCGATTCGAACGGCAAAACCGGCTATCAGGATAGCGAGCCACCAGGCACGGTGTGCGATTGCCAGCACGACGAAAGGCAGGGCGAGAAGGTACATGCGCGCGATTCCATAATGCCAGAATCGTTGACGTCCCGCCCATACGTTATGTCGTGAATAAACAGCAAACTTTCTGTAGGTGCTGGCAAGTGTCGGTTGCAAGTGCCACCAGACAGTTGCTGACGGGCACCAGGCCACTTTGGAACCTTGTCGCTCAACCGACTCGATAAACATCAAGTCTTCGGCAGCGCGTAGATCGGGAAAGCCCCCAGCTCGACGCCACACCTCGCGGCGCATAAGCGCCGAAACAATCGAGGGTGCGCGAATACGATGGCCGTCGCGTTCCTGCTTTGCGACAACGTAAGCAAGCGCAGCACAACGCGTAAAAAAAGAGTCTGTAATGGGTTCGAAGTTGCCATAAACAATTTCCACCGAGGGATCGCGTCGCACCACTTTAACCAACTCTTCAAGCCACTGTGCCTCGGGCCGATTGCCCGCGTCTGTCAGCGCAATCCAATCGTTGCGCGCTGCCTCGATACCCACGTTGCGGCCTCGCCCGGGCGTCGCGTCTCCCGCTTCTATTACGCGGAACCGGTCATCGCCACGAGTCAGATTACGACTTATAGAGACTGTTTGATCCGTCGATCCACCATCGACGATCACTATTTCGGCAACCCTGAACGTTTGCGCCTGCAGCGCCGCGATCAGTTCGACCATGACCTCCTGTTCGTTGCGTACTGGAATAACGATGGAGACTTTGAGATCGGTGGCTGAATCGTCCCGTAGCCTGGTGGTATCAACCAGCAGATAAGGGGAATGCTTTTTTAGTAGGTCTTCCATCCAAACTCAACAAGCATTGCAATCTTGACCGCCAGGCCTTATCAGAACCGGGAGCGGTAAGCGACCGTGCTTTGATTTCAGGTTCGTCTGCGTTAGCGGCGGAGGACAGCATAAGATGCCTGGTCGCTACCGTTCCTGGTTCTGATGTCGTGCCCCGTGTACAAAATGGGAGCATTGTCTACGTTGTAATAGGACTTGGCCGTTGTCAAACGCACATTTACGAATCACTCGTGTCTTAATTTGAAATTCTCTTCTTTTACTTTGCGTCTCATGTAAAAGGCGCCCAGCGATTATCCCACGCCTGCTTGACAGACAGGCAGCTAACTGAGGATATAAACGATTTCCAGAAGCTTATCTGTAGTTCAAGGCAGGCGATGGATCTGATGACGATGGACAACCCGCGACAGAAGGAACCGGATGTTTTGCTTCCGGAAACAGTCTCACGGCGAAAACTGCCATTGAATATAAAAGAGGCTGATCTTCCACTCTTCAGTCATGAGAGCGAGAAAATCATTCCTCCTACGCGGTTGTTGGAGCTGCGCGACGTCTGGGTCAGTTCCGACGGAATCCTTTTCAAAGGCGGGCGAATGCGGCCGGAGTCGTTCGCGTTTCCGCTGAACCGGAAGGACTGGAAAACGAGGAGCGTGCTGAAGTTCTTCGCCGGCAACTACCTTCTCAAGTCACGAAAAACATTCGAGCGCGAGGCGGTCTGGATCGTTGACGATTGGAGTGCCGGTTACTTTCACTGGCTGGCGGATGCGCTGCCCCGCCTGTTTACAATCAAGCATCGGCTAAACCATTCGACGCTGCTATTGCCTTCCCAACATAAAGCGCTCGAGTTTGTGCAGCCCACACTCAGACCATTCGATGTTCGAGAGACGGTATTTATCGAACCGAATGAAGTCTTCCTTTGCAGGAAGCTGGTTGTGCCGACTCAGACGGCGCCATCGGGGCATTACCGTGAAGAGACAATTCGCGCAGTCGGAAAACTGTTATCTGATTTTTATGGTACAGCTCCGGGCTCTGCTGAGTGCGCGGACAGGGTTTACATTAGCCGCAGCCGAGCTCGCAAGCGAAAAGTTTTGAATGAGGACGAGGTCGTCACTACCCTGCGCGAGTTTGATTACAAGATTATCAATGCTGAGGACTATTCATTCGAGCAGCAAGTGAAGATCGCTTCCGCTGCGCGCTATCTGATTTCAAATCATGGCGCTGGCCTGACAAACATGCTGTTCATGCGCCCTGGCGGCAGCGTACTCGAGCTGCGTCACAACACTGATAGGATTAATAATTGTTATTTCACGCTGGCCTCGGCGTTGAATCATAGATACTTCTATCAGACCTGCGCACCGGAGAACCGGGACGAGGATCCCCACAATGCAAATTTGTTCGTCGATGTGGCGGCGTTGCGAGCGAACCTCAAGCTGATGCTTCAGCCATAGTTTTCTATTGAACGATTGGCGCCATCTTTATCAAGCCGCTCAGATTCAATCCAGTGAAAACTGTTTGCGCCAATCCAGGTCTTTCGCCTGAGCAGGCTGCTCCTTCTTGTCCAACACAAAATTCTCAATTACCAGAAAATCAATCTCAGTTCGCATGAAGCACCGGTAACTATCTTCGGGTGTGCAAACAATCGGCTCGCCGCGCACATTGAAACTTGTATTCACCAAAACTGGGCAGCCCGTCTGTTTACGGAAGGCTTCGATGATCTCCCAGTAAAGCGGATTCGTCTCCCTTCGCACCGTCTGAATTCGGGCCGAATAGTCAACGTGTGTTACAGCAGGAATCTCTGATCGCTTTACATTCAACTTTTCAATACCCCATAACCCTTCTTCTTTGGCTGTCATCTTTCTGCGTTGCGCCGCAGCAACCTCAGCTACTAAAAGCATGTAGGGACTATCCGCGTCCAAATCAAACCACTCACCGACTCGATCCCGCAAAACGCTGGGTGCAAACGGTCGAAAACTCTCGCGATACTTGATTTTCAGATTCATGACCGACTGCATTTCCGGCGAACGCGGGTCGCCAATGATGCTGCGGCCCCCAAGTGCTCGCGGGCCAAACTCCATTCGGCCCTGGTGCAGTCCGATTATCTTTCCCGCGGCTAGTAAACTCGCAACTACTTCAGGCAATTCTTTTCGTGAATACTTCTGATAAGGCAAGTTTTGCGCCTGTAAGAACTCTTCGATTTCATTCTCGCTATATGAAGGCCCAAGATACGAACCTTTCATACCATCAGCATACGCGGGTAGTCCGTTAGTCTTTTCTTTGCGGCAACCATCAGCCTCAGATCCAGCGGCAATATCCCGTGCTGATCGCCAACTGCCCTGCCGCTCCGGACTCCGCCTGGGCTGGGCCAAATAGCGGTGCCAGATTGCCAGCGCAATTCCCAGTGCGCCGCCGGCGTCACCGGCAGCCGGTTGAATCCAGATGTCTGCGAAAGGAACTTCCCGCAGCACGCGGCCGTTAGCCACGCAGTTCAGGGCCACGCCGCCGGCCATACAAAGTTTTTTCTGTCCCGTTTCCTGGTGGGCATACTGGGTCATCTTCAGCATCACTTCTTCCGTAATCACCTGTATGCTGCGCGCCAGATCCATTTCTTTCTGGGTGACTGGGGACTCAGGCCTTCTGGGCGGTCCGCCAAAGAGTTTACTGAAGGCGGCGTTGGTCATTCGAAGCCCATGGGAATAACTGAAGTAGTCGTGGTTCATTTTCAGACTGCCGTCTTCGCGCACCTCAAGCAGTTTGTCTTTAATCACCGAAACGTATTTCGGTTCGCCATAAGGCGCGAGTCCCATAACCTTGTATTCGCCGCTGTTAACTCGGAATCCAGTGTAGAAAGTGAACGCGCTATAAAGCAGTCCGAGGCTGTCCGGAAAAGACAATTGCTTTAGCAGCGTGATGTCATTCCCCTTTCCGACTCCAATCGAACTCGTCGCCCATTCGCCGACCCCATCGATCGTCAGGATGGCCGCCTCCTCAAATGGCGACGGATAGAAGGCGCTTGCTGCGTGGCTTTCGTGATGATCGCCAAACAGCAACTTCCACTCAAACTTGTTACCGAGCTTCTTCGCTGCTCGCTCATCCTCTTCGCCGCCGGCTTTTGCCAGCTCTGTGCGAATCAGGTCAGGCATCCAAAGCTTTTCCTTCATCCAAAGTGGCAGTGCTTTGAGAAACGAATTGAATCCGGAAGGGGCGTAATCAAGGTAGGTTTCGAGCAGCCGGTCGAATTTGAGCAGTGGCTTGTCGTAAAAGCCGACGTAATCAATCTCGTCAGCTTTTAGTTTTGCTTCGTTGAGACAATAGCGCGCAGCATTGACGGGAAACCGGTGATCGTGTTTCACCCGCGTAAATCTCTCTTCCTGTGCTGCGGCCAAGATTTCTCCATCCACGACCAGACACGCGGCCGAGTCATGATAGAAGGCGGAAATACCGAGAATGCTTACCAAGTTGCGTCCTAAGTTTTAAAAGAGTGTGTAGATAAAGGGAGCGATGGCGGAACTCTTCGCCAACACAAGCAAGGCGCCAACCATTACGAGGGTTATGACGATCGGCGCCAGCCAGTATTTCTTGTTTTCTCTCATGAACTGCCAAAGCTCGCTCACAACCTGCGTTTTTGACATCGCAACTCCTTAAAACATCTTTTCGTAGTGGCGCGGATCGCGCTGCCGCTGGGAGTATGGCTTCCAATAAGAATCGCTACGAGGAGCCCGCCGGCCAAGCGGATCCCAACCGGTCAAACGTTTCGCGATTCCAATGGGAGTCACGACTAAGAAGAAAACCAGGCCCAGAATGAGGCGTGTAGTAACGAATGACAGCCCTTCTGCAAGCAGCATCCAGGCCTTGTTTGGTACTACCAATGCTCGCGGCCATAACAAGCCAAGGAAAATCAGCAGCGCCCCCAACGGCAACGTTACTCCGGCAGCATGAAAAAATTTGCCACGATAAATCCACCAGCCACCCAGCAACACCAGCACGCCGCCAACAATCAGTCCAAACTCTCTCTCGACTCTAAAGGAAGCTTGATTCATATTCGCTAATTCAGCGGCCATGACTTGCAGCCAGAACGACGCATACCATAGGGGACTGCGAGTGCGGATTCAAGAAGCGACAGTTGATGCGCGAGGACCGTTTGAGTGAAAGCTCGCGAATAGAAAACCGAGGGCGGCAGCGCCGGATGCTTAAGTTGACTCTCCGGTATACCTATGTCGAAAGTCTCATCCAGCGTCCGGTCGCTACCGCGTTTTGCTTTGCACAAAAAGTGCTTCACCTCTCAGAAGCAGGAGCGGTAGCGACTGGCACAATACTCAACCCTCGGTCTCGATAGACGATTATCAGGTTGAATTTTTGGCCGGGCGCTACCGGTTCCCGGTTCTGATACGGCCACGCCGCCGTTTGACTTTTGTGCAAAGCCACCGCGCTCGGTTCTGTAAATAATTCGATCTTGACCAACTCCAGAGTGACCTACTACTAATGATTCACAAAGGTTGCAATTATGATCGGGTTGCCGCAAGCTAAATTGCGCTACAACTAAACTCCATTTAACGATTGGAAGGCAAAAGGTGACGTTGATACTTTTGGCAATAGCCGCACTCGCCGCGCTCCGCATATACACACTCGACCTTCCCCAGCGCCGTTCTGCGCCCCAACCAAAGCCGAGTCCCACGCCTTCACCAGTTCGTGTCGGCACTCGAACAGTGAACGCCCATGAATATCCGGGCGACGACATCGGCACAAAAATAAACAATGCGGCGAAAGCCTTGCATGGCGAGAGCGGGCAGATAATCTTAACCTCGGGTGGTCTCTTCAAAGCGACAGCCACGATTCCTTCCGGCTGCATTCTGTTGTTGAAAGGTGGCCTCTACCGGAGCGTTACGCCGGGGGCGCTGGTTCTTTTGAGTGATAACGCCGCATTGGTCGGCGATAATTGGGATGCCGTGCTGGAAGAAAGTACTGGCGAATCGATCTCCCCGGGCATCTCACCCGTCACCGGACGTCCCGTCCATACCATTGTTCAAGATCTGGCCGGAGCTAACCTTAACGGTACAGCATCCCGCGGGATTAGGATCGAGCATGTCCATTTCCGCGGCGCTCGCAAAGACTTTAATTCTGCCTTCCAGACTGCATCACTCGGTAACTGCAACGGCGGCCGGGCCGTTCGAAATTTTTTCGAGCTTACTCGGACAATAGCATTACAAGTCGGAGGCGGAAGTCAGCTGGGCAATTACGCTCGGGACTGCGTTATGGACGAAAATAGATTTGTTGGCGTAGCCTCGCAAAATATCGCCGTCACGAACGGCGTAAACATTTCCGTCCGGCGCAACACCTGCGAACGAGCAGGTCAGCCCGGAGGCCCGGGCTCAACCTGTATCGACATCGAACCCAATGTGGGCGACAGGGTCGAAGATGTGGTGGTGGAAGGAAACGTAATAGACTCCCGCCAGACTCCACAAGACGCGAGCGGCGGCAAGGTCCTCAACGCCATAGCCATCAATAATGGAAACGGCGCCAAACCGTGGCGAAACATCCGGATTATCGAGAACGAAATCCTGGGGTGGGAGTGGAAACCTGGCCATGTAATGGGCGGCGGGATTAGCTATGCCGCCATTCTGGTGCGTTCTTCAGTCGGAGCATATGTTGAGCGAAACAAAGTGACCCGGTGTGCGCGAGGAATATTGATCGACACTGACAGCAGGGATAATCACATTGAGGAAAATCAGCTTTTCTCCTGCGGTTCGGGCAGCACTGCCGCAATTGAAATCCAGGACACATCGAGGGGAAATGTAGTGCGCGGCAATCGTCTCTCGGCTTTGCCGGGTGACGGGTTCGAAGAAGTATCAGGGAGAATCTGGAGCGCGCCGGGTAACCTCATAGGCGACAACCCCGGAGCTTCCAAACGGTAGATCGCGACGGAAACTGACAGTTACAAGAGCTCTTGGACTAATCCACTCAGCGCGTTCCTGCGGCGTCTCCCGCCGCACCCTCCGGACTTTCTCCTTCGACATAATCACCAGAGTAATAGCCTGAATAGTAGTAGTCCTGAGTTTCCACTTTGACGTTGTTCAGGACAACGCCAAAGATGTGGGCACCCACGTCCAGCAACTGTTGCTTCGCGCGCCGCACAACCGCCCGAGAGCTTCTGCCACCATGAACCACCAGCACCACGCCATCAACCATCGTGGATAAAATGGAAGCGTCGGTAAAAGATATTGCCGGTGGCGAATCAATGACTACGTGCGCAAAACGTTCGGTCAGCACGCCGAGCAGCTTGCGCATTTCGTCGGAACCCAGCAGCTCCGCGGGATTCGGAGGCACCGGACCGGAAGTCAGGAATTTGAGATTGGCGTGCTGCGTATAGGTTTGCATCAGGCCATCGATATCGGTTTCTCCCGAGAGCCAGTTCGTCAATCCTTTTGTATTTGGAGCTCCGAAGTGAGCGTGCAGTCGCGGTCGTCTCAGATCGCAATCGATTAACAAAACTTCAGCGCCGGTTTGCGCCAGCATGAAGGCTGTATTAATCGCCGTGGTCGTTTTACCTTCCGAAGGCTGACTGGAGGTGACCAATATCGTCTTCGGCGGCTGGCCCGCGGAGGACAATAAGAGCGATGTGCGCAAGTGGCGATAAGATTCCGCGACCGGAGACCGCGCATCGCTTACCATCGCCAGCGCTGTTGTTTCCGCTGGGCCTGGCGGCTGGGCCGGCGCGCCCGGAATGCCAATCAAACGGCCGCGGTCGCGGCTCGCCGGAATCAGGGCCAACGCCGGCAAGTGTAGGTATCGATCCACGTCGTCCACTGATTTGACAGTGTCGTCGAGGAAATCAAGCAGGAAAGCCAGACCAATTCCGGCAACTAGTGATAATAAAAAGGCCACGAAGATATTCCTGAATCGTTGCGGCCCGATCGGATCTTTTGGCAAGCGACTATAAGTAGCGATGCTGACTTCGTTTGACCTGTCGCCATTGGTTACCTGAAACTCTCGCTGCCGCTGCAAGAGAGTGTTAAGAATCTGCTTGTTCGTTTCCAGCTCCTGTGTCATGGCCAGCAAATCGATCTGGTCGCGCGTCTGCTGGGTGGTGGTTGATTTCTGCTGCTCGTAGGCGCGGCGCAGTAGATTTTCTCGCGAGGCCGCCGCCTCGTAACGACGTTGCATCGAGGTGACGATTTCTTCGGGCGCCTTATCCAGCTCCGCTTCCAGCCCTTTCAGTTGCGCGTCAATCTTTTTAACTTCGGGCCATTCCGGCGTGTAAATAACGAGCAATGCGTCACGGCGTTCTTTTAGCGCCGAGATACGATCCCGCAGCTTCTCGACTCGTCCTGAGGTATTAACATCCGGCACGGAAAACGGATCGGCTTCTTTTCTGGCGGCCTGAAGTTGAGCTTGCAGATTCTTTCGATCGTTCTCGGCGGTTAACAGCTGCCCACTTAGCGTGGCCAGCCGTGCAGCCTCGAGATTCCCGGCCGTATCGTTGACGAGCGGCAGGTTCTTGCTTTTCGCGTAGTTAAACTGTGCCTCTTGATCGTGCTTGATTTTCGTTTGCAGATTTGCGATCTCTCTCGCAAGCAGGTCTTCAGCTTTCGTAGAATGCTCGGTTGAGCGTTCCAGATTATTGTTGACGAATACTTCTGCAAGTGTGTTGGCAATCTTCTGGGCCAACTCAGGATCAGAATGTATGAACCTGATTTTAACAAGATTTGTAGTCGGCACCGGCTCGACTACTTCTCCGCCGATGATTGCATCTTCGTAAGGCTCAAGCTGCGCCAATTGTTCCGGAGTCAGTGACCCGCCGGTTACTTCGCTTTCACCCACTACCGTAAGACCTGGAGAAACCGCCGGCGACTCGTTTACTTTTTTTGATTTCGAAAAAATTCGCCGCAGCGCCCCAAACACCCCACCTTGCGTTTGCCCGCCAAAAAATGCGGGATTGTGTTGCAGGTCGAGGGTCAACACCACTTGTCGCGCGAGTGCCGGGTTTTCCAGAAGTTTAAGTTGAGTGCCCCAGAAGTTTGGATCTGACTGGCCGGCGATTACGATTTCTTTGGTTTGCAATATATTTGGCGCCTTCTGTTCAATGCGGATGGTCGCTTCTCCCGCATAAATCGAAGGCGCGCGGAACGCCTGTATAGTTACCAGCGAAGTAACTACGAGCACCAGACTGAGAATCAACCACTTTCTTTTCAGAACGACAAACAGATAGTCGCGGAACGTGGTCGGCTCAAGGCCGGAGGTGCCGTAGGGCTTTGAATGAGCCAAATCTGCCAGTGGCCGGTCAATGCTGCGGTCGAGCGCGCTCACCGGCAAGAGACGATTATCTTGCGACATCTGTATTTCTAGACCTCAATTTCGGGACCAATTCATAAGTTATCAGAATAATAGCAGACACCTCGCGTGAGGCAAGCCGAAGGCGGTTAGTCTAGTTTCTGGCCAACGCTTCGCGCTCCAAATCCAGAGCGGCAAAATTCTTTAACGAATCTTTCCAAAATGGCAATTCAGTCAGTCCAATCGCCTCAGATAGCAGGCACTTCAAGCGCGAATTTCGTGGTCGCGGCGCCGGTCGGCTCAGCGTGTCCATGGCTACGATCTCCAAATTCAGGGAGGGGAATCCGCTGTATTCCAGGGCCGCGCGTGCAAACTCCTCATAGCTTACTCCGGGGCCCGCATTCACTACATGGAAAATTCCGGGTAGATCAAGCTGAGCTAACTCCCGCAGCCGTCGGGCCAGATCGGGCGCGTAGGACGGGGTGCCATAGGCATCGTGAATCGCCTTGAACCGCTCGCCACGTCTTGCACGCGCAATGATCGTGCTGAGAAAATTTGTCCCTCGCGGTCCAAATACGAATCCGGTGCGAACGATGATTGTTCGTGCGTGAGCTGCTTGCGCTTTGCGTTCACCCGCAAGTTTTGAAAGTCCGTATATGCTTTCCGGACTGGGCTGGTCCCTTTGCGTGTAAAAACCATCCTTCTTGCCATCGAAAACGTAATCTGTCGAAATAGTGATCAGTCCCGCGCCAATCTCTCGAGCAGCAAGCGCCAGGTTTTCCGGCCCCGATGCGTTAACTGCGAAGGCGCGTTCGTTGTCCAATTCGCAGCCATCAACGTCAGTCCAGGCCGCGCAGTTGATCACGAAATCAGGCCGGTCCTTTTCCAGTGTCTGCATCACGCTGGTTCGATCACTAATATCCAGTTCCTGGTGGGCAAAAGACGAAACTACATCGCCCATCGCCGCACAGTGTTCACTGACGGCTCGTCCGACCATTCCCCCGGCGCCTGTCACAAACACTTTCAACCTGCGCTTACCTCCGCGCCGTATTGTTCACGGTAGTAATCCTGATACGCGCCGCTTCGGGCTCGCTCAAGCCAGCGAACGTTTTCCTTGTACCACTGAATTGTTTTCTGTAAGCCTGTTTCCCAGGTCTCGCGCGGGCGCCAGCCCAATTCTGCCTCGATGAGACCAGGATCGATTGCGTAGCGGCGATCGTGTCCCGGACGATCCTTTACAAAGCGAATGAGCGAATGTGGTTTCCCCACCGCGTCCAGCAGCGACTCGACGACATCCAGGTTGCGCCGCTCGTTGCGCGCTCCGATGTTGTAAACAGCTCCGGCGCGGCCCTTTTCCATCGCCAAAAGTATTGCCTGACAGTGGTCGTCGACGTAAATCCAGTCGCGAACGTTACGACCATCACCGTAGACTGGTATTTCCTGGTCGTTGAGCGCATTTGAAAGGGCTAGTGGCAGGAATTTCTCCGGAAACTGCCTTGGCCCGTAGTTGTTACCGCAGCGCGTTACGACTGTGTCGAGCCCGAAAGTGTGATGAGCGGCGCGAACCAGGTGTTCTGCGGCCGCTTTCGACGCCGCGTAAGGACTGTTTGGTGCGAACGGCGAATCTTCTGTGAAGTAGGCAGCTTCGTTTTCAGGCAAACTGCCCATCACTTCATCTGTAGAGACATGAATGAAACGCTTGACGCCACGCGCCCGCGCTGCATCGAGCAACACTTGTGTGCCAGTGATATTAGTTCGGAGAAACTCTGCTGCATTCGCAATGCTGCGATCAACATGCGATTCAGCGGCAAAGTTAACAATGGCGTGGGTATTGTCGTCCAATGCGGCGTTTACGGCCTCAGGGTCCGCGATGTTGCCGCGCACAAAGCGGTGGCGCGACTCGTCCAGACCTTTCAGGTTATCGAGATTTCCCGCATAGGTGAGGGCATCAAAGTTCGTAATTTTGTAGTCGGTGGTCTTCAGCAACAATCGAACGAAGGCTGAGCCAATAAACCCGGCGCCACCAGTAACAAAAATTTTGCAAGCTGTTTTAGTCAAATTCTTCTAGACCTCGTAGGAGCAAAATATCATTGAAAGCCCATGTTAAGTACAAAACTCCAGTTCTCAAAACGGGCACAAGACCCTCAGTAACAATGCAAGAGGCCTTGCAAATTTTTGTTGACTTATCATTCAAAATGGTCTATTACAGCCCCCTCGTTTTTACGGTTCTGAATCGCATTGCCTCGTCGGCTTGAGAGTTTGGGTGATGTTCCTCCAAAATCACGATGATGTCGAACGAAGCCTTCACTCGCGGATCCGGGATTGACACCGCAACTCGCCAACGCCTTCTTCAAACCGGGAAGCTTAACTAAGATTGAGGACACCCAGCGTTAAACCTTTTCCCATTTTGGCGCATTTCGTCACCAGATAGATCAGCGCTTCGGCAAGTATAGCTCGCGCGTGAAGCGAGCTATTGTGAGACAGCCCATGAACCTCTGCCACCCCTGTTGTGATTCGTGTCGCTCAACCTCACGTTTGAGACTTGCCTTGCCCATCAGCTCGCGCCGCATAACTAAAGAATCATTTCGTCGTCTTCAGCATCACCTTTCAAGCAACTGGCGAAAGCCTGCGTCTGAGCAAACAGAGGAGCAACAATGAAACTGACAACTTTGCGACCGAATTCCAATCCCGCTAGCACAGATATTGTCACTCGAATCCCCCTCCAGTCTCGAGGTCTAATCCTCCGCTTTAGTGCCATCTTAGCTTTCGCCGCGTTACTGGTCAGTAGTTTTTATTGGGGTTCGGCGGCTGCGACTTCGAATAAAGCATCTCATAGGCAAAAAACTGCCATTGCTCAGGAGCAAGTGAAAGCGCCTTCACCAGCTGAGGAAAAGGTTAGCTCGACGTCATCGGGACTGGGAGGCTACGCTTCCCTGTTCATGCTTCCGCAGGCTCCACCACCGAGCCCCTATACGATCACTACCTATGCAGGTGACTGTTCCACACCGAAGAGCGTTTTCAATCTTCAGGATGCGGATAAGACAGTCTGCGCCCAAGTTACCGGTGGTGCTCCATCGTACTGGCGGCTGATTTGGTCTAACGCCAAATCGGTAGCGGTCCAGAATGTGCCCGTTGGAACGGGTACGAGCACATTCACGCTGACGGCAGCGTCGAGCTTGGGCGACTGGCGCGTGATTCTTTTTGAACCTTTTGGCGGCACAGTTCAATCCGTAACTTCTTTTACGGTTATTGATGCGGCAAATCCAAGTGCCGACCTCTCAGTTTCCAAGAGTAATATCTCAGGCAATGTGGCTGCCGGCGGTCAGGCCATCTTTGCAATTCAGGTAAGCAACGCTGGACCCAGCGACGCAACTGCTGCGCAGTTGTCGGATACCATCCCAGCGAACACCATTTTCAGATCCTTTAACCAACTTTCCGGACCAGTCTTTACTTGTAACAGTCCGGCTGATGGCAGCACCAGCGGCAGCACGGTTTGTACAATCAGCAGTTTGGCTCGTGGCGAATCAGCCACCTTTGTCGCCACCTATGAGGTAGGGGCGGTTTCGGCCGGGACTGTAGTCTCCAACACCGCGACCATTTCGAGCACCACGCCTGATCCGGCAAATCCTGATACCGACAACAATACGTCTACCGCGGAGATCGTGGTTGGGGCCGCACCCTGTCAGATTAGCTCGACGGATAATATTACCGTGAATGCGGATTCGGGACAGGCAGGGGCGATCGTTACCTATGCGACTCCCAGTTTCACAGGTGATTGCGGCGCTACGCCTGAAGGCGCAAGCGGGCCCATTAGCTGCAATCCGGCATCAGGCTCATTCTTTTCGATTGGCTCGACCACGGTGATTTGCGTGGCTCAGGAGGGCGCGGCCGCCAGCTTCCAGGTGACCGTCGACAACCCGGGCGGCGGGCTGACGATTTCTCTGAACGGGGCCAATCCTCTGACACATGAATGCGGTGACTCATTTGGCGACCCTGGAGCAACGGCCATCAATGGTGCAGGCGAAAGTGTTCCGGTGACCATATCGGGGACGAGTTGCGATCCAGATGGCAATTGCATCACTCGAGACACTCCCAGCGGAACGTATACCTTGACTTATACCGCCACCGATGGGATCAACTCTGTTTCAACCACTCGCACGGTAATCGTTTCGGATACTCAGGCGCCATTGATTACGATTGATGGGGCCAACCCATATAAGATTCAACAAGGCTCCTGCTCACCATTTGTCGATCCGGGGGTTTCGGCCACCGATGGTTGCGAAGGTAGCGTGCCAGTGACAAGTTCGGTCTCCGGGCCGGGTGGCGCCACCTCGGTCGATCCGACCATCGCCGGCACCTACACAGTGACTTATACGGCTACTGACGGAACGCACGAAGCGACGGCCACGCGATCCGTTATCGTCGGCAATTTCCCTGAAGACGAAGTAGACCAGCCTGCTTCATCTAACGAGCCACCGACGATCACTCTCAATGGCGACGCTCAAATAAGCATTGAGTGTGGTACACCCTTTACCGATCCCGGTGCCACTGCAACTGTCTGCGGCGGGTCGGTTTCGGTTACCACGACGGGCACGGTCAACATTCACATGCCCGGAGTTTACAGCATCACTTACTCAGCCACAGCCAACGGTTTTACCACCGAGGCAACACGCACCGTAACGGTCGAGGCGGACAATACCGCCCCGACAATCGAGGTGCTGGGCGCCAATCCAATGACGGTCGAGTGCCACACCAACTTCACCGATCCCGGGGCAACAGCGCACGACGCCTGTGCCGGTGATTTCGCTGCCACAGCTTCGGGTGCCGTTGATCCGGACACTGTCGGTCAATACACCATCACCTACAACGCCACTGATCCGTCGGGTCACTCGGCCGCACCGGTTACGCGTACAGTTAACGTTGTGGACACCACCGCGCCGACTGTTATTGCGCCACCTAACGTCACCGTCAATACCGGCTCGGGCGCCACTTCATGTGGCACGACGGTAAGCGATGCAACCCTGGGCACGGCCAGTGCAAATGACTCTTGTGCTGGTTCCCTTTCGGTGACTCGAACAGGGGTGCCGGCGGGTAACGTCTTCCCGGTAGGCTCAACAACTATCACCTACTCTGCCAATGACGGCTTTAACACGGGAACGGCAACGCAGACGGTGACTGTAGTCGATAATACGTCCCCGACCATCAGTTGCCCCGCCAGCATTACACTGGAACCAACCTGTCCGTCAGGGGCAGTAGCCACCTACACAGCACCAGTCGGTACCGACAACTGTCCGGGAGCAACTACTGCGCTCACTGCGGGTTTTGCCAGTGGTTCGGTCTTCCCAATCGGAGCGACGACCGTCACCTACACGGTGACCGATGCGGCAGGCAACATGGCGTCTTGCAGCTTCACGGTGACGGTTAAGACTGTGGTGCAAACGATCGAGGATTTGAAGGCCAGCGTAAACAGTTCGTCGCTCAGCGGCACACAGAAGCAGGGCCTGATATCTAAGTTAAATGCCGCCGAAGATGCGCTTGCTCAGGGTCACCCGAGTACGGCCTGTCAAAAGCTGGCCGATTTCATTAACTCGGTCCAGAACTACATCGATCACGGAAATATTTCGGCAGCGGTGGGACAGGCATGGATCAGCACGGCTGCCCACCTCCGCAATACGATCGGCTGTACTAACCTTGGCTGCTCGTGAGTAATGGTTCGGATGTCTCAGGTTTCGAAGGAGCGTCGCATGAGACCGCGCGCTCCTTAGTAAATCGAGAAACCGGCTCAAAGAATTTTCAAAGGGTATTTCGCAGAACAGTTACTGTTTATTTAATAACGGGGACAATCGGCGCAACAGTGAACGGAACGCTTCCGAGTTCTACTGGTGGCCCCCCAGAACTTCAAACCAAAAGGAGACTCCAAATGAACAAGTTTCGGTTCACTATTAAGGTATTAGCAATTGCGATCTTCACGTTCGCTTTTGCCTCCATGGCCCAGGCGCAGGCATCGCGCACATGGGTTTCCGGCGTAGGTGACGACGCCAATCCCTGCAGCCGCACAGCTCCCTGCAAGACGTTTGCGGGCGCGATCTCAAAGACCGCCGCTTGCGGTGAGATTGATGCGCTGGACCCGGGTGGATTTGGCGCGGTTACGATTACCAAGTCGATTACTATTGACGGCTCAGGGACGTTTGCTTCGATCCTTGCTTCGCTCGTCTCCGGCATAGTCATCAACGCAAACGCGACCACGGACGTAATCACAATCCGAGGCATTTCCATAAACGGATTCTGTAACGGTATTCACGGCATCAATATTCTGGCGGCCAAGACCGTGAACGTCGAAGACTGCGCCATTTTCAGGTTTAGTTCCGGAAACGGTATCACCGCCAACGACCCCGGCGGGGTTAATCTAAACGTCAGAAACACCGTAATCCGAGACAACACACTTGACGGCATCAATGCAACCAGTGCCAGCGGTAACACTAATGTTACATTGGATCGGGTCTCACTCATCGGCAACGCCAACGGTCTGCACGCCAGATCTGGAACAAGAGCAACTGCACGCAACTGCGTATTTTCCAACAACACCGCGAATGGCGTTTTTTCAGACGCCGCAGGCGCCAGCCTGGCGAATGCTTTCGTTTGGGAAAGCCAGATCTCGTTTAATGGTGGCGCGGGAGTTCGGGCAGGTAATGCAGGCAACGTCGGAACTTCCGGAGCCACAATTGCTCAAAACCAAATCGATCGCAACACCGGAAACGGTGTACTAATCAGCACCGGCGGGGTTGTTAACACGTTCTCGAACAATTCGATTCTGGGCAATGGGGCCGACGGTTGTGCGGGTTGTACTCCGGTTGGACCGGGTAATTAGCTTTGGCTTACCTTTGGTAATTTTCAGTTTGAACTAATTGCTGAAGGACCCGTTACAAGCGACAAGGCGGTTGGTCTGAAAACGGCTGGCCGCCTTGTCCTATCTCTAGCGTGAACCGACCCCTAAACTTGTTCGGAGATAGAGAATGCACGGATTGATGAGATTTTTATTCGCCGCCCTTATCATGATGCTATTAGTTGCCATGCAGGGGCGCTATCTTCAGGTCGGGCTTGCTCAGACCAAAGCCACACCCATGCCTCCTGCGAGACTGGATGGGCGCTGGCGTGTGAAGTTTAGTTTCTCCGGGCTCGATAAAAACCTTATCTTCGACGCGCAGGCCAAAGGTTCCGGTTCCTTTCTGCTGCTGGATACTGCCCCGGACGACCGGCCCGAGGCACATCCTCAACCAGCAGCCTGGTCAGAGTTGACCAATGATCGCGTAAGCTTCTCAGCGGAGGTTGAGTTGCCAATCGGCACGTGCTGTCGAGAGATAGGAACACTGATGTTCAAAGGCAAATTCACCTCAAACACCACCGTTTCGGGCAAGCTTATATTTGTTACGAGCGTTGACGAAGAAGAAAGCCCTTATAAATTCCGTTCGGTGATTGGCACGTTCACGGCCACTCGTGTCCACAATTAACAGAATGACAAATCGGAAGGTTCAGTCAGTTTTCTCGCCGGGGCTGCATTTGAGGGTTGATGCTTGACGCTTGGTAAAGCGCGTCGCTAGACTGGAGTTTACAATCAAACAAGCGATTGCTTCCAAGCCAGGTGGGAAGTGTAGGTTTGAAGCGTAGGGATCACAGTAAACGCTTCCGCAAGACTCTGATGGCTATTTCCAGTACCGACAGTAACTCCACCCTGAAATCCACCAACCAAAGCGCCCCAGAAGCTCAACTGGAGAATCAAGAAATAACATCAGCCCGCTTACCAGAAGAGCCACTAGTTATTATCGAGCCGAATAAAGCCTGGAGTGCGGTCGATCTTCGCGACCTATGGGCTTTTCGCGAGCTACTCTATTTTCTGACCTGGCGTGATGTTAAGGTTCGCTACAAACAGACAGAACTGGGAATAGCCTGGGCCATCATTCAACCGCTTTTCACCATGCTGGTCTTTTCGCTGTTCTTTGGGCGCCTGGCCGGCGTGCCCTCTGATAATGTGCCTTACCCGGTGTTCGCCTATGCGGGACTGCTTGCCTGGACCTTTTTTGCAAACGCCATCACCAACAGCGGCAATAGCCTGGTGGGCAACGCGAATCTAATCACAAAGGTCTACTTCCCCAGAATGCTTATTCCCGGCGCCGCCGTAGCCGCCGGGCTAATTGATTTCGCCATCGCTTTCGTCATCCTCGTGGTACTGATGATC
The DNA here is from genome assembly GCA_035297925.1 of Pyrinomonadaceae bacterium. Lineage (GTDB taxonomy): Bacteria > Acidobacteriota > Blastocatellia > Pyrinomonadales > Pyrinomonadaceae > PSRF01. Next base: position 27,542 of record DATGYM010000093.1, on the reverse strand, counting down.
TACTATGGCGTGATGGTCACCTGGAGTATTTTGATGTTTCCGGTGCTGGTACTGCTAACGACGCTGCTGGCGCTGGGCATGGGGATGTGGTTGTCAGCATTGAATGTCAAATACCGTGATGTCCGCTTCGCCCTGCCCTTCCTGGTGCAATTGTGGATGTTCGTTTCGCCTGTGATTTATCCAGCCAGCTTTCTGCCGGGAAAATATCGCTGGCTGCTCTGGCTCAACCCTATGAGTGGAATAATCGAAGGTTACCGGTCCTCCCTCTTCGGGCGCCGGTTTGATTGGATCGCTTTAGCAACTTCTGCGGCGATATCCGTTATTTTGTTGATTTACTCCTCTTACGCCTTCCGCCGAATGGAGAAGAGCTTCGCGGATATTGTTTAATCGATGAGACCAATTGTTCGAGTCAAAAATCTAAGCAAGCAATACATTATCGGCGCGCGTGAGGCTGCTTATGGTTCCCTGCGAGAAACAATCGTCGAAGCAATGCGTGCGCCTTTGCGGCGGCTGCAAGGCGACGGCAAACGAAACTCTGAAACGATTTGGGCGCTTCGGGACGTGAGTTTCGAGGTGGCGCCCGGTGAGGTGATCGGCATCATTGGCAGAAATGGCGCTGGTAAGTCAACCTTACTGAAAGTGCTCTCTCGTATTACCGAGCCTACCAATGGGCGCGCCGAGCTTTATGGACGTGTCGCCAGTTTGCTCGAAGTCGGAACCGGTTTTCACCCGGAATTGACCGGTAGAGAAAACGTCTATCTAAACGGCGCAATTCTTGGCATGAATAAGACGGAAATTGATCGTAAATTTGATGAGATCGTTGCCTTCGCCGAGTTGGAAAAATTTCTTGACACGCCGGTCAAGCGATACTCAAGCGGCATGTATATGCGGCTGGCATTTGCGGTTGCATCGCACCTGGAGCCGGAGATATTGATAGTGGATGAGGTGCTCGCGGTTGGTGATGCGGCGTTTCAAAAAAAGTGTCTGGGAAAGATGGGACAGGTAGCCAGCGAAGGGCGCACGGTCTTATTCGTAAGCCATAATATGTCGGCTGTCAGGAATCTATGCAGCCGTGCGCTATGGCTCGATGGCGGAAGAGTAGTCGAAGCGGGCGAGACCGGCCAGGTGGTCTTAAACTATACCCAGAAAGGTGCGCTCGCCAGACTCAAGCAAGTCTGGCAGGATCCAACCACTGCTCCGGGAGATAGCACGGCCAGGCTCTGCGAACTCTCGGTTACCGCCCCCGGCCAGGAATGGGATGAACCATTTACAGTTAAGACTCCTCTGCGGCTAACTGCTACGATCCAAAACTATCACCCCAATGCTTTACTCAACTTCAGCATAGTGCTGTACAACCTCGAAGGAGTCGCGATCTTTAACACGGCTTCAGTTCCCCAGACCTTCCCGGAAGGGCCGCTGGAAGGAAGTTTTACAATCCCCGGCGACTTTCTAAATGACGGCGCCTATACAATCCGGATCTTGTTGGTTAAGGATACGACGGTTGCCGTTTTCGATCTTTATGATGCGTTGTTGTTCGAAGTTCTTGATGCCGGGCGCATCGGGAATTGGTACGGGAAAGTTGTCGGCGCGGTGCGACCGCATTTTGACTGGGAGCTGAACACGGGGAAATAGGCGGTAGACAAAATGGCTGTTCCGAGCGCGAGTTTCTTTCGTGGTGTTATCAGGAAGTTCGCTCCCAACATTTTTAAGAGAGGTGGTCGCAGGTTACGCGCTCGGGTACAGACTCTCCGGGCCAAATACTGCTGCCCTGTGTGCGGTGCGCATGTTAAGGGCTTTGAGCGCCTGCCTGAATTCTATTTCGAAAACCAACAGAAGTACGGTTTCCCGTTTAGTCCCGACGAATCTGAGACTTGCAACTATCGCGCTTATTCATGTCCCTCCTGCCAGGCGAGTGATCGCGATCGACTCTATGCTCTATTCCTCCTAACCTATTTGCCCGGCCTTAAAGCGAGCGGAGTTGCCAGAATAATTGATTTTGCCCCTTCCGCTGCGCTTTCTGCTTTTATCCGCCAACAGATTGCCGACGCCGGTCAACGCGTTTCCTATCGGACGGCGGATTATTCCGGAGTAGGTGTCGATGATAGGGTTGACATCACTGACTTGCGAACCTATGAGGATAATCAGTTCGATTTTTTCATCTGTTCGCACGTGCTCGAGCACGTGAGCGATGACAGAAAAGCAGTCAGCGAGTTGTACCGGATTTTGCAGCCGGGCGGGAAAGGCATCCTCATGGTGCCGATTATCTTAAGTCTTGATCAGATTGACGAAGATCACACGCTTCAAGATGAGGGCGAAAAGTGGCGGCGCTTTGGCCAGGATGATCACGTCAGAATCTACTCAAAAGATGGCTTTCTTGAAAGGACTGCTCAAGCGGGATTCCGCATTCAACAATATGGCAAGGACTTCTTCGGGGAAGGCTCGTTCACTCGCGCCGGCATCACGATGCAAAGTGTCTTGTATGTGGTGGAAAAAGTCTGAGCAGCCAACCCGGCCTGACTGGCTAAAAACGCTTGCATGAGAGGGCAAACATTCAAACCGTAAACGCCGGCTTGCCCGGCACCGCTGGAGTAGTTCGACTGCGCCAGGTTGACTCGCTCCGCGCCTTTGCTGTGCTGGCCGTACTGGTCCACCATTTTCTTCCGGTGGGGAAATTGATACCCGACGATTTCCTGACGCTGGGACTCCTGGGCGTCCGTTTCTTCTTCACTCTTTCCGGATTTCTAATTACCGGCATTCTCTTGCGCGGTCAGAGCATTAGGACCTTTTACCTGCGCCGGGCCCTCAGAATCTTTCCCGCCTACTATCTTTGCCTCCTGGTCATAATTGTCATTGGGGTTGCCGACGTGCGGCAATACTCCTTGTGGCACGTCTCTTATCTATCGAATGTGCTATTCACCTTCAAGCAGGGGATTGCGCCGGCCACCGGCCATTTCTGGTCGCTGGCAGTCGAGGAGCAGTTCTACCTGGTATGGCCCTGGCTGGTGTTGAAAACTCCTGCCAAACATTCATGGAAACTACCGGTCGCCGCTATCCTATTCACCCTTGTTTATAAGACCGTGATCGCATTCACGCTCGGGGGACACCTTGCCGGAGGCTTGTTGCCATTTGCCTGCCTCGACTCGCTTGGATTAGGAGGGCTGCTCGCATGCTTCGGTTACGACCCGCGGTTGAAAACCTACCGCTCTCGTTTCCTGCGCGCCGCGCTTGCCCTGGGCTCTTTAATTGTGGCCTGCCAAACCATTCTTTACCTCTGGGGTCGCGGCACTCGCGTCTTCTATGCGACTTCCTATCTCGGCGTGTCGCTAATTTTCACCTGGTTGGTGGGTAAAGCCGCGGATGGAAAACTATGGCGCCTGATTGAGGCGCGTCCCCTGGTCTACACTGGCAAGATCAGTTATGGGCTTTACCTGTGGCATAACTTCATGCCGGCCTTGGCAGTGTGGTTGCTGGGATACAATCCCGGTGCCTGGACCGTGGCGGCTTTTGCCACTTTGCTCACGTTTGCCGTTGCGGCGACGTCGTGGAAACTGGTTGAGTCACCGCTAAATTCTCTAAAGGACAAGATCGCAGCGGGTCGGCGCATTACCACGGGCGAAGAAGCCCTTGAAAGCTCTGCCGGCGGCATCTAGTCCCGTTAGTAAGCTAACTAAAGTCATGAATGGCTACTCGCACAGCGGTTATGCTGCCTCGCTGGCGGAATTCGGAACGCCGCGCCTTTTGCCGCGCAGCGCCGGCTGGCTGCTTGAACGGCAAATCCTCTTTACGCTTTATCGTGATGCGATGGGTTGCTATCCGCTCTTTGCCTGTCAGGACTGGTCGCAACTGCGACTGGACCTGGATGAGCTTCAAGGAGAATTGGTGAGCGTCGCCATTGTTGCCGATCCTTTTGGCGAGCACGATCCTGCGTACCTGCGCGAGTGTTTTCCCGACCTGGTGGTGCCGTTTAAGCAGCATATGCTGACTGACCTTACGCGCTCGCCAGAGTCTTATGTCAACGCGCATCATCGCCGCAACGCGCGCAAGGCTCTGGAGCGGCTCAATGTCGAGCGTTGCGTGGACGCTACCCTGTTCGCTGACGAATGGAACAGCCTCTATGATAATTTGGTAAAGCGTCATGGCATACACGGGCTGACCGCGTTTTCCCCGAAGTCATTCAGGGCGCAACTGGCTGTCCCCGGTATGGTGATGTTTCGCGCGTCGCAAGCGGAGGAAACGGTTGGCATAACCCTATGGTACGTTGACCGCGGCGTCGCTTATTACCATCTCGGCGCCTACAGTGAGACTGGTTACCAGCTGGGCGCATCATTTGCGATCTTCTGGCGGGCCATTGAATCCTTCTCGGCACAGGGCTTGACGTGGCTCAACCTCGGCGCGGGCGCAGGACTTTCGCGCGATCAGGATGACGGCCTGAGCCGCTTCAAGCGCGGCTGGGCAACGAACACTCGCAACGTTTACTTCTGCGGCAGAGTTTTTGACCAGGAAAGGTACGCCGAGATAATAAGCATCAGTCAGGTTTCGGCCTCTGACTACTTCCCGGCGTATCGAAAGGGTGAGTTCGGCTAAATGGAAGAGAAGAAGTACCTCAACATTATTTCGCACTACGAAGCTTGTCTCGGGCAGTATGGCGATACGCATCTGGGCGTCGATTGGCCGAAGCAGGAAGACGTGGAAAAGCGTTACCGGGTAATGTTGGAGGTCATCAAACCAGAAACGCGCGACCAGCGCGTCAGCATCCTCGACTTTGGCTGCGGAGCCGCGCATCTCAATGAACACATCATCAAGCAGGGACTAACCAACATTGAGTACGCCGGCCTCGATTTGTCAGAGAAGTTTGTCCACCTGGCCCAAAGTAAATTTCCCGCGAATCAGTTCTTCTGCCTTGACCTGCTTGACGACCAGACAACGTTGTCGAATTTCGACTACATTTTGCTTAACGGCGTCTTTACCGAAAAGCGTGAACTATCCTTCGACGAGATGTTCTCCTACTTCAAGCAGTTGGTTGCCAGAGTGTTTGCACATGCCACAATCGGAATTGCTTTCAATGTAATGTCAAAGCATGTCGATTGGGAGCGTGACGATCTTTTTCACCTGCCGTTTGACACTCTGGCTGAGTTTCTTAAGCAAGAACTGACGCAGAATTTTGTTTTCCGTAACGATTACGGGCTTTACGAATACACAACTTACGTTTACCGCTAAGACAGCACATGGCGAAAGTAATTATTTTTGGCGTTCAGGATTTCGCGCAACTGGCAAAATTCTACTTGCAGCAAGACAGCGATCACGAAGTAGTTGGCTTTAGTGTAAACCAGCAATATCTGCCTGAAGGGAAGACTTTTGAGGGGCTGCCGGTCGTCGCGTTTGAAGACGTGGAGAAAACTCATACAGTTTCCGAGTTTAAGTTTTTTGCCCCGATGTCGCCGAGCCGGATGAACCGGCTGCGCGAATCTGTTTATAAACAGATCAAAGCGAAGGGTTATGAAATGATCAGCTACGTCAGTTCAAGGGCCACCGTATTTTCAGGAGCTCTCATCGGCGACAACTGCTTCATCCTCGAAGACAACACGATTCAGCCCTATACCTCAATCGGCAACAACGTGGTTCTTTGGAGTGGCAATCACATCGGGCATCACAGTGTTATTAAGGATCACGTCTCATTCACTTCACACGTAGTGCTGTCCGGTCATTGTGTGGTCGAGCCGTTTTCATTTTTTGGAGTTAATGCGACCATACGCGACCGCGTGCACATCGCCGAAGGATCTTTAATTGCGATGGCGGCCGCGGTAACCAGGGACACTGAGCCGTGGGGCGTCTACAAAGGCAATCCGGCAACAAAAGGCCAGACCCTTAGCAAAGACCTGGATTTTTGATTCCTATCCCGAGACAGGCATGAAATGGATAAAGAAGGGCGTGATCTTCGCGCCCGATCATAATTACGACTGGATGGTTTCGCACGCTTCGCTGCCGGTAGTCGACGAAGTTCGGGAGGGTGTGCTCAGAATCTACATCGGAACGCGAGATGGAAATGGACGCTCGCATACTTCTTACCTGGAAGTGGAAGCCGCGCACCCTGAGAACATTATCTACATTCATGACCGGCCAGTGCTTCAACTGGGACGACCCGGAACGTTCGACGACAGCGGGATTATGCCCTCGTGGATCATAAATCACGACGGCAAGAAGTATTTTTACTACATTGGCTGGAACCCGCAGGTCACCGTCGCTTATCGTTTGGCGATTGGACTGGCTATCAGTGAAGACGGTGGTGAGAGTTTCCGAAAAGTTTCGGAAGGGCCGGTCTGTGACCGATCCATAGACGAACCGTTTTTCAATACCGCACCCTGCGTTCTTGTCGAAGGCGGAACCTGGAAGATGTGGTACATCTCGTGTACCGGGTGGGACACTGTAAATGGAAGGCCCGAACCACGCTATCACATAAAGTATGCTGACTCCGTTGACGGCATCAACTGGCAAAAAACTGGAAGGGTTTGCATAGACTATGACGAAGTGACGGATGCGATTGGTCGGCCGTGCGTTTTCAAGGAAGAGGGGATTTACAAAATGCTTTATTCTTACCGCCGCATTCTCGACTACCGCACTGACCGCGAGCAGAGCTACCGGCTGGGCTATGCGGACTCAACGGATGGCGTCAACTGGAACAGACGGGATCAGGAGGTTGGCATTGGGAAGTCGGAAAGTGGCTGGGATTCCGAAATGATAGAGTATTGTTATCGCTACGAGCATGAGGGTCATAGATACCTGTTTTATAACGGCAACGGTTTTGGTCGTTCCGGCTTTGGCTATGCCGTTTTGGACGAATGCGGAAGCAAGCCTGACAAATCATGAATAATCGCGTTGAAAACCTCGCCATCCTTGGTGGAGCACCTGCGTTCGCGGAAAAACTTCACGTAGGCCGGCCCAACATTGGCGATCGTGAACTACTGCACCATCGAATCAACGACGTTCTGAATAGCAAGTGGCTCACTAACGATGGGCCCCAGGTTCAGGAGTTGGAGAAGCGCATTGCCGATTTCGTTGGCGTGAAGCATTGCATCGCCATGTGCAATGCGACGATCGCCCTGGAGATTGCCATTCGCGCGCTCGACTTTGCCGGCGAAGTCATCATTCCTTCGATGACTTTCGTTGCTACCGCCCATGCTCTGCAATGGCAGCAAATCACGCCTGTCTTCTGCGACATCGATCCTGCTACCCACAATATCGATCCGGGCCGCGTTGAAGAACTGATCACGCCGCGCACTACCGGCATACTTGCCGTCCACCTGTGGGGACGGCCGTGCGCGCTGGAGGCTTTAGCGGATATCGCGCGGCGCCATAGACTAAAGCTGCTTTATGACGCGGCCCATGCGTTCGGCTGCTCGCACGCCGGGAGGATGATCGGTGGCTTTGGCGACGCGGAGGTCTTCAGCTTCCATGCCACTAAATTTTTTAATACTTTGGAGGGTGGCGCAGTCGTGACTGACGACGACGATCTGGCAGCGAGAATCCACCTCATGAAAAACTTTGGTTTTAGCGGGTACGACCGCGTGATCTATGTCGGCACTAACGGCAAAATGAACGAGATCTCCGGAGCAATGGGTTTGACTTCCCTGGATAGTCTGAATGAATTCGTCGCCACTAATCGCCGCAATTATGAAGCGTATCATGCGGGCCTGCAGGGTATTCCCGGCGTGAGCCTGATTTCCTACAACCATACGGAACGAAACAATTTTCAATACATCGTCGCCGAAATTGATGAGACCGTCGCCGGCGTAAGTCGCGACAATCTAATGGAAGTGCTGTGGTGCGAGAACGTGATCGCGCGGCGCTACTTTTATCCCGGCTGCCATCGCATGGAACCTTACCGTTCTTTATATCCACACGCCGGACTGCTGCTGCCGGAAACTGAACGGATGGTCGAACGAACACTTTTGCTCCCTAACGGCACTGCCGTTAAGCCCGATCAGATCGCTACTATTTGCGACATCCTGCGTACGGCAATCGCGCGGGGCGCCGCAGTGCGCGACCGCCTTTCCGAGCGAGGCACGGCGCCGGCAGTGGGTGCCAGGAGGGTCTGATGCTCGGCAAGCGAATCCGGCAGATACTCGCCTCATATCGGCTATTCTCGCTGCCTGAGCGTGTTGATGCGCTGGAGAAAGCCATCAACGAATTAGACAACGAGCTGGCCACGCGTGAAGAGTTTGAGCGCTTAAAATCCAGCCTGGAAGTACCGCGTGAACTACTGGATGAGTTTGCGCAATGGAAGTTACAAAATCCTGTTCCTCCTCAGCCGCTGATAAGCATTTTGGTCGTTACATATAACCGGGCCCGCCTTTTGACAGAGCGCTGCCTGCCATCACTGCTGCGTCAGACCTACAACAAATTTGAATTAATCGTGGTGGGCGACAGATGCACGGATGAAACCGAAGAGCTGCTCAACAAAATATCGGATCCGCGCATTACCTTTTTCAATCTTTGGGACCGACCTGAATATCCCGAGGATCCCATGCTGCGCTGGATGTCTGCCGGCGCGCCAGCGGCAATCAAGGCTCTGTCCATGGCAAAAGGGGACTTTATCACGCACCTTGACGACGATGATGAACACTTGCCCGATCGTCTGGAAAAGCTGCTGAAGTTTGCGGTTGAGAATCAGTGCGACCTGGTTTGGCATCCGTTCTGGTGGCAGGACCAGGAGGGCAAATGGGCCTTGTTCGAGGCAAAGAAATTCGTCTTTCGCAACGTGACGCACTCTTCAGTTTTCTATCGCGGTTGGTTCAAAAACATCAAGCCGGTGATTGAGCCCCACCTCTTACTGGAGCCCGGTGACTGGCACCGTTTCCGGCGCATTAAGTACTTCAATCCGGTCGCGATGAGGTATCCCGAACCCCTGCTGAGGCATTACCGCGAGATGGCCCAGCCGACTTCGTCGGATCAGGCAACCTGAAATACGCGCGCGTTTCGCGCCGGACTTCATCCTTTTGAGGAGCTGATCAAAAGCGTACGCTCTTATGATTATCAAGGAAACCAGGCTTGCAGGCGTATACGTTATCGAGCCGCGGTGCTTTACGGATGAGCGCGGCTTTTTCGCTCCATCTTTCTCGGCGAATGAGTTTGCCGCGCGGGGAATGGCGAGCGTATTTGTAGAGAATAATATTTCCTTCAGCAAAACTCGTGGCACCATTCGCGGGTTACATTATCAGGCTGCGCCTCACGGACAGGCGAAACTTGTGCGCTGTACCCGTGGTTCAATCTTTGATGTGGCCGTGGATCTGCGGCCTGAGTCGCCTACTTTCACGCAATGGGTCGGTGTCGAGTTGTCGGCAGAAAATCGTTGCATGTTGTACTTGCCCGGCGATTGCGGTCATGGTTATCAAACACTCGAGGACGACACCGAAGTCTTTTACATGGTTTCAAACGTTTATGTTCCCGAGAGCGGCCGCGGTTTTCGTTGGAACGATCAAGCCTTTGGCATCGAGTGGCGAGAGGTGGCCGAACCAGTACTCAACGAAAGGGACCGACAGTATCCGGATTTCACTCTATGAAAAAAGCCTTAATCACCGGCATCACGGGACAGGATGGAAGTTATTTGACTGAGCACCTGCTACAGCTCGGTTACGAGGTCCACGGACTTGTGCGCCGTGTGGCCCTCGAAGATCCAACCCGGCGATTCACACGTCTCGAGCATTTGATTGACCGCGTCACCCTGCACGCCGCAAGCCTTGAAAGTTATCCCTCTATCTTTCATGTGCTGGCGACGCATACCTTCGACGAGTGTTACCACCTGGCCGCGCAGAGTTTTGTCGCTGAATCGTTTGCTGACGGCTTCTCGACAATGAACACAAACATCAACGGCACTCATTACATGCTCGCCGGGTTGCGGGAGTTGCAACCGAAGTGCCGGTTTTATTTTGCGGGATCGTCGGAAATGTTTGGCAAGGTCCGGGAAACTCCGCAGAACGAAGAGACGCCCTTTCACCCTCGGTCGCCTTATGGCATCAGCAAGGTGGCGGGTTTTGATCTCACGCGCAACTACCGCGAAGCCTACGGAATGTATTGCCTGAGCGGGATCCTTTTCAATCATGAGTCGCCGCGCCGAGGTTATGAGTTTGTGACGCGCAAGATCACTTCGACCGTAGCACGCATCAAGTTGGGCCTGGCGAGCGAACTGCGTCTCGGCAACCTGGATGCGAAGCGCGACTGGGGTCACGCGGCAGACTACGTGCGCGCTATGCAGCTGATGCTGCAACAGCCGGAGGCCGACGATTATGTGATAGCCACGGGTGAAACGCACACCGTGCGGGAGTTCTGCGAACTGGCTTTCGATAAGGTTGGACTAAACTACCGCGACTTTGTTAAGACTGATGAGAAATTTTATAGGCCGGCAGAAGTAGATTTGCTCATAGGGAATGCTGATAAGGCCAGGCGTTTACTGCAGTGGGAACAGACCCACACATTCCAGGACTTGATAAATGAGATGGTTGAAGGTGATCTCGAAGCACTATCACAGACTTCTGATCCAGATCGCTCGCTCGCCCGCGGCAGCGTCGGATCGCGAATCGTTTAGACAAGCGAGTTTATAACCCGAATCCGATTGACCTATTGCCGGGAGTGAGGCGGTAAGAGGAATTCAGATAACCGAAGCAACCACCCCAGGATTCATGAACATTTCGGTCGCAATGTGCACCTACAACGGGGAGCGTTATCTGCTGGAGCAGCTCCAGAGCATTGCTGCGCAAACTCGCCTGCCCGATGAATTAGTTGTGTCTGACGATCAGTCAACCGACTCGTCGCTCGACATCATCGCCGCCTTTCAGGCCTCAGCCTCCTTTCCGGTACATCTTCAAATCAACCCCTCCAACGTCGGCTCAACCAGGAACTTTGAACAGGCCATCGCTCGTTGTGAAGGAGACATAATCGCACTCTGCGATCAGGATGATGTTTGGCTGCCGACAAAACTGCAGCGGATGGCTGAGTGTTTTCTTCGCGAACCAGCGGTCGGGCTTATGTTTTCTGACGCCGAAGTAGTAGACGAAGAGTTGCACCCGCTCGGCTATCGCCTCTGGGAAAGTGTTGGCTTCGACGACGCGCATCGCCATATGGTGCGCACTGGTCGAGTACTTGATGTTCTGTTGCCCGGCTGGACCGTAACTGGAGCGACGATGGCTTTCCGTTCCCGCTTCAGGAATCTAGTGTTGGATATTCCTACCAATCTCGCGTTGATTCACGATGGTTGGATCGCCCTGATGATTGCACTGGTGGCTGATGTTTCATTCACGGAAGAGCCGCTAATCAAATACCGGCAGCATGCGCGCCAGCAAATCGGGGCGAAAGAAAGAAAAGCGAGTGCGGGTAGTCGTGTTGCACTGGGCGATGTAAAGCGCGCAATGCAACGCAAGAATTCCTACGAGGAGATGATCGAGATCGGCAGCCAGGCCCGGCATCGCCTCTTGGAACAGGGTAACCAATACCAGACCGCTGATGCCTTATGCCGGCTCGAGGCAAGACTGACCCATCTTACAGCGCGCGCACATCTCCCCCAGGGGAAACTCAGCCGCGCTCGCTGCGTTATCGGAGAACTATTGTCGCGGCGTTATCACCTGTATTCGAATGGCTTCCGAAGCGCCGTGAAAGATTTACTTGCCTGACTTTGGCCCAGGGATTTTCTTGCAGGTCGACTTATCCGTCATCATCGTCAATTGGAATGGCAGCGAGCTCTTGCGCCGTGCGGTCGAGAGCGTCATCAACTATCCTCCCTCTATCGATTACGAAATCGTGGTCATTGACAATTCGTCCACCGATGACAGCGTTGCCTTGCTGCGCGGCAGCGACTCGGCGCGCGCCCTCGGCAGTCGCTTGCAAATTGTCGAGAACCAATTGAACCTCGGATTTGGCAGGGCGAATAATCAGGCATTTGCTCTTACCGACTCGCCACTGCTCCTGCTTCTTAATCCGGATACGCAGGTCACGCCGGGTAGTATCGATCGTCTTATCGAAACCCTCGAATCCAATCCCGGCGCCGGCGCCGTGGGTCCGCGCCTTCTAAATGCCGACGGCTCGTTGCAGATAAGCGTCTGGCGCAACCCGCCGGCCGCATGGGAAATCATGTTGTCCCAACTAAAGCTCTACCGCCTGCTGCCACGACGCTTTCGTGGCGAGTTGCTGCTTGGGGGCCACTGGGATCACAACCGCGAAAGGGAGGTGCCGATGCTGAGTGGGGCAGCCATGTTGGTACGGCGGAAAGTGCTCGAAGACGTGGGCGGATTCGATGAACGGTTTCATATGTACGGAGAGGACAACGAGTGGTGTCTGCGAATTGTGCGTAGCGGCTGGCAACTCATCTTCCAACCAGCCGCGGTCGTACTTCATTACGGTGCTCAAAGCTCCTTGCAACGCTGGAACAATCTCGAAAAGTTACGCGTGCAACTTGAAGCCAATTATTTCTTTCAGCAGCATGCGTTGCCTCGCCGCCGTTTGATCACAAATCAACTAGCCAGCTACGTTACTGCGCTGGGCCAACACTGGTGGCGTCGTATCCGTGGCACGGAGGCTCCGGAGTTAAAGCTCGCAAAAGAAATTCACGCGAAGAATTTGAAACGGGCGCTACGTGCGGAGCCCAGGGCGGCCGGTGAGTAAGGCAGCATTATTCAGCCCGCTTGAGTCTGGGTGTCCTCTTCAGTTCTCTCGGTGCAAACTATGTGCTCTGTGACTCGGTGGTGATTGATCGTTGAGAAAACATTCACCACAGAGCGCACTGGGGGCTCACAAAAGACCGGCAAATTAGGACAATGCCTGAGTTTTTCGTGAGTTCCGCTCCGACCACGGGCCGTTGTACTATCGTTGAGCTTTAACTGGACCGCGCCGTCCGAACGAGAATGGAAGTCTCGCTGGTTCGCAGCTACGAAGACGAGCCCCTAATCTGCGATATGTTGCCATACCTCTACGGACTCGGCTTCAAATTGTGCGGGCTTGAGGAAGCCTGGACGAATCGTGTTACTCAGCAAGTTTTTCAGCTTGATGCGGTCATGTTGCGCACGGAAAGGCGGCTGGCGCATAGTTCCTGACCTGACCCTTTATTGAGTGCGTCTCGCCAATCCAGCAATCAACGATGAAAGCGCTAATTACGGGAATCACCGGCCAGGACGGCTCCTATCTTGCCGAGTTGCTGCTGGCAAAAGGTTATGAAGTTCACGGCATCATTCGCCGCGCGTCCACCTTCAATACCAGCCGCATTGATCATCTCTACAACGATCCCCAAATATACGGCGTGAATCTCTTTCTGCACTATGGTGACGTCACCGATTCAACCAACCTTATCAAGCTTCTCTATCGCATTCGGCCCAACGAGGTCTATAACCTTGCATCGCAAAGTCACGTGCGCGTGAGCTTCGATATTCCTGAATACACTGCGGACGTTACCGCGCTCGGGACTGTGCGCATCCTCGAAGCAATCCGCGAAACGGGAGTGAACGCGAAGTTTTATCAGGCAAGCAGCTCAGAGATGTTTGGCAAGGCGAAGACGTCGCCGCAAAACGAGGACACCGCTTTTTATCCTCGCAGCCCCTATGCGGCGGCAAAAGTTTACGCGCATTGGATGACCGTTAACTATCGTGAGTCATACGGACTCTTCGCGTGCAGCGGCATACTCTTCAACCATGAAAGCCCCCGCCGGGGCGAAACATTCGTAACTCGCAAGATCACGCGAGCGTTAGCCCGTATCAAGGCCGGTAAACAAAACAAGCTCTACCTCGGCAATCTCGATGCGAAGCGAGACTGGGGATACGCGAAGGAATACGTCGAAGCGATGTGGCTGATGCTGCAACAGGATAAGCCTGATGATTACGTAATTGCGACGGGCGAAACACATTCTGTTAAAGAGTTTCTGGATGAGGCTTTTTCTTACGTAAATCTTGATTGGCACGACTACGTTGAACTCGATGCGAAATACCTGCGGCCGGCGGAAGTGGACGAACTGGTGGGCGACGCGCGTAAAGCCAAACGCGCGTTTGGCTGGGAACCGAAAGTCAGTTTTAAGGAACTCGTTCGTTTGATGGTGGATCACGACCTGGTCCTGGTGAACGAGAAACCTCAGCAGAAACTCTCTCCGGCGCGGTAGTATTAGTTTGCTCCGCGCAAAATTTTTGTCCACAACCGCCCGGCAGTTAATTTAGCGGGCACTTAATCGCCGCGCAGCAGAGGGATGTGAACTAATGCAGTGGGTTGAAATTCAAACACTAAGACCCTGACTCCATATGCACTATCACCTTATCGGAATTTGCGGCACTGCGATGGCCGCCCTGGCCGGAATGCTGCAGGCTCGGGGACATCAAATCACCGGCTCAGACGAGAATGTCTATCCACCGATGTCGACTATGCTCGCGTCGTTGGGGATCGCGGTGAAGCCAGGTTACAGAGCAGAACACCTTGAGCCGGCGCCCGATTGCGTGATTGTGGGCAATGCTATTCCCCGCGGCAACGCGGAAGTTGAAGCCACTCTCAATCGCAAGCTTCTCTATCGTTCCCAGGCGGAAGTGGTCAAAGAGGAATTCATTCGCGGCCGTCGTTCGCTGGTGGTAGCGGGCACTCATGGTAAAACCACGACCACAAGTATTGCGGCGTGGGTGATGGATCAGGGCGGGCTTGATCCAACGTTTCTCATCGGCGGCGTGGCGCAAAACTTCGGCGTCAGCTTTCGCGTCACCGGCAGCGATTACTTCATCATCGAAGGCGACGAATATGACACCGCGTATTTCGATAAGGGCCCCAAGTTCATGCACTACCTGCCGGAGATCGCGATCGTAAATAACATCGAGTTTGACCATGCCGACATTTACCAGGATCTGGCAGCGGTGAAGCTCGCCTTTCGCCGCTTTATGAATCTGGTGCCCGCTAACGGAAAACTAATCGCCGGCTGGGATAGTCAGCATGTGCGCGAGGTGATTGCTTCAATGGGCCAGCGACTTTTCACGCGGCTCGAAACGTTCGGCACAAGCGAAGAAGCGAAGTGGCGGCTTACGGAAGTCGACTTTTCCGGCGAGCTGAGCAGGTTTACCGTTACCCGTGAAGGTGAGCAGTGGGGCAAGTTTGAAACACCGCTGATCGGAGATTTCAATCTTTTAAACTGTCTCGCCGTAATCATCGCCGCCGGCACCTGGGGAATTAATCGTGAAGCTATTGCCGGCGCGCTGCGATCGTTCAAGAATGTGCGGCGCCGCGCTGAGGTTCGCGGTGAGGAAGGCGGCGTTCTTGTCATTGATGATTTTGCCCACCACCCCACCGCAGTGAGGGAAACACTACGCGGGCTGCGCAACCGCTATCAGCAGCGCCGCCTGATTGCGGTGTTTGAGCCGCGCTCATGGTCGTCGCGTCTCGCAGTTTTTCAGGACGAATACGCGACCGCGTTTGCAGCAGCTGACTATGTGGTGATTGCCAGCGTCTTTGACAGTCAGAAGGTTTTGGAAAAGGGAAAGTCGCTCGACACCGACAAATTGATCAGGGACATTTCCAGGGACAAGCCCGCCATCGCGATCCCTGGTGCGGATGAAATCATTACCCATCTGTTGCCGCAGCTTCGCAAGGGAGATGTGGTCGCAATCATGTCAAACGGCGCCTTTGGCGGAATTCATGACAAGTTGCTTGAGAAGCTGAGGCATAAGGAGCAGACGGTAGACAACAGTAGGCAGTGGGTAAGCGATAATGGGTAGCACTTGTTGTTAATGGCGAATGAGAAATGATAAATGGAAAATCTAAGCATTTTCCTCATTTTTCATTTCTTGCTTCGACTCAGACTGGATCTACCTACCGCTTAGTGCTCCTGCGCCTTCTTTCGCCTGCTGCCGTCTGCCTGCTGCCGTCTGCCAGCTGCGGTTCCGGTCTCGCAATCAGCAATGGTTTGGGAAAATCCTTGAGGTCCTCCAGTTTACCGGGCGCGACCTCAACCCGAGATGTCAGCACCCGACGAATACGCGGCGGCAGGAACTTGGCCGCCAACAGCGCCGCGGCGCCAACCAGTTCAACTACATCGCCACCTCCACGCCAATGTTCGCGAACTACTTTCGGATCGGTTCTCTCCATTAACCTAAGCAGAGTCAGCGCGATCAGATAGGCATCGTCAACCTGGCCGATAAAAGGAATCATGTCAGGTATCAGGTCAAAGGGGATTACTGCATATACAATCGCGCCGGCAACCAAAGCGCGTTCCGTTGTCGGCACCCGGGAATCCGTCAGCAAGCGCGCGCACAACAGCAACATGTTAGGAATGAAAAGCAGCAGGTTCTTCAGTCGCCTTTTCGCAAGCAGTCGAGACATCCCGTCCTCCTGAATCATCTGTCAGGTAATTCGTCGTAACTTATCACGACTTTCACCGGCTTGTAACGCATACTTGCGTTGGTCCTAACCTGAAGTTAGCTCCCGGCTCTGAATTTGTCGACCCACAGTGCAACGGCCTGGTGCTCGATTATCGTCCTGCGCCCGAAAGCGTCACGTGAATGCCCAGGTAATCCTCGAGATGAAACCAGACGAGACTGCTGTTTGCCTTTATGCATGATCAGCATAGTGGTCGCAGACTAATAGATTGCTTCACCACGACCACCAGGCTTGTTCTCTCAGCCGGGGTTCGCTAGACTCACGTTTCTCGAAACAACCTGCTAACCGGTTCTTTTTCTATGGACATCCTTGAACGCATTCGCCAGCGGGCCGCTGCCAAGCCACAACGTATTGTCCTACCCGAGGGAAACGACCGGCGCACTGTAGCTGCTGCCGCGATTTGCGCACGCAGCCGGCTGGCACAGATCACGCTGCTGGGAGACGAATCAACCATACGGGCCCACGCACAAAGCGAAGGCCTTGACCTCGGCGGCGTGGAAATCATAGACCACCGCCGGGCGCCGGATTTTGAAAAGATGGCTTCCCTGTTTCATGAGCTGCGCCGCGCCAAAGGACTGATGGCCGACGAAGCTCGTACTTTGATGAAGGATCCGCTTTACTACGGCAACCTCATGGTGCGTCTCGGAAAGGCGGACGGGTCAGTGGCAGGCGCGACTAACACAACTTCGCACACCGTTCGCGCGGCGCTTCATTGCATAGGTGTGCGTCCCGGTTTTCGCCTGGTGTCGAGTTTTTTTCTGATGGCCCTGCGCGATACCAGTTTCGGTCACAACGGCGCACTGATATTCGCCGACTGCGGCGTTGTTATTGAGCCATCGGCCGCAGAGCTGGCCGAGATTGCCATTGCCTCGGCCGACTCCTGTCGCGCTCTACTGGGTGCCTCGCCCCGGGTAGCGATGCTCTCCTTTTCCACCAAAGGCAGCGCGAAACATAAGCTCGTAGATAAAGTTGTGGAAGCCACCAGGACTGTTAAGGCGAGAGCGCCGCAGCTCGATATCGACGGAGAGCTACAAGCTGACGCCGCGCTGGTGCCCACGATTGCACAATCAAAAGCGCCGGGATCGTCCGTGGCCGGACAGGCAAATGTTTTGATCTTCCCGGATCTTCAGTCTGGAAACATAGCCTATAAGCTCACCGAACGTTTGGCGGGCGCGACCGCGATCGGACCCATTCTCCAGGGCTTGGACAAGCCCGCCAATGACCTCTCGCGTGGTTGCAAAGTAGAAGATATCGTCGATGCCGTGGCCATAACGGCTGTGCAATCTCAGGCGCGCCAGGCGACTGACTGAAGCTGGAGCTTTTATCAGAACCGAGAGCGGGTAGCGACCGGCCAAAGGTTTCAGTCTGAGAATTGCCGATCGGGATCGGTGATTGAATATCAAGCCGGTAGCTAGCGCTCCCGGTTCTGATAGAAAGGAAACCAGCCGCACAACTTGGCAACGCGGCACGTGCTCAAGTAGCATCCAAGCCAAAATTCAATTCCCGAGGCGATCATCTTGTTTAGTCGTTGCCCAAGCTTCCTCTTGTTTTTTTTGCTGCTGGCGGTCACCGCATTCGGGCAGTCGCAAAAGACCGCGCGCCCACAACCCTCGCCCTCCCCGGCAACGGAGCAGGACGACGACCGCGTAAAGGTGTTCACGGAAGAAGTGCGCCTGCCCGTTTTGGCTGTGGACCAGTTTGGTCATTACGACCCTGCCGTAGTACCCGAGGACATCCTGGTACTCGAAGATGGAATCGCACAACAAATTAAGAGCGTGCGACGAATCCCTGCAAACGTCCTGTTGGTCCTGGATACCGGCGGCGAATTGAGCGCACTTGGCGGAGTCTCAAAGCGGACCAGTCTCACGCGCGACGTTGCCATCGAGCTCCTTAACCGGTTGCGAGCAGACGTCTGGGTCGAGGTAATGCAGTTTAATAACTCAGTCGATGTGCTGCAGCCCTGGACTCGCGATCGAGCGGCCACACTCAACGTTCTGAAAACTAAAGTCTCTTCAGGTAAACGTGCGCGATTTGCGGAGGCACTGCTTGCAGCCGCCGGGCAACTCAAGGATCGGCCAGAAGGAAGCCGGCACGTAATTTTTATTACTGACGGTGTGGACACTGCGGGCGGGAAAGTAGACCGCGCTCAAGCGCTGAAACGACTGGCGGCTGCCAGAGCAACAATTCATGTCATAAGTTATACCGAGTTTGTTTTGCAACCAGATAAGAGCAACAAAAAAGTTGAAACCGGACAGGTTCCTACCAGCCACGATCCGATAACGACAATGGATCCGACGCTGCCGCCAGGTACAACACGCAGTCCAGCGTATGGAGTCGGCATCAGGTTTGATCCGGCGATGCGCCGGCAGCGGAAGGCTTATGAAAACGAAGTCAGAAAAAGCGAACAAGTGCTGGCGGCAATGACGCAGGAAACGGGAGGACAAATCTTCCTGCCCAAAACGAGCGACGAGATGATTGCCCAGGCGCGCGAGGCCGCGCGCGAAGTAGGCGCAGAGTACGTTGTCACTTATCGTCCGAAGCGGCCGCTGTCGGCTGCAGCGAAAGGTGAGTATCGCAGAATTGAAGTAGCTTCGCGTCGGGTCGGATTAACTTTACGTTCGCGGCGGGGTTATGTGGTTCCCTTGCAGCCTTGATTGTCGATCAATGATCTAGCTGGCGAGGGCTTCGAGCTGCGACTCCAGCAACATTTCTACCATCCGGCGCACTTCGAGCTCTTCATCCTTTTTCATCAAAGACTGTTCGTGCAGATCCTGCCAATCCTGTTGCGGCACACGGTGGAAAGCTGCAACAACCCTGGGGTCAAATTGTCTTCCGGCCCACTCATCGAGTTCCTCGGCAGCAGCGTTGTACGGCTTGCCCTTTCGGTACACGCGATTACTGGTGATGGCGTCAAAGGCGTCGGCCACCGAGAATATGCGGGCGCATATATCAATCTCTTCACCGCATAAGCCCAGCGGATAGCCAGAACCATCCCATTTCTCGTGATGCTGGGCCACAACGCGGGCCGCACCTTCGAGAAACTTGATGCCGCGCAGAATTTGCTGACCATGGATGGGATGCTGCCTCATAAGCACCCACTCGTCCGGAGTCAACTTGGCAGGCTTTCGTAGAATCAGGTCCGGCACACCAATCTTTCCGATGTCGTGAAGCAGCGCTCCAAACTCGAGAGACTTCATGCGCTCACTATCCAAG
The DNA here is from genome assembly GCA_035297925.1 of Pyrinomonadaceae bacterium. Lineage (GTDB taxonomy): Bacteria > Acidobacteriota > Blastocatellia > Pyrinomonadales > Pyrinomonadaceae > PSRF01. Next base: position 7,952 of record DATGYM010000093.1, on the reverse strand, counting down.
CCGTAGGCGCGGCCAAGACGCATGCTATAGCTGACTACACGCTCCGAGTGACCATGGGTTTCGAGGTCGCGGGTCTCAAGAGCAGTGGTCAATGCTTTCAATGTCGACCGGTATGCATCTTCGAGTGAGTTCAGCGCCTGATCCAGTTCGGCCGTTCGTTGCTCAACCAATTCTTCAAGATGGTCTTCGTAGCGCTGCTTGGCAACTATCAACTCCTGATGCTCGAGGGCGCGCGTTACGACCGCTTCCACCTGTCGCAGATCAAATGGCTTCATCACGTAATCAAACGCTCCCAGCCTAAGAGCATCAATCGCGCTCTCTACCGTCTGCATGCCGCTAATCATCACTACCACCGTATTCGGCGATTTGCTTTTCACATGTGGAATCATGTTCAGACCGCTCATGCCCGGCATGGTGATATCACTGATCACCAACTCGTACTTCGAGCCGGCTAAGTGCTCCAGCGCTTCTTCTGCCGATCCGGCGGTGGCGCAGTCATACCTGTCTTCAAAGAGGTCTGACAGAATCGCCGTTATCTCGGTCTCGTCATCGACTATAAGAATCCGTGGTCTCATGTTAGCTCGCATTTTTCCGACTCCTAATTTCCGAGGGACCGTTCGAGACACTTGGGCAAAACCAGGTACTTGGAAACTATGTTGGGGCTGGATCAGGGCCTGGAGGAATGATAAAAAAAGTTCCCGCCCTCAGGGAACGCCCTAGATTCTACAGTTTTCGGCCCGTCGTGGCAAACATGTTTTTACACATAGTTAAGTGCTTGCAGAGCAATGAGGTAGGTGACGAAGGGGCCCGTTTTTATTCGTCGCCACCTGGGCTTTTGCCCAGGGGCAACGAAGTGGCTGGGCTTTCAGCGCTTAGTATCGAGCGGGTTTGCGTTGTTTCTTGCGGATTTTGTAGGTGTAGACGGCTGCCCCGCCACCGCCGGCTAACGCTCCGATGGCCGCTCCCTTTTTTCCACCTGCTATGCCGCCAATGAGTGCGCCTGCGCCCACCCCGCCAGCTGTCGTCAACTTATCCCGGTGCTTCTCCCAGAAGCTTCTACCGTGCTTATGACCATCGCCGACGCACGCGTAGTGGGTATGCCAGTAATTGCCGTGTCGATGCCGCAATTTGCCGCACGTTCTTGCTGAAACAGGCACGGTCAGCAGCGCCAGCAACATCATAACCGTCACCAGTGAAAGCATTTTTTTCATTTAAGTTCTTCCTTTCGACGAAGAAACGCCATGGGAGAGATAATTTAAACTGGAAGGGGCTTGCAGGCTGATTCTATTGCGCGGGATTGTGGTTTGTCGAGTCGCGACACTGCAGTAGCCCTTCGCTAAGGACTTGTAGAAATGAAATGAGGACACGACGGCCCAATAGAAGCTTAATAGAGGTTAATCAGATGTTGAATCTAAGGTCTGGTGCCGGAGGTCGGACTCGAACCGACATGAGTGTGACCTCGCCAGATTTTGAGTCTGGTGCGTATACCAATTTCGCCACTCCGGCATTCGCGGGGAAAGATAATAAGTCGAGTGGTTGGCGAATCGCAACCGGTCAGTCGAGTCGTCCACAGCAAAACATAAGGCAGTTTCTATCTACTTGCGAATAATTGAAATCGAACTGCCTTCGGCAGCCTGTTCACCGTTGGCAGGATCAACTTCGTAGCCCTTGTAATTGTAGTGGTAGTAGTAATAGTCGCTGGAGCGCACTTCTGCCCGGTTCAGCACTACGCCGATAATCTTGGCGCCGACCTCCTGCAGCGTCTGACGCGAGCGCTTGACTACCTGCCGCGAAGTCTTGCCACCATGTACTACCAGGATTACGCCATCAACCAACGAAGCGATGAGCACGCCGTCAGTGAAAGACGCAATGGGTGGAGAATCGATAACGATATGAGTGAAAGTCCTGCCGGCAACCTCGAGCAAACGTTTCATCTGGGCCGAACCGAGCAGTTCCGCAGGATTCGGCGGGATAGCGCCGGAGCTAAGCAGATAAACATTTGAATCGGCGTATTGATTTATCTTCGCCAGAATTTCCGCTTCAGTAATCTCGCTGGACAAAATTCCGCTCAAGCCACCATCGTTGTTCAGGCCAAACACATTATGCAACCTTGGCCGGCGCATATCAGCGTCGATGATCAGCACCTTAGCGCCGGTTTGTGCCAGCACGGTCGCAGTGTTTACCGCCGTGGTTGTCTTGCCTTCTGCCGGCACGCTGGAAGTGACCAGCAAGGTCTTAGGTGACCTGCCGGGCGTCGATAAGAGCACGGAAGTTCGCAGGTGCTTATAAGCTTCGGCATGTGGAGTGGGTCCGGTTGCGTTAATTAACAGTTCCTGTCCCCCGCCATTTTTATTTCGTTGCAGAGCGCGCGTGATCGGCAGAAAGCGTTGTGCTGTTTTACCGGCTATGGGAATGATTGCCAGTGACGGGAGCCGCAGGCCGCTTTCGATGTCAGTAGTGTTCTTGATTGTATCGTCGAGGTATTCGAGAAAAAGCGACAAAGCGACGCCAAAAGCAAGGGCCAGCGCGAGTGCCAGAAACACCGCCTGCATACGTCGCGGCCCGATGGGGCCTTTGGGAACGGCCGCGTAATCCACCACATGAATGTTGTTTGGCGTGCCGGCCATCGTAACGTCGTTCTCTTTGGAACGTTGCATCAGGCCTTCAAGCAATCCTTTGTTCGTCTCAATTTCCTGTTTGAGGATGTTGTAATTAATGGCGGCTTGATTTTGCGCAACCGTCTCTGATCGCTGCTTGTTGAAAGAGTCGCGCAATGCTTTCTCACGATCGAGCGCCTTCCGGTAGTTAGTTTCCAGATTAGCCTCGATGACTTTCTTCGCGCCTCCTCTGGTATCCTCTAACTGCTTCTCGAGCGTGACAATTTGTTGATTTACATCTTTTACTTCCGGAGACTCATCCGTGTCAGTCAACATCAATTGCGCGCGTTTTTGTTTTAGTTCAGACAGTTTGCTTTTGAGCTCGGAAATCGATTTGTCGGTAACTTCGGCACTTGCCTCCGCGGCGCCCGGCATCAGGCTAGCGCGATAAGCTGCTTCCGCGAGGTTCCGTTCGTTCTCTGCCTCCAGCAATACACGGTTCAAACCAGTCAGCCTTTCCACGACGGTGTTTTGACTGGCATCAAGCGAAATGATTTCGTGGCTTTGGGCGTAGTTCACCAGTTGTTCTTCACCACTACGAATTTGCGATTGTAGTTCGGCAATTCTCTTCTGAAGATAAGTGCCGGCAATCGAGTTTGTTTTTGTCTTGACCTCGAGGTTCCAAAGCGCAAACGCGTCGGCGGTGGCGTTCACAACCTTGCTCGCCACCAAAGGGTCCGTGTGGCTGGCACGAATATCGATCAAGCGTGTCTTCTTTACCTGCTCGACATCCAACATCCCCTGAAGCGAATCGACGTAGGGCGCCAGGCGCTCAATTTCTGCCGGATCGTCGGCCGGCGCAGCGCTCGCCAACGTGACGCTATTGTTGCTTACAGGTAGCGTCTCAGGGCGCGCAACTTCTTTTTCCCGACTGCTGCCGAACCCGAGCATGCGCATGAGACTTTGCCACGTCGAACGATTTTCAACGCGCGGATTCAGGAACGTTCGGTTATGTTCGAGATCGAGATTTCTGGCGACGCGTCGCAGCAGTGTCGGGCTCGTGAGTATCTGGACCTGGGTATTGAAGTACTCAGGATCCATGTAGGAATTATCGGCGTAGTAATAACCGCCCTTCGAAGCACCGAGGGCAGGATTCAAACTTTCAGTATCGACCTGGACGCGCGCGCGCGCTTGATAGATGTCGGGCTGTCGAGCTTGTCTCAGCGCGGAAATCGTGGAAATGATTAGAGCCAGTCCAATGATCAGCCACAAACGTTTGCGGATCGTACGCCAGTAATCACGCAAATGAATTTCACCTTCGGGCGAAGCCTCTTCGCCGTAAGCGACTACGGGAGGCGTGGCATAGCCGTTCCGCTGCGAATCATTGGCGTGCTCAAGCGCGGAATTCTTAAGAATGAGGTCGAGGGCTTTGGCTAAATCCGACGGTTCTTTCATTAGGGGATCTAATTCTTTGATACTGACAAAAGTGGAAGATTAATGGGCTTTCCGACGCGCGTGCGGAGCCTGATCATTATGTCCCTGAGCCGAAAAGGAAAACACCGATCGGCGGTCGCGATGCGAGGAAGTTAACACGCTCTCGGGCAAACAGCCAAGCGCAGCCAGGGAGGAAAAAGGTTGTATGTGGGATAACTACAGTTCACCGAAACCGGATCGCCATGACGTTAAGCTCGAAGCCAAATCGGCTCTTGGAAACCTCGCTCAGCTTTGTCAATGAAGGTGTGTCCAAACAGGGATTGAGACTCCCATCAAGCTTGATGGGGAGACAACGAGAGAAACAAATCCGCTAACCCGAAGTTTTTAAACTTCGGCGCACAAATTCGCGACCAGGTTCATTGGCAAGATTTGGTACTCGGACCAGCCACGCCTATGCAAGTCGGACTTTGCACGCAATGGCCTGATGCGCATTCACTGGCACCGTTGCAGCAAGAACCAGGAGGCAGTCCAGAAGCTTGTTGCGCGGCGACCGGAGCGACGATCGAAGTGATGACGGGCAAGGTAACGGCTGCCAGTCCCAGCATCCGAATCACTTGACGACGCGCTACATTCATCTCAGCAGGCGGCCTTGGCGAATTATCAAGAAGGCGGTACTTCTCCAGTTCATCCAAAGCCAGCCATACCAGACTCTCGTCAATTCCAACACCAAGCCTGGATTCGAGAGAACGCGTTATATCCGGCACCGTCGCCCGTCCATCACAACGCTGCCATACAAAAGCGGCGGTTTCGTTTAAGCAATGAGCCTTGTGAGTTTTGAGATCGTACACCAGGGTTTCATCCTGCAGCTCTTTGATTACCAGGGAGTCTCGGCGAGCGCGCGGCAGTGTCATTTTTTTCTCCAGGGAGTTTCTGCATAGTCGATTGAAAAAACTTCAACTCACCACGATTTGGGAGAGGAGAATTTACTCGCAACGTTTGGCTTAGTCAATAAATAGTTTGTTAGCGTACTGGGTCATTTTGGAGTTAGTGATGCCGGCACTCTTACAGAACCGAGCGCAGTAGCGCCGGATCCGGCATTTATCAAACTTGCGAAATTTAAACCTGCCTCATATGCTCGCTGTTCAAATCACGTCACTGGAGAGTGCGCAGGATGGAAGAATTTCAAATGCTCGGCGAGCTGGTTGAGAGCCGTTGGCGAGCCGAGAATTACAATGAACAAGTTTTCCCGGAGGTTGCCGCGCAGGCTCTCAGGGAATCTGATCTGCCGGCACGAGTGGATCCCTGGGCGATCATTCGCTGGGTTCATGCCACCTCATCATTGCCCCAGCAGTATGACGTTGAAGGCCGCTTCGGAAATCCGCCCATAACTCTCTTTGCAGGCCCACGATTCTATATTGACGTTTACTACTGGCTCGACGGCACCACGACGATTCACCAGCATGCTTTTACCGGCGCTTTCCAGGTTCTGCTCGGCTCCAGTATTCATAGTCGCTATTCATTCCGCGAAGACAGGATCATTAACGAACATTTTTCCATCGGTCAGTTAACGCTTGAAGAAGTGCAGTTGCTTACGCTGAAGGACGTGCGAACGATTCGCCCCGGCAGAGACTTTATTCACTCGCTATTCCATCTCGACCGGCCATCGGCAACCATCACCATCAGAACCGAGCACACGCCTTCGGCCGCGCTACAGTACGATTACCGCAAACCTCACTTCGCCCTGGATCCGTTTTTCAAAAACCCTGTCATGATCAAGAAGCTGCAAACAGTGAGCTTGCTGCTGGGCATGAAACACAAAGATGCCGACGCGATGATTGGCAACCTTCTTTGCGCTTCAGATTTTCATACTGCTTACTTCATATTAGCGCAGACCTTCCAGCAAATGCGGAGCAACGAGATGGATGCGCTTTTTGGTCTCTCAACCGGGAAGGACCGTTTCAAAGCAATCCTCGAACGGTGCAAGAGCGTCCATGGCGAGCTGGCCGATCTGGTGCTTCCCGTTTTGGAAGAAGAAGAGCGGCAGATGAGCATCATCGTACGCCGCGGCACTATCACCCAGGATGAACATCGGTTTTTCCTCGCGCTCTTACTTAACATACCGAGTCGCAAAAAAATTCTGGAGCTGGTAAAGCAACGATATCCCGATCGGGATCCTGTCGAGACTGTTCTTGACTGGGTGGAAGAGCTCGGACGTACCCGAGTGTTGGGGTCAAAAGAGACAAACGCTCTGGGCATGCCGGAGTTTGACGACTCGCATGTCTTCGTGCTCGAGAGTCTGCTTGAAGGGCTTAGTCTGGACGAGATTAATAAGAAGGCCCGGGCGCAGTATCCACCCGAAAATGCGGGCGAGATCATAGCCCGAATTCCGGCGCTGATAGACGCGCTTGGCGAATCCGGTCTCTTCAAATATCTGCTGGTTGAGTGAGCTGTAAGTGCTGCCAATGCTTTTGGAAACGAATCAGAAATCTCGACCGCCTGGTGGCGAAAAACCTAGCGCCGGTGCCCGCACTTCTTCAGTGAAACTTGATCCCGGTCGGGAAGGCTTGTTGAAACCCCCGTTGAAGTGGGCCGGCGGAAAGCGCTGGTTGGTGCCTTATCTCAGGCCTCTTTGGCAACCACATTCAGAGCGGCGTTATGTTGATCCATTTTGCGGTGGACTTGCGGTTCCGCTCGGGTTGAAACCAAAGCGAGCCCTCCTGAATGATGTCAATCCACATCTCATAAACTTTTACAGGCAGCTCCAAAGTCCTGCAGCGATAAGCATGGAAATGAAAAATGAGGAGGAGCTTTTCTATAAACACCGCAACCGTTTCAATAAACTTATCAGAGAAGGCAAGGCAGAAACCGCTGAAGCTGCGCAACTCTTCTATTATCTGAACCGAACCTGTTTTAACGGACTTTGTCGCTTTAACCAGAGTGGGGAATTTAACGTGCCGTTTGGCAAGCACTCAGCCATCACCTATGTGCGCGACTTTTCCGCATTGCAATCCTCGTTGCATGATTGGGTATTTACCTGCGGTGATTTGATTCAGTTGTCACTGGAACGCGAGGATTTCGTTTACGCTGATCCGCCCTACGACGTGGAGTTCACGACCTACAGTGCCGGGGGGTTTAGCTGGGAGGATCAGGTACGCACTGCGGAGTGGTTAGCTGCGCATGCCGGCCCGGTAGTCCTGTCGAATCAGGCGACGAAGCGGATAGTCAAGCTTTACAAAAAGCTGGGATTCAAAATTACTTACCTGCAGGGACCAAGAAGGATTAGTTGCACCGGGGACCGCTCGGCGGCCCGGGAGGTTCTGGCGGTGAAGGGATTGGCCCGTTAACTTTGAACGCTGAGACTTGGGTGACTTGGGTGGACAATATTAGACGAACCTGGCTGCCTGATCTGATTTATAAAAACGGCCGCTTCCATTCCAACCTGGCGCTTGTCAATAATGCTGACGCTCAAATCGAGCGTCTTGATTCTGACAGCGAAATTGAGAATGCAATTCATCTCAAGGATCGCGCCCTCCTTCCCGGCCTGGTCAACGCGCATTCCCACTCATTTCAGCGGGTGATCCGCGGCCGTACCGAATATCGAACGGCCAATAGTAAAGACAGTTTTTGGACTTGGCGGGAAATGATGTACAGCGCCGCAGTGCGCCTGACTCCAGAGGATGTCTACGATGCAGCGCGCATGGCGTTCCTGGAAATGGCGCTGAGCGGAATTACCGCCGTAGGCGAATTCCATTACCTGCATCACGCGCCTGACGGAACCAGCTACGACGATCCCAATCTACTGTCGAAGGAAGTAGTGCGCGCCGCGAATGACGTTGGCTTGCGCATAGCTTTGCTGCGAGTCGCATATGCCCGCTCAGGTTATGAAACCGAAAGCAATCCGTTGCAGATGCGCTTCATCGA
>DATGYM010000092.1:0-32697 GCA_035297925.1 Pyrinomonadaceae bacterium | reverse complement strand
GCATTTCAATTATTTTCGGAAGGTGACTCTCAGACCCGGCGCTACCCGCGCTCGGTTCTGTTAGATCTTGCCTCTCGGAAACGCGCCGTTTAAGTCACCGGCTTATGACAGGGGAAGCAATCATTTGAACCGGCAACCTTCCCTTTCAAAGTAGGCCGCGCCGCGAGCGCCTTGTCATGGCAAATATTGCAGTTGTTGTGGTAGGCAATCTCATTCGTCAGCTTTGTAGGCGCTGGTTTGTCCGGATAGGTGACGGTTGGTATTGGCGCGCTGTCGTCGCCTGCCTGTAGATGGCAGGCGCGACAGGTTTTCACAGCCTTCGCATCGGCTGCCGCTAACGAGGCCGCGGTTAATACGACTGTTCTTTCGGATGTCTTAAGCGGCGGTTTGAGATCGGCGGCCGGCTGGTCTGTATGGTGACATTCGACGCAAGTCAGCACGGTCTTTCCGTCTGGACTGTAAGGCTTAATGGTGTGGTTCTCATGATTAAAAGGAACCTCTCCATACTTGTCTGATTGGCTGTCCTTATCAAGGACGACTTCCTTGGGCTGGGTCTTGCTTTCTTTTTCGGGCGTCTGGGCAAAGGACAAGGGCGAGCTGCTGAACACGACAACCGCTGCGATCAGGGCCAGCAACGCAATCAGACCAATTTTGAGTTTCATTATCTCTATCCCTTTACTCTTAAGTTAGCGACACTTTGATTTTGGATTCGGGGAGGACTAGCAAAAGGACTCTGACGACTAGTGCACGAACAAGTTCTTCAATCTGAGTCCGCGCAATCTTAGTTTGCGAATCCAGGAGTGTCAATATTCTCTTTTCGGTACCGCCGGTGATGCCTCCACAGCAGAACCGAGCGCGGTAGCGCCGGGAGGTCATAGCAGAACCGAGCGCGGTAGCGCCGGATGCGGAAGTCAACTCTCGTGATATCCGTTGGTAATCTGAGAGTTTGTTGAAAAGGTTGAATCCAGCATCCGGCGCTACCACGCTCTTCTGCGCGGAAGTTGGTGGCAGCATCCGGCGCTACCGCGCTCGGTTCTGTAAGCATTAGCGATTACTAGACGAGCGTGCGACCTTGTCTATGTCCCTAATCGAAAAGTCGCTCCCGTGTGGCAGCGGCGGCAATCCTTGAATGACAGGTCGCCCCCAAACGATCGTTTTCCATTGTGACAGGTAAGACAGCTCTGCCCCCCGCCGCTGACAAAATGTTCGGCAGCTTTGGGTGAACTTGCCTGCCTACCCTGGGGCAATCCGGCAGTCAGCGTATGACAACTGGCGCATTCCAGACGCTGACGCGTGCCGTGTTGGGAATGCGCGAAACCGACGCGGAAGGCTCGCGCACCAGTGGAGGTGCGGGCAAAGGATTTTTGATCATGACAGACGCCACACGAAGCAATCTCTTTCCCGCTGGCGGCTTTGCTTGAAGGAGTATGGCAACTATAACACTGGCTGTGAGCGTTTATTCCCACCGGAATACTCAGCGCTACCCCGCGATTCGCCGGCCGGTGACAGGCAACGCAACCATTGGCTGGTCGCGCAGAGCCGGTCATATGCTGCGCATGATCAAACTTGACATTAAAACTTTCTTTGAACGTGGTCGGGAAATTCCTGAGGGGTGGCTTTCCGCTGGTCGCGTCGGTATGGCAAATCTCGCACATCGGGATCGTCGCGCTTACCCACTGACCCATATGGCAGCTCTGGCACGCCGAATGGCCGGGAAAGCGAGGAGAGATTGAGTTGTCACCGCTTCGTGTATGACAAGAGACACAGGCCTGTGCGGCGTGACGCGCACTGGTATGTTTGAAGCTTGAGTAATCAAGATCCTGACCTTGAGTTGCGGTCATCAAAGGCGTCAGGATTTTTGCGTTGGCCCGTCGCTCCCTGGTTGCCAGCAAAATTCCACCGGCGAATACCAACAAACAGGCGAGCAGGAAGACACGGCGCTTCTTTGTCGCCGTCGGAAAGTAACTTGCGTAAGGCTGGATGTAGTTTCGTTTAGGCAAATCTACTTAACCGAGCAGCGCCATGGCATGACTGTTAGGTGGCTTCTTGTTACCCACGTCAGTTGTATGGCACTTCGTGCATTTAAAAGCTCCGGGCGCTTTGTTGTAGTTGTTCAACTCTTCATTAAGAACTTTCTGGTGGCAACTGGAAGTGGCACAAGAAGGAAAGATCGGAACATCCGGTTTCAAACCTCGCAACGTCGCGGCTTTCGTGATGTTGATATGGCAAGTAGCGCATTCACCAACGTGGTTTTTCTTTTCTCCGCCTCCGTCATGCCTGAACTTCATTGAAATTCGCGTGTGTAACTCAGGCGCCCCCAGCTTATGACAGCCGGCACAATCATTCCGCGTCGGTGCCTGTTTGTTCCAGTGGCAGTTGAAGCAGGAGGCGTGGGTTTCGGGCGACACTTTGAAGGTATCGGTTGGCGGGACATAGGCGTCAATCCATCCAGTTGCCGGCGCCACCGCCGCTTTTGTCGCCGCCGCGTGACATATTTCGCAGTTGTTATATTTACTCACCTTTTCATCGGGAGGGTGGGCAAGCTTAACCAAAGACCGCGGTGTGAAGTCGAAAGAGTTTGGCCGTCTGCGCAACGCAGCAATCACGTCCTGATGCTTATCGTGCGGAAACTCGATCCTAAATTCTCCGGGTGCTTTGAGATTGCGGAAACTCGCGCGTGCATCATCCCGCGGCGAAATCTTTGTATGACAGACACCGCAGATGACCGGCCGGGCGCCCTTAAAAAACTGCGCACGATGGCAACGGACGCAGCTGTCGTGTCCGGGAAAATCAGCGACATCAGGAAAAGGATCCTGGCTGGGATAATCTTGCGCAGCCTTTTGCCAATTGTTTGTCGGCGCTTGATGACAACTCTTGCACGCCTCCTGATGCTGCCTGGTGGAGTGCGAGAACTTTGAATAGTTGGTTACGGGTTTCGTCGCTCGTTGCCTGGCGGCTGGTCGCGTTCGGCGCTTCTGTCCGGTTGCCTGACCGCTCGATGAGAATTGCTGCGAACAGAAAAGCAGAATCAGAGACAGCAGCATCAGCGCGACGGGTTTAAGCTGGAAACTTTTCATCGAATCAATCAATTGCCGGAGTTTGCGTTGGCTGTGGGGCATGCAGGGAGGGGCTTATCCACGCTGCGGCATTTGATGTTTCTGACGTCCCGTGGGTCCTTATTTCCCGGGTTCGAGATCAGGAATGGCTTCTCGGTCGCCAGGTCGCCGGGCTTCACTTTCACTTCACAATTCCAGAAGGAGGCACTGTTGCCAAAAATTTCAGTGGCCAGAATGTTGGAAACAACATAGGTGCCGGGCTCCAAATCGGTAAAGAAAGCAGTGCCGTTCAGGTCCGTCATGACGGAGAGAACTGTCGCTTTTGACACTTGTTCGGCGTGCTTGAGCAAAGTCTGCAATTCGTCCTGCCGCCGCCGGTAGTAACCATCGCGAATCTGGTCGGAGAGATTTACCGTAAGCCATTTGCGCGCCAGCTCCCGGCTGCCAAAATCCTTTTCACCGGCGGCGATTGCCTCCTGAAACTCACGCACCGCGCCGGCGCCCTCGACGTCCTTAGCTTCCACCTCGCGGCAATAAATCGATTCACAGTCGCTCTCCCTTAACCAATGGATTAATGCTTCGCTGGCGCCCAACCCGCGATAGTAACAATCGCGCGACAACAAAGGTTGCTGCTCAATGCTTTGCATCAAACTCTTGTTTTCCTCGAGCGAGCCCTTAATTAAAAAGAACCGCTTGCGCGCAAGGCCTTTCGCTTTGGCGCCTTCACCAGAGCCTATCCTTACTCTCAGGCGGATCACTCCGCGCAGATCCGCTGCCGCAGGAGTTTGTGTTTGCGATGGGCCTATGACGGCGAGACTGCTGAAAAGCGTCAGGCCGAGAATCGACCAGGTGATTTGTCTGGCAAGTGTTCGCGTCATCCGCAGCGTCTCGCGGGCCGTCGTTTGCTGTTTAGAGATTCGGACTGCGCGGGAATTTTAGAAATGGCAAGCGCACGCCCCGCACGAAAAATTGATCAGAACGAATTGCCGTAGGTGGTGCAAATCCGTTGGCGCCTGCGGCGGAGATCAGGTCATCCTGATCTACTCCGTCGCCACTGATACCAATGGCGCCGACGAGCACGCCGTTTTTGTACAAAGGAACGCTGCCCGGAAATATCTGTATGCCATTGGGCAGACTCGGAATTGAAGTACAGGGAACGTTGGCGCCCACAATCGCGGCCTGGAAATTATTCTTAATCAAGTCCAGCTGTAGTCCATCATTGAAAACGCTCCACTGATTAATCTCTGTGCTGAATGGACCCGCGGCCGTATTGTCGATTCCGTCGGGAAAGAACGGGCGATGCAAAAATCCCCCCGCACGATCGGTGAAGGCGATTGAGCCGTCGAGCTTCAAACCATCGGCCGCCGCCCGATCCACGTAAGAACCGAAACCAGCACCCCGCAGCAGCGTGGCGGCATTTGCCCCTGAATAAAACGCAGCGGTTCTCGCCTTCTGAACTGAGACGTCAAAACCAAACACCGGCGCATCCTGCTGGCGAAACAACCCGAGTACTCGTCCTTCAGTATCTACGACTGCGATGCTGACGCGCGCATTGCTTCCCAGCGGCTGCCGAATGGCGGCGCGGGTGATGTTAGCCTGCTGCGCGGCGTGTGAAATGATCAAATCCACATCGGCGGCCGTGAGTGAATTCGTTCCGCCGGATGGACTGGCAATGAAAGGGAAGAAGCGCGGATCTGATTCGCCCAGAATTCCGCCCACAGTGACGGTCGTAAATGCCGAAGGCTGCGCGCTGCGAATGGGAAACAAAGGATCTATCGCCCCTGGCAAGCTGGCAAAGGGAATTGTCTGCGGTTGCAGTACTGTAGTTGCGTTGCTGAACGGCAACCTGATGCCGTTGACTAAAATGTTATCGCCGCGAATCAGCGCCGGAGTTTCAAAGCCTCGGACCGCGGAAAGCGCTATCACTTCTTCAAACGGCACATCAAAGTCGGCTGGATCACGATCGATTCCATAAACTCCGTCGCCTTCAATGCCGACGCCGCCCTGCGCGATGCCATTCTTGTAAATCGGCATGCTGCCTGGGTCGCCTGATAGTCCCAGTGGCAAAGCGGGCATCTTGATATCCGAGCAGGGTAGGGAAGAATACTGAACGCCATACAGTGGACCACCCGCCTGAAATGCGACGCCCGGCGGAAAGTGCTCCTGAATGATGAAACTGGCCGTGCGCGTAGTGAACGCGTTTCCCGAAGTGCTGAAGAGCGCAGCGGTGCCTGCCTTGGAAATTGCTCCCAGCCGGGAAGGAAGGCGAGTGCCTTCAAGTCCGACCGGCACCAATCCGGTGATGGGATCCGGACTTTGCAGCGGGCCGCCGCCCCGAATCTGCATCGTGGTGGGAGCCCCAGTCATACTGAAGAGACCGAGGACATTTCCCTCGCGGTCGGTGACCGCCACCGTCACCGCTTTGTTTAATGAGGCTGCGGCTGAAACCGCCTGCGCGATGATGGTGCGCACTTCGTCGGTAGTTAGAGTTCCAGCGGTAATCGGGTTAATCGGAAATTCAACGCCCGGTCCAGGTGTCGGCACCGCCCCGGGATCGTCCGGCGGACCCCCGCCCACGTGGCCGATACCTACTCGCACGCGATTGCTGGCGGCGTCGTGGTAGTAAATACGAACCAGAACATCGCCCAGATCACCCATATCAGCATTGAGTCGGACAACCACTGCGGTAGCCCAGGTCTGATCCGGGACAGGTCCCACAAACTCAACGGCCAGTGAATGGATGTTGTGGGACGCGTCTTCAGCATCCGCGGTTACGGCACTGCTTCCTTCGTTGGCGGCTAATGACAGATTGCCGGCGAATAGCATGATGCGCGTTGACTTGTCGGCGGCGAAGGAGACGGCTTCAGTTGCTGAAAATGGCTCGCGTGTTTTTGTTACTGAATGGACGGCGATTGCTCGGGTCGAATCTGAAGCACTAAACAAAACAGGTCGTGAGGACTGTGCTGAGGAATGGGGAACGCGCAAATCGCCGGCGAGCGAAAGCACTAACAGAGCTGAAAGCATATAGAGACAACGAAAAAGGATTCGGCTACTCATTTGACATCCGAACGGCCGGCAACGAGCGGGTAATTAAAACGTGCGCCCAATTTATCATTAAACCTTGATCAGTCAAGATGATTCTTAACTTTGTCAGACGCAGTGTTGTCAGAACCGCGCGTGTGCATATCGCCTTCTAAATGTTATGCCATGATTTGTGCCTTTCGGAATAAAAGAAATACTTGACTCTATCGCCACCGTAAATTATGTTCGCCGCAACGAATCTTTCCAGCATGTTCCGGCTGTCATCAACGGACAGGTCATGAATACGTCTATTGTGAACGCAGTTGCACGTGTCACGAGTTGCATCATACTGGCCGCTTCCTGCCTACCGGTGGCGGCTCGCAACATGTTCCCGCGTACGCGTATTAACCCAAAAGCGTCAAGGCAGTTACTTCCACAGTCGGGTGCAACAGACTCCGTCGATGCGGCCCGGATTATTGGCAAGATCGCCTTCGCCAGCGACCGCGATGGTAACTTTGAGATTTATTCCATGGATGTCGATGGCGGTGGACAGACGCGACTCACGGAAGACCCCAGCGAAGACTTTAGCCCGGCGTGGTCTCCCGACGGCCAACGTTTGGCGTTTGTTAGTACCCGTGATGGCAACGCAGAAATCTACCTCATGAACGCGGACGGAACCGGGCAGACAAGGTTGACCAACAACAGTGCTGGTGACATAGCCCCGGCCTGGTCGCGTGACGGTTCTCAAATTGCCTTTGTCACCAACCGCGATGGCAACGACGAAATTTATTTGATGAATGCGGACGGCAGCAATCAAATCAACCTGACCAATAACCTCGCCGATGATGATTCCTTCTCGTTTTCGCCGGACGGTCTAACGATCGCTTTCTCCAGCACCCGCGAAGACAGTAACTTTGATATTTATACAATGGGAGCGCAGGGCGCAGGAGTCATTCGTCTGACCAACGCGGCCGGAGACGACATTAGTCCATCATGGTCATCACAGCGGATCGCCTTCCAGAGCAATCGTGACGATAGTGATGAACTTTATGTGATGGCCGCCAACGGTCAGAACCAGGTTCGTTTGACCAACAATGAGGAGTTCGACATCGATCCGTCGCAGCCGACTGATGGATCTCGTATCGCCTTCGCAAGCAGCCGCGACGGTAACCTGGAAGTCTACCTGATTAACGCAGACGGAACCGGCCTTAGCCGGTTAACTACGAATAACGCTGCTGACGTTCAGCCAGCCTTGCAACCACAGGCCGTGATTCCGCCGCCTCTGCCGGCAGGCGCGGCCACCGTGCAATTCAGCACCGCCAATTATGTTGTTGGCGAGGGCGATGCGTTCGCGACGTTGACGGTTGTGCGAACGGGCGACACCACTGCCGCCTCTGTTGTTGACCTGGTCACAATCAACGGCAGCGCCACGAACCGCGCTGACTATTCATTCCAGTTCGGCTCGCTGAAGTTCAATGCAGGAGAGACAACCAGGAGCTTTACTGTGCTGATCACGGATGACGCCTTCATCGAAAATGATGAAACCCTCACCATCACACTCAGCAATCCGAACGGAGCCGTGCTGGGGAGTCTGAACACTGCCACCCTGACGATTGCGGACAACGACTCAGCGCAAAGCGCGCCGAATCCTATTGACGGCGCTCGCTTCTTCGTTAATCAGCACTATGCGGATTTTCTCAGCCGTGCGCCCGATCAAGCTGGTCTCGATTTTTGGACGAACCAAATCACCCAATGCGGCAACAACATCGCCTGTTTGGAATTGCGGCGCATCAATGTCTCGGCCGCTTTCTTCCTTTCGATCGAGTTTCAGGAGACGGGCTATCTGGTTTACCGCATCCATAAAGTCGCCTTCGGCAATCTGCCGGGGGCGCCCATACCGACGCGGTTGAGTGATTTCCTGCCTGACACGCAACAGATCGGCAAAGGGCTGGTGGTGGGCCAGACCGGTTGGGAGCAAGTCCTTGAGAACAACAAGCAGGCGTTCGCGGCGGATTTTGTGATGCGAATGCGTTTTGCGAACCGCTATCCGACCACAATGTCGCCGGCGTCATTCGTCGATGCGCTTTACGCTAATGCGGGTGTCGTGCCCACCGCCACTGAACGACAAACGGCGATTAACGAATTCGGATCAGCAACCACGACAAACGACCTGAGCGCACGCGCGCGCGTGCTGCGGCGCGTGGCCGAGAACTTGACCCTGGTGCGACTGGAATTCAACCGGGCCTTTGTGCTGATGCAATATTTTGGCTACCTGCGGCGCAATCCTAACGACGCGCCGGACAACAACTTCGATGGTTACAACTTCTGGCTGAATAAGCTGAACCAGTTTGACGGCAACTTCATTAACGCGGAAATGGTTAAAGCTTTCATCAACGCCGGCGAATACAGACAACGCTTCGGAGCCCCATGATTAGAACGACAGGAAAATGGAGACAGGAACCCGCAGGTTCAGGGGATCTGAAGAGGAGGCATGAAATGCGTTCTCTAGGTACAAAGCTTTCAATTTTTGGTTTGGTAATGCTGCTGGGGTTCGCGATCGTTCTGACTCCCCCGTCCAGAATTCTCGCTGCAGATCATGGAGATGCCCCACTAACAGCCCACGATCTCGGCGCTGACCTTAACGACGTCTACCTGTTTCTCGATCCCAACGACAACTCCCGCCTGGTCATGATCATGACCGTGCACGGTTTCATCGTTCCTGGCGAGAATTCGAATTTCGGGATCTTTGATCCCGCGATTCGCTACCGCTTCGAGCTTGAAACAAATGGCGACGCCAAGCCCGATGGCGATATCGACGTTCGGTTTTCTCCACGGGTTGCAGTCGGCGGAGTTGCCCAGGCGCAAACCGCTACCATTAACCTGCCTAACGGCCGGACGTTCACGGCGCCCACAACAAACTCGAGTAATACGTCCGACGCCGCACCAACTCCCGTGTTAACTACCGACTCGCAAAGTGGTGTAACTTTCTTTGCCGGGCTGACCGACGATCCCTTCTTTTTCGATATCCCGGCATTTGGACGCTTCAACGCCTCAATCCGGGCAGGCGCGCCAAACCCCGGTGTATTCAGTCGCGGCCGCGACACTTTTGCCGGTTACAACACGATGGCGATCGCGCTGACCATGCCGTTATCGCTGGTTCGTGGGCAATCAAATCAGCTTGGCGTTCTTATTGAAACCCAACGCCGCACGCCGCAGTTCTATAATTCTCGAACCGGTGAAGTAGCCGGCGCCGGCCGCTGGACTAACGTGGATCGAATGGGGAATCCAGCCGTAAACGTCGTCCTCGTTCCGTTTAATCAGAAGAACATGCATAACGCCGGTTCGCCCGTCGATGATGCAAATCGTCGCTTTTGGCCCGGCATTCTGGATACACTGCAGAACTTTTATCATACCGATGCTACGAGCGTCGCCGTCTTCGAGGATCTGATTGTTAAGAGAGGAGACTACCTGCGTCTGGATCTTACAAAGCCAAACAACGGCACTAATCCGGAAGCACAATTTCCCAACGGACGAAGATTAACGGACGATGTAGTTGATATTCTTAACTTTCTTATCAATAACCGGCAGCCGCTTCCCGATAACGCGAACAGCAACGACGTTCCGCTGCGAAGCAGCTTCCCGTTCTTAGCTCCGTCGCATCAGCCGCGCGTGCCGGGGACAATCGACGACAATACGCGCAATTGATCCGTGCGCTGTTGCCGGGGGCCGCGAGCTCGCGCGAACCTGGTTTCCCGCTCGCCGCTACTACCACATGAAATCGGCCGCTCTTACATCCGTCTCCCTTGCACTCGTCGCCTGCATTTCGTTCATGATCTGCGCCTGCAACTGTAACCGGGCGCCGGTGGGATCGGCGGCAGTTCCCGCCCCAGCCAATGCTCAGCCTGCTCGTCAGCCCCGGCGTGGAAACGACACCACCATGATGGCTGTAGATTTTCTCGAAGAACGGGTGAAAAGTGACCCGGACGATCTGGTCGCGCTTAACAAGCTCGCCGCTTACTATCTGCAACTGCACCGAGAAACTGAGGATGTTTCCTATCTCGAAATGTCTCTGCGCGCAGCCCAGTCCTCGTTACGTGTCTTACCGGCCGATCAGAACCTGAGCGGATTGCGCGCGCTCGTGCTCGCGGAATACGAGACGCACAACTTCGTCCCGGCTCGCGATCACGCCAAAGAATTGACTGAGTATGAACCGCGACGCGCTTTTGGGTTTCAGTTGCAGGGCGACGCTTTACTCGAGCTCGGAGATTACGACGGCGCGATCGCGGCCTACAAGAAGATGGAGGAACTCGATGGCGGCACGGTAGCTACCGAAACCAGGCTGGCACATCTGGCTCTGCTGCAGGGTGATTCAGCGACAGCTCTCCGCCGCTACGGGGTCGCGCTGGCCGAAGCTAAAAACTCTTCATTTCCGTCGGTCGAAACAATTGCGTGGTGCCACTGGCAACTCGGTGAAGTTCGCGCGGCCACTGGTGATTACCAAAAGGCAGCGGGTCATTATCAAGACGCGTTGGCGGCATTTCCGGATTACCCTCACGCCGTAACTTCCATGGCACGTTACCGGGGCGCTCAGGGAGATCTCAAAACTGCAACTGAAGCGTTCGAAAAGTTGGTTCGCAAATATGCGGATCCGATAGATGAAGCCGTATTAGGTGATTTCTACAAACTTGCGGGGCGGGACAGCGACGCGCAACGGCAGTATTCCGAGGTGGAGCGATTGAGTCAGCAGAGCGCTCTCTATTCGGCGCTATACAACCGGCATCTTGTGCTCTTTTGGGCGGACCACGATATGAAGACGGATGCGGCGTATGAGCTGGCGAAGAAGGAGTTTGAGACGAGACGCGACGTTTATGGAGCGGATGCATTGGCATGGGCAGCACTTAAGGTTGGTAAAGTGGCTGAAGCGCAAACTGTAATCAAGGATGCGCTGCGTTTGGGGACCCTGGACGCTAGGTTGTTTTATCACGCCGGAATGATTGCTCGCGCTGCCGGTGATCGAGAGGGCGCCGCAGATTTTCTGCGCCGGGCAATTAAGTTAAATCCGCATTTCGATCCCTGGCAATCCCAGGTTGCGCGAAAAGCGCTTGAGGAAATAACAGGTGTTCGCGCCTCCCCGAGCCAGGGGCCGTTGCTCGCATCCAGGACCATTCGTTGACACCACGCGCAAACGGCATTGAAGCAACACGCGTATCGCAAAAACAAAATGTCGCTTCGCAATACGCGCTACGTCGGAGATGCTAAAGATCCACAGGATCATCAATCATTCTTCATTCAATAAGTTGCTTGCTGATTCACGTTTCGAATTTCGTTGCCTCGTTTTGGACTCGTATGCTACAAGGCATCACCGTCATCCGCTTAAAATGATGAAAATCACCTTGGGCGTTAAGTTAATTTCGATCATTGCAGCGACTGGCCTGATGCTGGTGACAGCGCTTTGTGCGTTCGGACAGGGTTCCGGACGTATCAAAGGAACCGTGCGCGTCGCTTCGGGAGCGCCGGTAGCTGGTGTGGTAGTAGTGGCGACCAACCAGGTGACCGGTAAGTGGAAACGCGTGCGCAGTAATGCCGACGGCGTCTATTCAATTCAGTTAAGCGCCGGCGCTTACCGGTTAAAGGTCAGTCCGCCCCACGTGGCGAAGTTTGAGAAAAGCGAGGGCGAGTTTACTCTGCCGAAAGGTGAAGCTCTCGAGAACGTAATCGTCGAAGCCGACAAAGAGACAGTCGTCGATATCCCTCTTGAGCAGATAGAGATCAAGGAAGTACAGACCAAACCTGGCGATAAACCCACTGGACATGCCGGCGCGACTACAGTTCCTTCAGCGCCGCAAACGAATGAAGATCGACGTGAAGCGCGCGACCGTTGGCGCATCGGTTTTCCCGAATACGATCGCTATGGCGATCGGGCGGCCCGTGGTCGGGATATTCCGTTCAAACGCGGCCGCTGGTGGGATCCTTACAACCAGAGCGTCTTGAAAGGCGATTACCCGATCAAAGGTAACAAAACCTTCATGATTCTCTCCGCTGTGAGCACTACCACTGTGGAGCAGAGACGCGCGCCCACACCTTCAGACGTAAGCAGCGACGAGCCTCGTAGCGCGGAGTTTTTCGGCCAGCCGGAACAGTTTGCAGCCAGCGAGACCATTCAAGTCAGTTTTGAACTTTTCCATGGCGACTCAACCTTTAAGCCACGGGATTGGGCCATCAAGATTTCGCCCACGTTCAGCATTCCCAATTATCTGAATGCCCGCGAGAACGGCGTCGTTAACATCGACGTCAGGCGCGGCACCAATCGCACTGACACTCATATTTCGCTGGAGGAAGCGTTTGGCGAAGTTAAGCTGTTTGACGTTAACTCAAACTATGATTTTGTTTCCATCAGGGCCGGGATTCAACCGTTCTCTTCAGACTTTCGCGGCTTCATTTTTTCCGACAACAACCTCGCCTTTCGCGTGTTCGGCGCCGCGGATAACAATCGCCTCCAGTTTAATGCTGCCTACTTCTCAATGCTGGAGAAGGACACTAACAGTGGCTTGAATCGCTTTGACACGCGGCATCAGAATGTTTACATCGCAAATCTCTATCGCCAGGATTTTCTGCGGAAGGGTTACACGATACAGGGCAGTCTGCATTACAACGACGATCGGCGCAGTGTGCAGTATGACCGTAATGGCTTTCTGGTTCGACCGGCGTTAATCGGAGATGTTCGCCCCCACGCGATCAAGGTGGGTTATGTGGGAATAAGCGGCGACGGCCATCTCGGCAAACTCAACCTGACTCATTCCTACTATTATGCGTTTGGACGCGATGACCGGAATCCCATCGCCGGCCGCGCCGTTAGCGTCAGATCGAGCATGGGTGCGGCTGAGGTTTCGATGGATCGCGATTTTCTTCGCTTTAAGGGTTCTGTCTTTTTCGCGCAGGGCGACTCGAATCCGACTGACAGTAAAGCCACAGGTTTCGATGCCATCTTCGACGATCCAAATTTTGTTGGCGGACAGTTTTCGTATTGGAACCGGAATGGCATCCGCTTAACGCAGACGGGCGTCGGGCTGGTGCAGGCAAACAGCATCCTGCCAAGTTTGCGGAGCAGCAAAACACAGGGGCAGGCAAATTTTGTAAATCCGGGAATCTTTATCTATAACGCCGGCATCGATGCGGAAGTCACGCAGCGCCTCAAAGCAGTTTTCAACGTGAATTACCTGCGGTTTCATCGGACGGAGCCGTTGGAGTATGTCCTGTTTCAGAATCACATTCGACATGACATTGGCTGGGACTACAGTTTGGGAGTTGCTTACCGCCCTTTCTTAATTAACAACGTGACCCTGACGTTCGGCGCGAACACACTGCAGACTGGTCGCGGTTTTCGCGACATCTTTACAGACCGTTCGCGCAACTGTCCGCCAAATGTCGGCGATTTCTGCGAGCCGGACGTCATCAGTCCAAAGAAACCGCTGTACTCTTTGTTTGCGCAGTTGAAGTTGGTCTTTTGATGGGAGCCGTATTTTGTTTACCGCTTTGTTCAAGACAGTCGCGTGGTGAGAAAAAGATTGACCTATTCAGTAACTGAGTTATGAATCGAACCACATTGGTCCTGATTTCAATCGCATCGCTATGCAGCGCCGTGCTGGGCTTATCTGTCTGGTCAGGCCGCGCCGAGTCGAGGGAAGCTGCTAAGCTTTTGGCTCGACCAAAGATTCAAACAATGCGTCGCGCATCGATGAAGGCTTTCCCTCGCAGCAGCCAGGACAAACCGGCGCCAACGTCACGAATCGAAGGATGCATCTCCTGCCATGCGGAGATCGAGCCGATGCACAAATTCGGCGCCGCCGGACCACTGGAAAAACTCGACAACGAAGGAAAAGACGCGTTCCGCCTGAGCTGTACCGCCTGCCACGGCGGCAACCCAGTGCCGCGGAAGACCAGTGCCGACCCCAAAGAGATCGAGCGCGTTAAGCGTGCTGCTCACGTGCAACCTCGTTTTCCCGAAGAGTGGAAGCGCGATGGCAAATATAGCGGCGCGAACCCCGAGCGCACCAACACCCTTCTGGCGCGCGAGAGTTGGGAGTTTGTTCGCTTCATTAATCCTGGCGACATCAGAGTGGCAGCGAAGACGTGCTCGGGTAGTGCCTGCCACGATGCGGAGACAAAAAACGTGGCGCGCAGCATGATGGCTCATGGCGCGATGCTTTGGGGCGCTGCGTTGTACAACAATGGCAATTTCCCCTTGAAGGATTCGCGCTTTGGCGAAAGCTATAACGAAGGCGGCGCGCCGCAAACGCTTATTCAGAATCCCACGCCCACAGCTGAACAGCAGCGCACTCAGGGACTACTGACTTTTCTCGATCCTTTGCCGCGCTGGGAGATCTCACAACCGGGCAACGTTCTGCGAGTTTTCGAGCGCGGGGGGAAGCGGCGCCTGGAAGTAGGAATACCCGACAAAGACGAAGACCCGGGAAAACCCGACAAGGGCTTGAGCCCACGCGGTTTTGGCACTGCGCAACGCACTGATCCGGTTTATCTGGGGATTCAAAAAACGCGACTGCTTGATCCGACCCTCAATTTTCTCGGCACCAATGATCATCCCGGAGACTATCGTTCGTCAGGCTGCTCGGCTTGTCACGTCATCTATGCAAACGACCGGGATAAGTCGCACTCAGAGTCGTACCAGGCCGCCGGCAACATGGGACTATCGTTAACTTCTGATACGAACATTCCAAAAAACGAATCAGGTCATCCGATCAAACACCAGTTCACCAGCCGCATTCCCACTTCACAGTGCATGGTTTGCCATATGCATCCGGGAACGAACATGGTTGCCACTTATCTGGGCATGACCTGGTGGGACAACGAATCGGATGGCGCGGCGATGTATTCGAGCCGGCAACATGATCCTTCGCAGGATGAAGAGCGCGAAAAGCTTAATCGCAATCCCGAAAAATCCAGCGTGCGTGGGCGGTGGTCCGATCTTGAATTCCTGGCGCAGACTGGAACGCCGGAATTCAACAGCAAATTAAAGAATACGCAATTTGGTGACTATCACGGACACGGGTGGATGTTCCGCAAAGTCTTCAAGCGCGATCGCAAAGGCAACCTGCTGGATGCCGACGACAAGATTGTCGCCGCGAACGATCCAGCGAAGTTCGATAAAGCCGTTCACTTAAAAGACATTCACCTGGAAAAGGGAATGCACTGCGTCGATTGTCATTTTCGCCAGGATTCACACGGCGACGGCAATCTCTATAACGAACCGCGGGCGGCTGTGGAAATAACCTGCATCGATTGTCACGGCAGCATTCGGCAAAAAGCTACGCTGATGACCTCTGGTCCGGCTGCGCCGGTGGCCGCCGCCCAGGCGGGGAAACCCGCTGTGACCGGCCGTAACTTAACCCGAATTATGGTGCGCGATGCGAGCGGCGACAAAGTGCCCCTCTTCCAGCGCATCACTCGCGACCGCACCATGAAACGTGAGAACGGCGAGGACCTCGTCCTCAAGACGGGCGACATCGTTCAAAACTCTATGGTTGTGCCCGGCCGTAAGTGGCGCGTTACGCAGACCATTGACACCATAACTCCCGACAGCCGCGACTATAGCGAGAAGTCGCGCTACGCCAAGACCATTCGTAAAGACAACAGCACGTGGGGCAGCGCGCCCGCTAATGAAAAGCAGTTGGCGCACACGGATGAGAATATGACCTGCGTTGCCTGCCACTCCTCCTGGATGACAAGCTGTTTTGGTTGTCACCTTTCAATGCAGGCGAATCGCAAAATGCCAAACCGGCACAACGAAGGCGGCGATTCGCGAAACTTCACCACTTACAATTTTCAGGTATTGCGCGATGATGTTTTTATGCTGGGCCGCGACGGCACCGTGACCGGCAATCGCGTCGCGCCCGTACGTTCATCGTCTGCCATACTTGTAAGTTCGCAAAATCAGAATCGCGAATGGATCTATTCCCAGCAGCAGACGATTTCTGCGGAAGGCTTTGCCGGGCAAACCTTCAACACGCATGTCCCACATACCGTGCGCGCAAAAGAGACCAAACAGTGCAGCGACTGTCACGTTTCAGAAAAGAATGACAACAATGCCTGGCTGGCCCAGTTATTATTGCAGGGCACAAACTTCGTCAACTTCATGGGTCGTTACGTTTTTGTCGCGTCGGATGACGCGCTCGAAGCGGTCGTGGCTACGGAACATGACGAGCCACAGGCGGTTCTTGGCAGCACGCTGCACAAGATTGCTTATCCTGACGACTACGAAAAGTTTGAGAAGGGCGGTCGCGAACTGCGCGAGGTCTACGAACACAAAGGCAACCCGCGCGTGTTGCAGGTGCAACTGCGGGGCGAGTATGCCTACGTAGCGGCCGGTGAAGGCGGATTACGCGTCTATGACGTGGCCCAGATCGATCAGAAGGGATTTTCGGAACGAATTACTACGGCGCCGGTTTCGAGATTCGGCCAGAAGTTTTATGTCAAGACGAAATACGCCACGGCTGTGACTTCGCCGACAACCTTGGGAGTTGATCCGGCGCGCTGGCGCATGAAAACTGATGGCACCATGATCAATCCCGCAAGCGCGGCGGCGCTGACCGGCGAAGCTCGCAAGCAACTTGTCAACGAAGAGCAGCCGATTCATCCGCTTTATGCTTACCTCTATGTCGCTGATAAGTATGAAGGCTTAATACTCGTCAACGCGGCTACGTTGCTGGATGGCGATCCGCTGAACAATTACCTGAAACGAGCGCTGGATCCGGCTAAGTTTCCGAATGGCGCCTTCAATCCGGGCGGGGCGTTGGACGGCGCAAATAATGTCACGATCGCCGGTACTCACGCTTACGTCACAACCGATCATGGATTGGTTGTCGTGAGCATTGACGATCCCCTTAATCCAAAGATCGTAAGTGAAATCCGCGAGCCGGTTCTCAAGCATCCGCATGCGATTGCCGTCCAGTTTCGCTACGGCTTTATCGTCGATGAAGAGGGTTTGAAAATAGTTGACCTGACCAGCCCCGGCCAGCCGCGAGTGGTGGAAGGCGCAGTCGTTTCGCTCGCCGATGCTGAGGACGTATACGTGGCCAGAACTTACGCCTACGTTGCGAACGGAAAAGATGGGGTGGCGATAATCGATGTCGAGCAGCCCGAGAAGCCGCGTCTGGACCAGATGTTCAATGCCGGCGGCAAGCTCAACGACACGCATCAGGTGAAAATCGCGATGACGAACGCGAGCCTCTTCGCCTATGTGGCCGATGGTCGCAACGGAATGCACATCCTGCAATTAACGTCACCGGAAACAATGCCTGAATACGCAGGCTTTAGTCCCCGCCCACAACCGGTCCTCATTGCGACGTTCAAAACGAAGGGCGAGGCGCTGGCAATCTCGAAACCACTCGATCGCGATCGCGCTGTGGACGAAAGCGGTAATCAGGTCTCGGTGTTTGGTCGCCGCGGCGCACGGCCATTTAACTTCGATGAGATGATGCGCATGCTGCGAACCAACAATGGATCGGGAGAGTTTTTCCGTGTTAGCGATACGCCACTGACGTCAGCCGCGAGCGGTAAGCCATGAGCAAGAGCGCTTGCGCATCACAAAGTGGGAGCCCAGGGCGGTAACGATAAGCTGGAGAAAGATCCCGCGAGTTCAGAGACATTCCAAAACAACGCAGGCATCGGTGCAGTCGCTGTTTATTATTCATACCGTCTAATCCGGTCGCTATCGCTCCGGCCCGAATTTGTCGACCTACGCGCGCTCACCGCGCTGTATAAACGAGATGTTGTTTGTCCGTGACGTATTTGTTTATTACTACGTGCCCAAATACGACCGGCTGCCCTTCAAGACGGAAACCATTCGCTTCAAGCAGCTTTCCGGCGTGGCTTTGACCAGAAGTGACCAGGAGTACTTCCGACGTTCCGTGCGTAATATCGGTAAAGTTTCGTAGTCGTAATTGGTCCACGAGAGGGTGAATTAGAGCGCGTCTTTTCTGATCCCGGAGTTCGTTTGAGGGATGGGTGCAAGATCTTCAATCTGACCGGAAATGTCTTTAACTGCTCATGACATCATCGTTCAAGTAGCCAAGGTGAGGGCAGGTGTTGACGCAGTTTGAGGCTGTAGTTCTGAGTTCGGCCTTTAGGCTGCGGATTTGGCTACGGAAACGCTTCGGTCCATAAAGGACCAGCCGCGGATTTACGCGGATAAACACGGATCACACCCACAGATAAACGCAAGAGGCTCGGATTAAATCAATACGTCGAATTTTTGAGGCGTTACATCAACTCAGGTTGACGCCATTTAAATTCTGATCCGTGTTCATCTGCGCTGATCCGCGGCTAGGTCCTTCGCCGAGCACATCCGGCTCCATTTATGGAGTCCTTCCTTGACGCTCTCGAACCAACCAGCCTAATGTTGAGGGTACTCAATCAGGATGCAAAAAGAGGACAGGGAACCATGGGATCGCGCACGATTGTCGTTGGGGACATTCACGGCTGTTATGACGAGCTGGAAGACATGCTGGCGGCGGTTGAATTTGGCCCGGCTGACCGGCTCGTTTCAGTTGGCGACCTCATTACCAAAGGCCCGAAGAGCAGAGAGGTGCTCGAACGATTTATGTCTGAGCCACAATTCTCCGCGGTTATCGGCAATCATGATCTGGCATTGCGACGGCGTTGGAACGGGGAAAAATTCAAGTTAAAGGATTCACAGCGTCCTACACACAAGCAGCTTAAGAAAGAAAAGGAAAAGTATCTTCCTTATTTGAACTCATTGCCGTTTATGATTGATTTGGGAACTCATCTGGTGGTGCATGCCGGAGTGCGACCGGGCGTGGCCTTGCATTCCCAGACCACGGAGGACTTGACGGAACTCCGCAGTTTGGGTCCTGACCGCACCGCGCGAGACGGCACTCCCTGGTATGAGGAATACGACGGCGAGAAGGTGGTGTTGTTTGGACATTGGCCGGCGCCGGAATGGCGCCGTGGAAAAAAAGCAATCGGGTTGGATACGGGATGTGTTTATGGTAACAAGCTCACCGCGTACATCATCGAGACCGGCGAATTCAAAACTGTGCCGGCGCATCAGGTGTACGATCCTGCATAACAATCTGAGGTGAAACAGCAACGGAGTGGAAAAAGGGATGGATGAGCAGCAAGAAGGCTTTGCAGAGGAAGCTTCACCGGCAATGAGTTCTGAGTCTGAAGCCGGCCATCAGCGATCTAATACTTCCCCGATGGCGGCATTGAATTCTCGGGACGAGCACTTTCTCGCCTGGTCGGTTTTTAACCGCGATCTCAGCCAGCTTGAATTTTTTAAGCGCGTGCTCGAAGAAGCCGCCGATGAATCGGTACCACTCCTCGAACGCCTGAAGTTTCTCGCTGTTTTCAGCAGTAACCTCGACGAGTTTTTTATGGTCCGGGTTTCGGGCTTAAAAGAGATGTTGGAGATCAAGGAATTCCAGCCTTTCCCCGGCGAACTGACGCCCGCCGAACAACTAAAGGTCATTCGGCAGCGCGTGCTCCCAATGGTTGAGGAACAGGTCAGATGTTTACATGAAAGCGTTTTGCCGGCACTGGCAAAAAATGGCGTCGAGATTGTTGCCTACGATTCGCTGTCAAAGCGCGAGCAAAAGTCGCTTGACACTTACTTCATGAAAAACATTTTCCGCGTGCTCACTCCGCTGGCAGTGGATCCTGCGCACCCGTTTCCTTTCATAGCCAATCTCAGTCTTAACATTGCCCTAACGGTTGAGGTCGACGCTAATGTGGATGAGCCGATTACGATGGGAAGTTTGCCACGATTCGTCAGGATCAAAGTGCCGCCCGTTGTACCGCGACTAATTCCCGTCAGTGACACCGGACAAAAATTTGTTCTGCTGGAAGAGTTGATTGACGCGAACCTGCATTCTGTTTTCCCCAGCATGCGTCTGAGCAAGAGCTATTTGTTCCGGGTCACGCGCGACGCCGACGTCGAGATCAGAGACGACAAGGCGTCGGATCTGCTGGGACGAATCAAGGAGTCGCTGCGCGAGCGTCGCTTTGGAAATGCTGTGCGCCTTGAAGTTTCTTCGACGATGCCAAAGGCGATGGTGCAGTATCTGACTGATTCGCTGTGCATCGAGGAAGACGACGTTTACGTGCTGCGAGGAATTTTAGGCGTCGGGGATCTGATGCAGCTCTATGGCCTTGACCGGCCCGAACTAAGAGACAAGCCCATTCGAACGACAGTCCCGGGGCCCCTTAGCAAGAAGAAGCGTTTGTTTGCCGCTATCAGGAAGCAGGATATCCTGCTGCATCATCCGTACACTGCTTACACAACTGTGACCGAGTTTATCGAGGCGGCAGCCAACGATCCCAAAGTGCTGGCGATTAAAATCTGCCTCTATCGCACGGGGAAGAATTCTCCGATACCCGAAGCACTGATCGAAGCGAGTGAGCGCGGCAAGCAGGTCACTGCAGTCGTTGAAATCAAAGCGCGCTTTGACGAAGAGAACAACATTGAATGGGCCGGCCGGCTTGTGGAAGCGGGAGTGCACGTAGTCTACGGCCTCGTAAAACTCAAGACCCACAGTAAGGTGGCGCTGGTCATCCGGCACGAGGAACATGGACTGCAAACCTATGTCCACATCGCCACCGGGAACTACAATCCCACGACTTCCAAGGTCTACACCGACCTCGGTTTACTGACCGCAAATGCCGAAATCGGCGACGACGCGACTGACCTGTTTAACTTTATGACGGGCTTTTCCAGGCCGCGGGAGTATACGCACCTCATGGTTGCGCCGGTTAACCTGCGCCAGCGGATGTTGGCGTTGATCGAGCGTGAGAGTGAACACGCGCGCGCCGGACGGCCGGCGCGTATTGCGGCCAAAATCAATCGCCTGACAGACCTCGAGATGATTGACGCACTTTACCGCGCCTCGCAGGCCGGCGTGCCGATAGACTTGATCGTGCGCGGGTCGTGCATGCTGCGGCCGGGAGTCCCGGGACTTTCAGAAACAGTGCGCGTGCGCAGTATCGTCGGCCAGTTTCTGGAGCACAGCAGGATCTTCTATTTCGCGAACGGTGGAGACGACGATGTCTACATAGGATCCGCGGACTGGATGACACGCAACCTGGATCGCCGTGTCGAAGTTGTGACTCCCATTCTGGATGCAGACTTGAAACGCTATTTAAGAGATGTAGTACTCAACGCTTACCTGAAAGACAACGTGAAAGCACGCATCCTGAACGCTGACGGCTCTTATGCTCAGGTGCCCGTGGCGGGCGAAGAGGTGCCATTCAACAGTCAATTGCATTTTGAGGGCGGCATTAGTTTGGATTCCTGGCAGGTCGACAAATCGGCTTAAGGCGCTTAAGATCTCAGTCAAAAGGCCCCCTGCTAATCAACGTTCTGAATCGTCGGCGGCTCCGCTCGACTTTCGCTAATCGCAAGTCAATTTGTAGTTCTGTAATCGTCTAATGTAGTCGAGCGAATCAAGCCGTGATTGAAGGAAAGGCCAGTCCATGTTCAATAAACTATTTCAGGCAGTCTTTCTCCTGCTCTTGTTTCTTTTTCTGACCTTGCCGGCGATGGCGCAAAAAGCCTGCTTCACGTCTGAAGCAAGAGCGGCCGCCGAACGAACCGCAAAAGTTTATCAGGAACCCGATCCGGCTTATGACCCGGTGCTCGGCTATAACCCGAATACCGGGCCGCGCACGGGCGCTCCCACTGTTGATGCTGCGGGACGGGCGGTGCCGATCACTTGTGTCGCTAAACCGAAGGAGAACGAAGGCACGGGCACCACGCCAAAATTTTATTGCACTGTTGCAGGCGTCGTCGATGAAGACGGCGATGCCATTCGCTATAAAGTGAAGCCTCACTTCAAGGGCCAGTCACGAGAAAAACGAAACGGCGAGATCTATGGCGAATTCCTTTCTTCGCGCTTCTCAAAGGCGCTCGGTTTCTTTGCCGACGATGAATGGGTGGCCGACGTGACTTGCGCGGACTGTGAGAAAAGTCTGAACAAGAGTTTTCAGGGAACGAGCTTTAATCCGTTTCAACCCGCGGCCGGCATTGAGCTGCCGCTGGGCAAAGGCATCGATGTAAATTGCAACAACAAAGATTCCGCACCGCTTGCGGGAACGCTGACAAAATTGTTGGAGTCGGGAGCTCCGCGGGCGGAGATCGATGCGTTCAAGCTCTGGCTGGGTTTCATCGATCATGGTGACACGAAGACTGATAACCACAAATTTACCTGTCTTGACTCGCAAAAAAAACCCGATGGCTCGCGTGCTTGTAAGCCCGGCCAGGCGGTCTTTTATGTCAGTGACATGGGCTCGACGTTTGGTTTTTCAAGTGCCAGCGAAAACAAGGCGCGGTTATCCTCCTGGAAAAAGAAAGACCCGATCAAGGTGAGCGGCGGACACTGCAGCACGACGGCAAAGAGTGTTGGCGATTCGAGCATCAGTGAAGCCGGGCGCGCGCTACTGGCGAAGAACCTGCAAAGGCTGCTTGACGCTGAGCGGACAAATGGCTTAATCACTCGTGTCTTCAAGGCCTCGCGTAATGACGAGCGTGACCAGCCGGCGGAAGCGTGGACGGCCGAATTTCAGCGCAAGGCTAAAACCATAATCGATGCTCGTTGCTCAAACTGATGAGCAACGTTCGCGGCGAAAGGAGTACCTTCGTATGAACAAGCCGTGGATCCGTATGCTGGTGATCTTTGTCGCCGTGTTGTTGGGCAGCGGCTTGCTGGTTTACTTTCTGCTCGAACGTTCCAGCACGCCGGGCAGAGACGTGCTTACTGATCAGCCCACCGCCACTGAAGGCCAGCCTACACCGGCGAGATCACCCGAAACCTCAACCCCGGCACAGGAAAATGGCAACCGCTCAGTGTTGAGTGAAATATTCGGCATCGACCACCCCAATAGCAAACCAGTTGCAGAGGACCGGGGTGTGGTCGCCGCTCGGGTGCTGCTGAGATTTTTGATTGCTGCCTTTTTGGCCATGCTGCTGGCCTTTCGCTGGCGCCGGGGCCTCTCCCTGACGCGCCGTAATCCTTATGTCGCCCAAACACAAATACTGCTCGCAGTCGTAGCAGCGGCCATGATGATGATTGTGGGTGACAGCGCGGCTCGCGCCTTCGGCATCTTCGCCGCTGCTTCATTGGTCCGCTTCCGCACCAACATTCGCGATCCCAAAGAAACCACGGTTCTTTTGATCTGCCTGGGAGTAGGTCTGGCTTGCGGCGTTGGGCGTCTGGACATGGCGTTCATTCTTACTCTCTTTGTCCTGCTGGGATTGTGGATTCTGGAGTATTTCGAATCGGCCCAGGTTTTCCGGGCGATGGAGGTGCGAGTAGAAACCCGCAACCTGGATCAGACTCATCGGGTGCTCAAAAGTCTTTTTGAGCGGCACGGTTGCAGCTTTGAGTTGCGCCAACTGGAACGCGAAGCCGGCGAAGGCGAAAACGGAAGGATTGTTTATGAGCTAAGCCTGGGGTCGTCTGACCGAACCGATCAGTTGAGTGAAGAGATACTGGCTGAAGACTCGCAGAACATTGCCGGACTTGAGTGGGAGCAGAAAAAGAGCTCAACGTACATTTACAACTAGAGGGGCTAACTGGGTAGTTTCCGCTTCGGGAGCTGCGCGATCACAGAACCGAGCGCGGTAGCGCCGGATGCCGATGTTGACTTGCATAATGCTCACCTCGAAAGTTGAATCAGCATCCGGCGCTACCGCGCTCCGTTCCGTAAGCCGAAAGGCCGCTCGAAGTTTTCGAGCGGCCTTCTTCTTTCGTGCAACGCCGTTTGAACGACTATTGGTTACTGGGCGCGAACAGAGCCGCTCTGACCCGCAGCCGATCCTGAAGTTTTGGCGGTACGCATTTTCTCGTAATAGTCCAGAACGAAATCCTTGAAGGGCCCGTGACCCCAACTAGTGTAGAAGTCGTACTTCTTCATTTCCGCGTACACCTGTTCAAAGTTCCAATCGTAGAACTGATAGCGATAAACGGCGCCCATCGCCCCCGTACGATGCCGGCCGCCGGCGCAATGAACGAAAAACTTACCGGTCGCAGGATCGGCGGCAATTTTCAGGAACGTTTTTGTTGCTGCTTCGGTGGGATACTTCTTATCCAGCATGGGGATATTGACGTACTTCATCCCAAGGGATTCGACCGCCTCACGCTCGTAAGGCTTTGGCTCGGCGGTTAAGTCGATGACGGTTTTGATTCCCAGTGCGGCAAGATCCTTGTAATCCCTTTCCTGGGGTTGGGCGCCGCGAAAAAAGCGCTCATCCATTTGCCCGAAATTCTTTATCTTGATTTCAGAATATCTTTGGTTCGCAGCATCCTGAGCCTGGGCGACGACAGCCAGCGCAAGAATGGTGAAAAGCGCGCTGGTTAGGTTGCGAAATGATCTCGGGATTAGGTGCATCTGCAAGTCTCCATGAACCGCGCAAGAGTAGCATCAAGGACGCCATCAGCTCAATGATATTTTCCCTTTCAACAAAAATCAGAACCGGGAGCAATTAGCGACCGGCCAGATGTTCAACTGCAGTCTCGGCCCAGATGTGAAATTGTAGCGACCGGCCAGAGTTCAACTGTCGAGGATTAAGGAAATGAATGCGATGCTTAAAGTCTTAGAGTTGCGTCTGTGGCCGGTCGCTACCGCTCCCCGTTTTGATACGGGCACGTGCAAAGTCAGTTCCTGACCCCGTCCGGTCGCTGTTATAGTAATTAACGTTAATCATATGAAGGTTCAGCGTCCGACAATCGTGACCGTCAGCGGCTTCTCCTCAAATGTCGGGAAGTCCGCGCTCGTGTGCGAGCTATTGCAACGCTTGGCCGGATGGGAAGCGATCAAGGTGACGCGCGGTCATTATCGCTCATGCGGCAGAGACCCGAACGGCTGCTGCGTCAGCGATTTGCTCAAGGATGAACCAGTAATTCGGTCGGGTCGAGCGGCTAACTACGAAAGCGGGAAAGACACGGGCATGTTTTGGGACGCGGGCGCGGCAAACGTTCATTGGGTAATTGTTAAGGACGGTCAGATGGAGCAGGGAATTAGAGAAGCTTTGGCCCGCGTGGAAGCTCCAGGCGTTGTGATTGAGGGCAACAGTTTCGTCAAGTATGTCGAGCCTGACCTGTTGTTGATGTGCGCGCGCTCCAGCGGTGGAAAAATTAAGTCGTCAGCCCGGCGCGCCCTTTTGAAAACGCATTTCTTATATCTCTCATCGTTGACGAACGGCAGCGCGAGGGCGTTGGAAGAATTCGCCCACTGGCGCGCAAGCTTACCGAACGATTTACATTTGCGTGACTTGCCGTTAATAACTCGCGACGATCTGGCAAAGGTGATATCGCAGCTTCAGGAGCGAGTGCTGAAAGTTAACTTTGCTCCTTAGGAGCGAGATGTAGCCGCGCGACCTTCTGTGCAAAGGCCACGCTATTCGATTTTCGACAGGCACGGTTAACGATGGTGCCTACTGACCAATTGGTGGATCGGCAACAGTGGCTGGTTGCGTAGGATTGACGTGAATCGTGTTGCTGTCTGAATCGAAGTAGAAGTGATTCTTTCCGGTAGCCCCGACTCCTTCGGTCACTTGCGGATCCGCATTCACTACATAACCAGGCTGTGTAGTGGTTGATTTGGGAATAACGCGCATCTGGAAAACATAACCCTCGACCACCGGCGTGGTGCCTGCAAACCGCGTATCAAGCATATTTTCCTTCAGCATCTCGTCGAAAGTTCCGAAGGCTGAACGCTGGTGAGAGTTGTAATAAAGCATTTGCTGCTCGGCGATTGTCCTGAGCGTTTTGATGGCAGCAGCCTCGTTGGCCGACTTCACGGCGGCTTTCCAGCCGGTCACGCCCACGGCGATTAGAATTCCGATAATCGCAATAACGATCATCAGCTCGATCAACGAGAAACCGCGCTCGCTGTGGCGTTGTCTTTGGTCTAATCTCATAAAAACTCCTCGCGACTCGTTACACGTATGAGTGAAATTTTCGTTCCAGGTATTTAGTCGAATCCGGAGATGACGCGTGTAATCGAGCTAACACTTAGTTTACTACACCGGATTCGGAACGTCATGTCACGTCAATGGCGCTTGAGCTGAGTTTGGACTGGAGCAAAAAAGCTTCTCACAGAACCGAGCGCGGTAGCGCCGGATGGCGAAGTCAACTATAAGCACTGACCAGTGGGCCCCAGACACAGCGGTTCAGTTCATGCCGGTCCTCTTTTTGCCGCCGCCAATTGACTCCGGGATCCGGCGCTACTGCGCCCGGTTCTGTGAACCAGGGCGCCACTAGCGTTGCCTTTATAGTATGCGGCGGCGAGTTTTAGCATGTAGAATGAAGGAAATTTGAGGCCCAGCAGGGAAGCAGGCAATGAGAAGTCTGGAACCAGTAACAGGACAAGAGCCCCTCGGCACGGCTGATGCGGTCGAAAAGATCGAACGTTTGCAACGCGCCATAGAGACCGTTATTAAGGGCAAGGGAGAGGCCGTACGGCTGGGTATCGTGACCCTGCTTGCGGGTGGGCACCTGTTGGTTGAGGACGTGCCCGGCGTCGGTAAGACTACTCTGGCGCATGCGCTGGCCCGCGCGCTTCATTGCAGCTTTCAACGGATACAGTTCACTTCGGATCTCCTTCCTTCAGATGTTATTGGTCTCTCAATTTACAATCAGCACACGGCCGTATTCGAATGGAAGCCGGGCCCGATTTTTGCCAACGTTGTGTTGGCCGATGAGATTAATCGCACCACGCCAAAGACGCAGTCTGCTCTGCTAGAGGCGATGGCGGAAAGGCATGTCACGGCCGAGGGTGTAACACATCCGCTGCCGACGCCCTTCATGGTCGTAGCCACACAAAATCCCATTGAGCACCACGGCACGTATCCGCTGCCTGAGTCACAGCTTGACCGGTTCATGTTGCGGCTGCGAATCGGTTATCCGGCCATCGAAGATGAACGGCAGATTCTGCGTGATCGGGAATACAGCGATCCGCTTGATGACCTGGGACCGGTGATGACGGCGGGCGAAATCCTTGAGCTGCAGCGAAACGTGGCTGAAGTTTTAGTTGATGATGCGCTGATCGAATACCTCATGCGGATTGTTGCCGCGACCCGCGATTCGGAAATGTTAGACCTGGGCGTAAGTCCCCGAGGCACTCTGTCTTTGTTTCGCGCGGCGCAGGCCCTGGCGCTGACCGAGGAGCGTTCGTACTGCATACCCGACGACATCAAGCGGCTCGTCCTGCCTGTCTTTGCCCATCGCATACTTGTCAGCACAAGGTACGCTTCTTCGATGCGGCGCAGCGAAGAAGCAGAAGCGGTACTGGCTGAGATAATGAAGACGGTAAGCGTGCCGCTCTGAAAGGGACGGGAATGCAGGAGGAGGGATGGTCGACAAAAAAAGTGGCCCGTCAGGCGCCTCCCATTCTCCGGTAACCCGTAATCCTTCAACCTTCGCCAGGTGGCGCGGCGCGATCCTCGGCACCCTGCTGGTGATAGGCGGACTCTCCGCCGCCGCAGTCACTCTACTGGCCCGCCAAAGCGATAACTATACCCTTGCAGCGGTGGCCGCTATCTTGTCGCTGGTAAGCGCCGCCCTGATGTTGATCTTCGTCGTCCCGCCCCTGGCGCGCTCCGCGCGACTTGAAGTACGGCGCTTCGATCTTCCCATCGAAGTGACCAGCGGCGGCGCAATATTCGTTCTCATCCTGCTGGTAGTGGGTTTCGCCGCCTGGAACACGGGAAACAACCTCCTCTTCATGATCTTCTCGCTGCTTTGTTCCAGCCTGTTCGTTGGCGGCGCCGCAGCCAGGGCATCGTTGCGGGACTTGAACGTCTCCGCACGTTTCCCGGACCACATTTTTGCTGGTGAAGCGGCGCCGGTAATCGTTACGCTGCGAAACGCCAAACGTGTCTTCCCCTCATTCTCGATCCTTGTGGAAGCCCGTGGACCCAGGGGAGCAAACCACAAATCCAGACGCAGACAACAGTTTCTGAAGCGAACGCTGGCCTACTTCACTTACATACCGCGCCGCGCAGCCGCGGAGCAGCGGGTTGAACAGTTGTTTCCAGGTCGCGGTCACGTGCTGATCAATGGGTTCGAACTGTCAACCCGTTTTCCGTTTGGCTTTTTTCGCTTTCGCCGCAGACTACGAGCGCGCGATGTGGACATCGTGGTTTATCCGAAACCCGAGCCAATCGGAGACGAGCTTCACCTGCTTCCCACCTATGCGGGACGCATGGCATCAGTAAGACGGGGAGTGGGGCAGGATCTTTTTTCTCTGCGTGATTACCAACCGCAGGATGATTTACGTCACATCGATTGGAAAGCTACCGCACGCTCGCGCAACCTGACGGTGCGGGAATTCACCGCCGAGGATGAAAGACGGATCACCGTTGTGCTCGATACGCGAGACCTGTCTGAGGCCGATAGTGAGGATTTTCTGCAACGTTTTGAAGCCGGCGTAATCCAGGCAGCTTCACTTTTGAAGCATTTTATCGATGAAAGGGCGGAGGTCAGACTGATGCTAGGCGAGGACCTCGGACGTTATGGCAGCGGATTGAAGCATCTTTATGATTGTTTGCGCCGGCTCGCGCTTGTCAGTCCAGAACCACTCGGCGCTCAGGTTACGCTTTCACCAGCCAGTGACACGGGAACAATCAGGGACGAGAATGTTTTTGATCAGGACTATGCGATCGTCTTAACGACTGCACCCTTAGGATCAATCCCGGCAAGAATCTGGCGCGCATCGCATGTAATTCACGTGTGACGTCAGAACTTCAAACCTGCGCCCTGAATAATGTTATAGTGATTATCTTGCGTCCTGCCTCAATAAATTACTCAGAAACTTTCAATCTGGAGAACACTTGATGGCGACGCTTGCTCCTGCCGTTAACTCAACTCGAACCCACAGCTATTCGGCGAAAATTTTCAGGCTCGTTGCGGCCTGCTTCTTTTTGTCCGGGGCCACGGGACTGATTTACGAGGTGCTCTGGGCCCGCATGCTGGGCCTCGTCTTCGGCGCCACCACGCTCGCTGTTAGTACTGTGTTGGCGGCCTTCATGGGGGGGCTGGCGCTGGGAAGCGCCTTAGCGGGGCGGCGTGGCGCACAGGTAAAGCGTCCAATTCGGGCCTACGGACTGCTGGAAATCGGCATAGCTCTTTACGCGTTGGCGGTGCCCCTGCTCTTTCGATTAGTCGACAATCTCTACGCCGTTATCTGGCAGCAGTTTCATCCGGGCTTCTTCGCGTTTAGCATCTGGCGTTTTCTGCTCTCATGCGTAATGTTACTGCTGCCCACCACCTTGATGGGCGCAACTCTGCCACTGCTTTCGAGCGCATTGCTGCGCACCGACGGACCAGGCTCAACATCGGTAACCCGGCTCTACACTCGCAATCTCGCCGGCGCTATCTGCGGCAGCATCATTGCCGGGTTTGTGCTTCTACCTAATCTGGGTGTTCGGGCCACGATTTACATAGCGGCGCTAATTAACATACTCATCGGCAGCGCTTGTGTCATAGCCGACCGCCAAACCAGTTCCGACATCGCATTCCGCAAACATGACTTGCCAATTCCGGTTACGGATACGCTGCAAAACGAAGACGAAGGCCTCGTGATCAACGTCGACAATGCGGCGTTTTGGCTGACGTGCGCTTTCATTTCCGGGTTTGTGACCATCAGCACCCAGGTCGCGTGGACGCGCATGCTGGTGATGATTATAGGCTCGAGCACTTATGCCTTCAGCGTCGTCGTGGCGCTTTTCCTTTTGGGTCTGTCGCTGGGCGCCTATGTGATAGCGCGCAAGACCGTTTTGAGTAATCTTCGCGAGACCGTGCTGCGCGTGGAGCTTGTTACTGCGGCAAGCCTGGTCCTTAGCCTGACGGTGGCAAATAGAATCCCAGGGCTACTGGTAGCGGCCGGGCTGCGTTTAAATGTCAACACGTGGCCAGGCCTACTGACTTTACAGATTGTTTCCGTCGCCTTTCTAATTCTGCTGCCGGCATTCCTGATGGGAATGATCATGCCCCTCGTTTTAGTTTGGACAGGGAAGCTTCCTCAAACCCGGTCAGTACACCTGGTTGGCCGCAGTTACGCTGTGAATACATTGGGCGCGATCGCCGGCGCTTTTGTCGCCGGGTTCATCTTAATTCCCAGGCTGAACACACGGTTCACGATACTGTTTGCGGCGGTTCTATGTGTTTTGGTTGCCGGCATGGCTTACCAGCCCCGGAGCGACAGCCGCGATCGTGATATTCGCCGGGCCGCCGCAGCGGGCGTGACGTTCGCACTGATCATTTTGGTTTTCGTGGTGGCGCCACGGATGAATCTGGCCGACCTATCGGTGGGCGCTTACGACAGTCTTGTGCGCGTCATCGCCAAGTCGCGAGGCGGTGTCGATGACGGAACTGTCCAACAGCGCGGCCCCGAGACACATGAGCTGTTGATGTATGAGGAAGGCCCAACCTCTACAGTTTCGGTTCGTAAGGACTGGGACATCACTTCGATGGCAATCAACGGGCGCACCAACGCCTCCGACCGGGAAGACATGCCCACCCAGGTGATGTTGGGCCAGCTGCCTTTGCTAATCGCGCCTCGTCTGGGGAATGCGTTGGTCGTGGGTTACGCGACCGGAGTTACCGCCGGCGCCGTAATGCAGTCGCCGATCGGATCGGTCGAATGCGTCGAACTTGAGCCCGCCACTGTTAACGGCTCACGCTTTTTCGAGCACGTAAATAATCACCCGCTAAACGACCCGCGACTGCACCTAATCATTGACGATGCCCGCACCTACCTCCGCGTGGTGCCGACGCGTTACGACATCATTATCAGCGAACCCAGTCATCCCTGGGTGCCGGGCGTTGCCAATCTTTTTACGCGCGAATTTTTTCGCCTGGGTCGTGACCGGCTCAATGACGATGGAGTCTTTGTGCAGTGGCTGCAGATATACCAACTGTCAACCGACAGTCTCCGTTCAGTGCTGGCTACTTTCCAGGAGACTTTTCCCTACGTGATGGTCTTTCGCGTTGAGGGCGCGTGGAAAGGGAAGGATTTGTTACTCGTGGGCAGCAAGGCCCCGCTGAATATCGACAACCTTAGCTTGCGGATTCAGGAACGAATGGCCGATCCACGCATGGCTGCGGAACTTGCGCGCGTAAACATTAAGAGCGTTGGCGACGCAACTGCGTGGTACGTTTGTGATCAGAGCCAACTCGCGCCGGCGCTGGCGGGCGCCGTTATCAACACCGACGACAACATGCATGTCGAGACCAGAGCTCCACGCGAGGCGTTTCGTCCGCTGTTGGAAACCAACGCCGCCTGGCTCGAAAAGCTGGCGCGGAAATGAGCTCTTCCGACTGGATTGTAGACTCAGGTAATCGGACAAGCCTGCACGGAAACAAGTTGCCACTGATCCTGCCGGCGTGAGTAGACGTGCATGATCTTATACTGGCCACTGTAATCGTGTCCCTGGTAATACCAGCGAGCGGAATCCTTTGCGGTGAGCACGGCCGTGTCTCCCCAAATTCGCACGCCGACGTGTTCCCGGCTCATATATTCCACGCGTACCTCGCCGGAAAGAACATCGTCAATAAATTGAGTCTTATCGTCTCCTTCAAAGGGATAAGCGAAGAAAAAATCCTCGGCCATAATTTGGTCCAGGGTTTCCCCGTCGCGTCTGACAAGCGCCTTGACCCATTCGTCATTCATTTGCCTGAGCAGCTGTTCGCTCTCGAGCTTGGAAGGGGAATCTGGGGATCGTTCGTGCGGCATTGCCAAGCCTCCTTTGCTGGCGATGGTGTGAGGACGTACGTTCTATTCCAATGGCGGTGGCGAGTCAATGGTGGGCCGGCCGGAATCAGTCCAGCGCGGCGAGAAAATCGGCCGCTGCCTCGCCACTGCGTATGCAATCGGGAATGCCGAGCCCGGAGTAAGCATTGCCGGCAAGAACCAGCCGGGGCAGGCCTGCAACGCATGCTTCAATTCTCCTGACTCGTTCCAGGTGGCCAACGTGATATTGGGGCATCGATTGTTTCCACTTTGAAACTTCGGCGAACAGCGGTGTTCGTTCGATTGCGAGCAGGTCGCGTAAGTCTCCCCGCACACGCCTCACGAGCTCATCCTCACTTAGTTGAAACATCTCAGGTTGCAGTGCGCCGCCTGCGAAAACGCGCAACAGTGCGTAACCCTGGGGCGCCCGGCCCGCAAACTTTACGCTGCTGAATGTGCAGGCGATAAGCGAGCGCTTTTCAATAAACGGCACGACGAATCCAAAACCATTCAGCGGATGAGGAATATCATCGCGTTTGTAAGCGAGGTTGATAGTGACGCTCGATGCGTAAGAAATTTCGTCGAGTTCCGACGCGAGCTTTTGGTGTACACCGCGGATGAGACGGGCGCTGCTGTAAGCGGGAAGTGCAAGGCAAACTGCGTCGGCTTCCAGCGTCCGGCCGTTTCCGGTGTGAATTCGCCACTCTGGATGTTCGCCAGAATCAGCAGGTCGCGGCACCAGCGTTATCGATTCTACAGGCGCCTTGAGCTGGATGCCGCTTTCGTTATCGCTCGCGCCGCGGGACAGGTCAGCGGCGAACTCTGAAATGCATTGGGCAAGTTTGTCTGTCAGAAC
>DATGYM010000091.1:0-28344 GCA_035297925.1 Pyrinomonadaceae bacterium | reverse complement strand
CGGCTTCGCGCGTGTAACGCGTCGCGATTAATTCGACGGCAGCGTCGGTGATAGTAAGTTGACCAGGCTTGAGGCCGTTTTCCTCAATTTGCCGCGGAATCAAATAACGTTTGGCAATCTGTAGCTTCTCCATGTCGCTGTAGCCGGCGAGGTTGATAACCTCCATGCGGTCGCGCAGCGGCGGCGGAATCGGACCCATCTGATTGGCTGTGGCAATAAAGAAGACCCGCGAAAGATCAAACGGCAGATCCAGGTAATGATCGCGAAAAGTATTGTTCTGTTGCGGATCGAGAATCTCCAGCAGAGCCGAAGACGGATCGCCACGATAGTCGTTGCCGAGTTTGTCGATCTCGTCGAGCATCAAAACTGGATTGTTAACTCCGGCCCGGCGAATCGATTGAATCACACGGCCGGGCATGGAGCCGATATAGGTGCGCCGGTGTCCGCGTAGCTCCGCTTCATCACGCATCCCGCCAAGCGACATGCGCTCGAATTGCCGGCCCAGGGCGCGGGCGATCGAACGGCCCAAAGAAGTCTTGCCTACTCCTGGCGGACCAACAAAACAAAGGATGGGACTCTTTGTGTCCGGCCGTAGTTTGATGACGGCCAGAAATTCCAGAATGCGTTCCTTGACGTCCTCGAGTCCGTAGTGATCGGCATCAAGAATCTCGCGTGCTGCAACCAAATCCAACTTGTCTTCAGACGACTTTCGCCATGGCAACTCGAGCACGTATTCAAGATAGGTACGGATTACGTGATAATCGGGTGCTGCGGCAGGAAGCTTCTCCAATCGCTTCAGCTCGCGCTCGGCTTCGGTCCTGACTTCGTCCGGCAAATCCGCTTTCATGAGGCGCTCGCGCAAAAGGGCCGCCTCGGCTTGTTCTCCACCTTCGTCTTCGCCAAGCTCCTTCTGGATCGCCCTCATCTGCTGCCGCAAAATGTAATCGCGCTGCGACTTGTCCATTTCCGACTGCGCTTCGGTCGCAATCTTCG
Source organism: Pyrinomonadaceae bacterium (assembly GCA_035297925.1). Classification (GTDB taxonomy): domain Bacteria; phylum Acidobacteriota; class Blastocatellia; order Pyrinomonadales; family Pyrinomonadaceae; genus PSRF01. Next base: position 27,351 of record DATGYM010000091.1, on the reverse strand, counting down.
AGCGCAGTTGAATGATTTCCAACTCACGGGCCAGATAACCGTGGGCCAGCCGCAACAGCTCGTCAGCCGTGCCGGCCTCGAGCATCTTCTGTTCCTGCTCAACGCCCAGGTTGAGGATTGAACCGAGAAAGTAAGCAAGGCGGACGGGCTCGACGGAGCCGAGTATGGCGACGCGAACTTCTGGCGGCACGCCGGGCAAGAGAGCCAGCGCCTCTTGCACCATCGCCTGTACGTTGCGCTTAGTTGCTTCGACTTCCTCCGCGTCTTCTGTTTTAACTTCAGGAAGGATCTGTACCACTGCCCTCAGATAGGGGTCATCCTGTTTCCATTCGATTACCTTTATCCGATCACTGCCCTGCGCGATGATGTGCAGGGTTTCGCCCAAACGCTCCATCCGCTTAATCATGGTAAGCGTGCCCACCTGATAAAGATCGGCGGGTACAGCATCCTGAGTCGTGTTAGTGGCATCAGCGCGGACTGTAATACAAGCGAGTAATTTTTCTTCAGTGGCCAAAGCCGCTTCGACCGCCGCCATTGAACGCGGCCGTCCCACAGCCAGCGGAACAACGGTCTCAGGAAAGAGCGTCGTGTTCTGCAAAGCCAGCACCGCAATCTCAAAAGGCTCGCCCGTTTGCCGTGTTGTGGCTGGCTGGGCCTGCAGCACGACCGCTTCTTTGCCGGCCTGAGTTTTGGTTGCCAACTCTGCTTTTTCCGTCGTCTCAGCCATTTGTTTTTGGTCTCTTTCGCCCACCAGTCGGTAAGCTCCGTTCGCCGCCTCGAGTCTATTTACAAACCAAATTAACGATCAAAAATCCGTCGCGATAATCATGCGCAAGCGATGCCTCTTCGATCGAACAGGGAAACTGAATTGTCTTTTCAAAATGACTGTAGGTAATTTCCATTTGCTGGTACGTGAGTCCATCTTTGACAAACGTATCCCGGCGGCAGCCGCGCACCCGCAAGCATGAGTCGTAGACTTCAATCTCAAGATCGTCGGCACAAACGCCGGCAAGATCCACCTTGACCAGCCAGCCGTCCCGGCTGCGATAGACGTCGGCGGCGGGATTCCACAGGCGACCTGACGGTCGCACTCTGTGGGATACCGTTAACAAAGCAACCTCACGATTCGACTTTGGCATAATTTTGTAAGCACAGGATAAAGGAAAGGCTGGAATATTGAAAAGGGGAGGTAACCGGGCAGGTCACCTCCCCTTGTAATCTTCCGCCTCACATTCAGGTCATTATCGGAACAGTTTGCCCCAAAAGGATGATTCGCGCGAAATATCCTCGAGAGCGTCAGCAAGTTCGCGATCCGCCTCGGTTTCTACGGCTATGTCTCCCATGGAAACAATGCCCAGCAAGTTTCCATTGTCGTTGACCACCGGTATTCGGCGCACTTGTTTGTCGCCCATCTTCCTGATCACGTCGACTACGCGCTCATGCGGTTTGGCAGTGTGTGGATCGCCCGACATCACTTCTCCCGCGAGGGTGGTGCTGCAATCTTTGCCCTCGGCTATCGCGCGCAAAGCGAGGTCGCGATCTGTGATCAGGCCAAGGAGTTTGCCGTGCGTGTAATTTGCAGCGTTGAGCCGGCGGTCTTCAACTTCAGTTGTCCCATTACCGCCCCGGGGCCGGTATTCAACTACTGGAATTACGCCGGTGTCTTCCTGCTTCATCATCACGGCAACATCGTGCAAGGGCGTGTCGCGTGTGGCCACGGCCAATTCACGCGTCATGATGTCACGAACCCGCAGCCGTGAACGCGAGACACGATCTTCGTAACGACCTTGCGGCTGATAATCCGTTCTGTCGCCGCGTGGTCGATAATTTCGCTCTCTACCTTCATAGGTGGGACGACGATAGTCTTCCCGTGCATATTGACCACCGTAATCGGAATACCTTGGCTCATCGGATTCGTAACCGGCACGTTCGCCAAAGCGCCCCTGACTAAAGTCTTGACGACCGTAGTCGTTCTCCAGGCGGCCGCCGGAATATGGCCGTCCATAGTTCCAGGGTTGTTCACGCGCAAAGCGATCCTGGCGGCCGCGAACTTCCTGGCTGCCGTGAAATTCGCGGTCGTCATCAAAGTCGTTGAAATATCTCGACATTACTTTCCCCTCCTCGTGGTCTTAAGAGAAATAAATGCTCGTCTGAATGAAGCGAGCGTTTACAAATTGCGGGGGACTGCGCCATGGGCTGGTTCGCCCATCGATTGTGGGGGAATTCAAATTCTGCCAGGGGAACTAAGGGGGATCATATTCCTAAATCGCCCGTGCGCCTAATAGCAAAGCAGGAACAGTGGGGAGAGACCAGCGACCGGTGACGCGCGAACTGGAAGCTACCGGTCGATGCTGTTGCCAACAGACGTCAGCGCGCCCCCACCTCAACTTCAGCAATCAACTGGACACGGGATGTTATGTCCAGCGTGCCGACTTCGATTGGCGTTGGGGCCGCGGCTGTTCTCATTACCTGGGCTTCGTACATCGGCCGCGGCCGCTCGATTCCTTCCTCCTGCACTTCCACTATTCGCACCACACGCCCGCCCAGCGCCATGGCAATCACCCGTGCTTTGCTGACAGCTTCCCGGGTTGCGTCAGCAAGCGCCTGATCGCGCGCCGGACGATCTTTTCTTAGAGTGAACGAAATGCCTGTCACATCGTTTGCCCCCGCCTGGCTGGTGGCGTCGATGACCGGTCCCACTTTGCTCAGGTCAGCCATGGTCACGGTAACGCTGTTGCGTGCCTCGTAGCCCGTGATGATGGGAGGTTGACCCTCCTTGTAAACCCTGATGGGTTGCAGACTGTATCCGCTGGTCTTTATCTCGGCTCCGGCGCCCGCCGCGCTCTTCAACGCACGCACCACCGCCTCGCTTTTATTAGCGTTCTCCTGTTGCGCATCCAAAGCACGGCGGCCCTGGGTCACTACTGCGACGGTCAAGATCGCGGTGTCCGGTTGCGCCTGGACTATCGAATCTCCAGTTACCAAAACTTTGGTTAGACCTTTCAACTCGTTTTGGCTTGCGCCGGAACCGCCGTCTGCTAAAGGGCGCATCGTCTGTACTTCAAACGGCGTACCCTCCATGTAGGTTGTCATCACGTCTGGCTTAGTTTCGCCGATCGCTTCGACTGCGCTGGCCTCCTCAAACCACTTTTCGTTTTGAAAACGTTGAGCATTAAGAATCAGGTATTTCTGGCCATCGGCCGCAATTACCCAGCCACCCGGTTCAACGGTTTTTTGCAGCCGGCCACGCACGGTCACCTCTTTTGCAATAGTGGGCAGCGTCAGCAACGCCAGCAGTACAGCTGCGCTTATTGTTCTCGTTAAGTTAAATTTCATTTGCATTCTCACTTTCCTTGTTCTCGCGTGCCGCGTTAGTTGTCTGCCGGCGCGCTAACACAGAACGTACGTGACGGCATATTCTTGCTTTAAGACTTTAGTACTGTCTTAGTTTCGATTTGAAATTCTCTGTGCCTCCTCCGCGTGCGCCGCGTTTCTCGGTTTTCACCAGTTATTCACCGCAGGCGCAAAGGTTGCTGACCGCGCAGAGAAAATCGAAATTAAGTCACTAACCTCTGACGCTTTGGCTGCTTAAAACTGTTTTGTTACGATTCACGCAATGCAGCCAATCAATACTCACAACTCGGACTCCGAGAGCGACCGGCGCAAAACTTTTGCGGCCGGCCAAGTAGAAGACATACCTAAAGGGAGCTGCAAAACGATAGAACTTTCAGCAGGGCGCGAGCTTGCTCTCTATAATGTCAATGGCGAATTTTATGCCACCGAAAACTATTGTCCGCATAAAGGGGCGCCCCTGACTGCCGGCATTCTATGCGACCATGTGATCGAATGCGAATGGCACGGCTGGCAATTCGACGTGCGCACAGGAGAATGTCTTACTGTGCCCGACAAGCTTGAGACTTACGAAGTTGTGATCGAGGATGGAATCGTGAAGGTAATCGTTTAGTTGGGCGGTGTCGACGAAGACTTTAGCTCGATTTTCCATTCAGGGAAACCCGATAGACACGAAGTTCCTACTCGCCATCGTTGCCGATCGCCTCAACCGGACAGCATAACAACGCCTCTTCACAAGCCACTCGTTCTTCCTCGCTCAAAGGCTGCTTGTACACAAACGAGTAGCTGTTGGCATCGGAACGGCGGAAGTTTTCCGGCGCCGTGTCACGACAAACATCACAGTCAATACACGAAGTATCGACGTAATAAGCGCCGGACACGTTTTCTTTCACACGTTCATTCTTGTCGGGCAAGCTTGGCTTCCTTAAAGATTGATCCACAGATTACGCAGATTGCTTAGACTCGAAAACACATCAGCCGACGGCGCGTTTTTGAATCTCTTTGTTTCTGAGTCGGTGTAATCTGTGGAAAGAGTGGTTTCAGACTACGGATGAGTCATCTCTTCCGGCTTAACGAATTTGTCAAAGTCCTCGCCGCTCAGATAGCCGAGCGCGATTGCCGATTCCCGCAAGCTGATTCCTTTTTTATGGGCATTCTTCGCTACCTGCGCCGCCTTGTCGTAACCGATATGCGGGTTAAGTGCCGTGACGAGCATTAGCGAGTCTCGCAAATGCTCATCAATTTGTTCTCGATTGAGTTCAATGCCGGCCACACAATAGGCGACAAAACCATGCGACGCATCGTGCAGTAATTGTATTGAGTGCAGGAAATTGTGAATCATTACCGGCTTGAAGACGTTTAACTCAAAATTCCCCTGCGAGCCTGCGAACGTGATGGTCGAGTCGTTGCCGAACACCTGCACGCAAACCATCGTCATAGCTTCACTTTGCGTCGGGTTTACCTTGCCCGGCATGATCGAAGACCCGGGTTCGTTCTCCGGCAGAACTAATTCCCCTAAACCGCAACGTGGACCCGAAGCGAGCCAGCGAACATCGTTCGCGATTTTCATTAGCGACACCGCCAGCGTCTTCAGCGCGCCGCTTGCAAAAACTATTTCATCATGCGCAGAGAGCGCGGCGAACTTGTTTGGATGTGATTTGAACGGCAGTTCTGTCAGTTCGGCGATTTTCTTTGCTGCCCGCTCGCCAAATTCCGGATGAGAGTTCAGGCCTGTGCCGACGGCCGTACCGCCTATCGCCAATTCAAGCAGGCCCGGAAGTGACATCTTCAAGCGTTCAATGTCGCGTTCAAGCAGACTGGCCCAACCCGACATCTCCTGTCCGACAGTCAACGGTGTCGCATCCTGTAAATGCGTACGTCCAATCTTTACGACGTCTTTAAACTCTTCCGCCTTCGCAGCAATGGCGTCGCGCACTTCCCGAATTGCCGGAATCAATCTGTTCAGTTGCTCGGCGCCGGCGATGTACATCGCGGTGGGAAAAGTATCATTTGACGACTGCGACATATTGACATCGTCGTTGGGGTGAATCGGACGCTTGCTGCCCATAACCCCACCGGCTATCTCGATTGCGCGATTCGAGATTACCTCGTTAGCATTCATGTTGGTTTGTGTGCCGCTGCCGGTTTGCCAGACACGCAAAGGAAAATGCGCGTCAAGTTTGCCGTCGATCACTTCGTCGCAAGCCTGAACGATGAGTTGCGCTTTCTCGGCAGGCAGTTTTCCCAGTTCCCGGTTAACGAGTGCGGCTGCCTTCTTAAGGATGCCGAGCGCGCGAATCATCTCGCGCGGCATCCTGTCGTGGCCAATATTGAAGTGAAGCAGTGAACGCTGCGTCTGCGCGCCCCAGTACTTGTCAGCCGGCACTTCAATGGCGCCCATCGAATCGGTTTCGTTGCGCGTGTCAGGTTTTATCTCTCTTTGTTCGCTTGCGTCAGGTGACATAAGTGTACCAGCCAACGTTCTACGCGTGTTTGGTGTGAATTTGAATTGCGAGCGTCGTGTTGCGCGGAGCTATCATCGGTCTCAACCGGAACGATTCTACCTCACGTCAGGGCGGGCTTAAACCTCGCGTGGGCAGGGCGGCAAGCTCGAAATCTCAGCTGCCTATGGTCCGACATCCAATGCTTGCCAAGGCTGGATATTACGGTATAGTGTTTGTTAACGCACCACAAATCCCGGCATTCCCAAACCAAGCTCTGAGGTATTTCGTTTAACTAAGGAAGTCCATGTCAGCCGGCCTTTCAGGAAAATCTATCGCCTCTCATAAGAGGGCAAAACGCGCCCTAATTTTGGTGGTCGAGCGCAACCCCGCCGTACAACGGCTGGAGCGATTTTTTCTGGAGCAGGCCGGATACAGTGTCGAGTTTGCGAGCGACGGGATATCGGCTCTGGCCCGCGCACAGGAGTTATGTCCGGAGATAGTGGTTACTGAAATACTGGTGCCCCGTCTTGATGGGCTGAATCTGTGCCGCCAGCTCAAGACGGATCCGCGGACAAAGTCGATCGTGGTGTTGGTTTTCAGCCATCTTCACGCCGGAGATCGCGCTCTCGAAGCGGGCGCCGATGCATTTATTGTTAAGCCGATTGACGAAGAACACCTCATCGACACAGTATCGAAGCTTTTACAGATTAATAGAGAGGCGGAACAATAACTTTGGCGATTGCACGTCTCACAACCGGGAATTCCAAACTTGACGAAGTGCTGCAGGGCGGCTTCCTCGTCAACACCATCAACGTTGTGATGGGGGCTCCAGGTACCGGGAAGACGATACTCGCCGAACAGCTTGTGTTTGCCAACGCCACCAGTGAAGCTCCCGCCCTTTACCTGACCACCCTTTCGGAGCCTCTCGACAAATTCATACAGCACGGACAAGGCTACCGTTTTTTTGATCCAACAAGAGTCGGTGAAACCGTTTTCTATGAAGACCTCGGGGCGATGGTCAGGGAACGGGGAATCGGGGCCTTGCCGGAAATCGTTACCGAGCTGTTGGTTGAACGTAAGCCGCGCCTGATCGTTATCGACTCGTTCAAAGCTCTCAACGAACTCATTGAAACGCCGCGCGAACGACGCACCATTCTCTTTGATCTGGCTAGCGTCCTGAGTGCCTATCACTGCACGACCTTTCTCGTTGGCGAGTATTCGGGTCAGATGATGACTGAACTGCCGGAGTTTGCCATTGCCGATTCAATCCTGCTGCTGTTGAAGCAATCAACAGGCGTTCGGGAACAAAGGTTTCTGCGAGTCGAGAAACTGCGCGGCTCAGGTTCGATTCCGGGAATGCACGCTTTCAATCTTTCCGAAGAGGGACTTGTTCTGTTTCCTCGGCTACTGACTCCCGAAATCTCGCCGACCTATACGACTAAGCTTGAACGAGTCAACACCGGTATTACAGGTCTTGATGACATGATCGAGAAAGGCTTCTGGCGTGGCAGCACTACGCTGGTGGCTGGTCCGACGGGCTCTGGCAAGACCATTATTGGCCTGCATTTCATTCGCGAAGGTGTGCTCAATAACGAACCGGGCGTCTACGTTGGTTTTCAGGAAAACCCGGTGCAGCTATCGCGCGTCATGCACAACTTCAATTGGGATCCCGAGGTTCTGACCAGGAGTGACGACTTTGAACTGATGTATCGCTCGCCAGTGGAAATGCAACTGGATAGTGTAGCCTCGGAACTCTTTGCACGGGTGCGGGCAGGGCGCGTCAAACGTGTGGTAATCGATGCCATCGGAGACTTAAAGAAAAGCAGCGCGGACCCGCAACGATTTTCAGATTTCATTTATTCCCTGACGCAATGGTTTGCCACTGAAAACGTGACCTGTATGTTGCTGTATGAATTGCATAACCTTTTTGATGTGCCGCAGATCAGCGATGAAGAGATTTCCAACATGAGCGACAACATAGTGCTGCTGCATTTCACTCGCGGGCCGGAGATGACGCGCACAATTCGCGTTGTTAAAACACGCGGGAGCGCTCATGATCATCGCGAACACTTACTTGAGATTACGAATACCGGCGTTGCCATTAAGAAATAGCGCGTGAAGACTTCCTTTGAGCGACTCGCGGCCATCAACCGCGCCATCACCACCTCGTTAAACTTTAACGAGGTATTGCGACTCATCGTCGATAATGCAACGGAATTGTTTTCCGCTGACAACAGCCTGCTGCTGCTGGCAGAGAACGACGGCATTCTGCGCGTGCGCGCGGCGCATACCGATAATGAGTTAACGGCGACGTTTGCTGGCCCGATGGAAGAGTCTGTAATTCGCGATCTGTACCGTCACCTCAACCTGCCCGAAAATAAAGAGTTGGTAACGGTGCCAATCGTAGCCCATGGTTCGCTTAATGGATTCCTGGCCATCGTCCGCGATTCGCAGCTCCGCGAGGAAGAGCAGTGGCAATTGTCGGCGCTGGCTGATCAAGCGGCAATTGCTCTGAACAATGCCCGCCTGCACGAATTCCAAACCGGCGAAGCAATCCGGCAGCGCGACGAATCGTTGACGGCTTTGCGTGAGTCGACCCGGAAGATCAGCAAGATCCTTGAGAGCATTACCGACTTGTATTATCAGCTCGATCGCGAATGGCGGTTTACTGATATCAACAGGCAAACCCAGGCGCGTTTTCGCAAAAGCCGTGAAGAGCTGCTTGGTAAAGTCATTTGGGAAGTCTTTCCTGACGCCATTGATTCAGATCTATACCCCAGGTTTCATCAGGCTATCGACGAAATGGTTGCGGTGCATTTTGAGCTGGCGTCGCGCGTCCTTCCCGGAGCCTGGTTTGAAGCGCATGCTTACCCTACGGCTGCAGGCCTGTCAGTTTATCTTCGCGAGATCAGCGAACGTAAACAGTCTGAGCACGAGATCGCGTTTCAAGCCAGCTTGTTGAGCGCGGTCGAGCAGGCAGTGATCGCCACGGATCTCGAAGGGGTTGTCGTCTATTGGAACTCCTTTGCGGAAAAACTCTATGGCTGGTCTGCCGCGGAGGCGGTGGGCAGCAACATAATGGAGCTCACTCCCGCCGAGGATATGCGAGAAAGGGCCGCCCAAATCATGAAGCACCTGCAGGCCGGCAAGAGCTGGTCAGGCGAGTTTCTGGTGCGCAAGAAAGACGGCGGTGTGTTTCCGGCAATGATTACTGATTCGCCGATCGTTAATGAGCAGCGAGAATTGATTGGCGTAGTTGGCGTTTCCGTAGACATCAGCCAGCGCAAGCAGTCGGAAGCGGAACGCGAGCGACTGCACCAGAGCGAAAGAGCCGCGCGCGCAGAAGCGGAAAAGGCCAATCGCCTGAAGGATGAATTTCTCGCAACTTTGTCTCATGAGTTGCGTAATCCGCTGAACGTGATTCTCGGTTATGCTGAAGTATTGTTACGCAGCGAGGAAGGGCGCACGTCACAACTTGTGAGACGCGCGGCGGAAGTACTCAAACGCAATGCCCTGGCACAATCGCGATTAGTGCGCGATTTGCTCGATCTCTCTCGTCTGCACATCGGCAAGCTTTCGCTTAACCTGGAGGTTGCGTCGCTAACGACGATTATTGAGAACGCAGTGGAGACAGTAAATGACGACGCAGCGGCAAAACAGATCGAAATTAAAATTGACGCAGGCGAAGATCTGGTCTTTGTAAACGCAGATCCTCTGCGCCTGGAGCAGGTAATCTGGAATCTGCTTAATAATGCAGTTAAGTTCACCCCCGTGGGCGGGACGGTTACCATTCGTTTGCGCCGGGAACACGAACGCGCCTCGGTGAACATTGAAGATACTGGCTATGGAATTGAGCCCGAGTTTCTGCCGCATGTATTTGAAATGTTTCGGCAGGCAGACGCCAGCAGCAGCAGACCTCATGGGGGCATGGGGATTGGCCTCGCGCTGGTGCAACAGTTGGTCGGTTTGCACGGCGGCACGGTCGCGGTTGAGTCCACGTTGGGCCATGGCTCAAGGTTTACAATCGAACTTCCCGCAACGGGCGAAAGAGAAAGCCGTCTGACGCATTCACCGTCACCCGAGGTTGGCGTACTCAATCAAATGCGCATCCTGATTGTCGACGATTCGGCCGATACAGTTGATATGCTGCGACGTTTGTTTGAAATGGATGGCGCTTCAGTGACGACGGCCGGAAGCGCAGCCGACGCGCTGGGCCTGGCGGGTGAGCACAATTTTGACGTCGTGCTCTCAGACATCTCGATGCCGGGCATGGATGGCTTTGAATTCATCCGCCGGTTTCGCGAGCTGGCCCGACAGAAGGACGTGCCGGTGCTGGCGCTTACCGGATTTGGTCGCGCCGAAGACGTCGAGCGCGCCCAGAGCGAAGGTTTCTGCTCACTGGTAACGAAGCCAATCGATGTCAATAACCTGGTGCAGATGCTTCGTCAGCTAAGGAAGCAGGACGGACAATCTGCCGCAGGCGCCGCGGATTGAAGTGGGCTTAACGAAGTCCTGGACGCTCTTACGGATCAGTAGTTATTTCCCCGCCAGAATTTTTCCAGGCTTTCCAGCCGCCGGCCATGGAAAAAACGTTGGTGTAACCCATCTGCTGCAGCGCGTCGGCCGCCAGCGCTGAACGATAGCCACCACCGCAATAAAGTATCAGTTCGGTATTCTTGTCAGGAACAATGGCTTCGATGTCGCGTTCGATAATGCCTTTGCCCAGATGGATGGCACCCGCCGCCCGACCGGCTTCCCATTCGTTGTCTTCGCGCACGTCAACCAGACGTACCTCATCCCTGGCCGCGATACGGTCCCTTGTTTGGGCCACGGTAACTTCACGAATGCGACCCTTCGCCTCGTCGACGAGCTTAAGAAATCCTTCAGAATGTTTCATGTCCTGGTCCTTGTCTTTCTCAGTGTGGATCAACGAAATTCCGAGCCGGGAGCGGGTAGCGACCGGTCAAACAGTCTCGTCAGGAGACGATGCGAGTCGTTTGTATCTCATCGCTCTTGCGTTGGAACCACAAACCTGATCGCTACCGCTCGCGGTTCTGATGTTCAGTTGTCCGGTTTATGAAGTTAACTAATCTTGTTCGTTCGCTACGGATGTTCACACACGTTCTGACTTTGTCTTGCCTCCGGCGCTCTTTCGGTTCTCACTTATTTGGGCCCAATTGGATGAATTCGCGGCGAATGATTATAATGCCCGTCTTTCAAGAAAGCATTCAAACGACATGAGATGATGAAGACGGTATTGTTCCGCCTCGTACTTTATCACTCATTATTCGTGACTGATTTAGGAGAACACATTGGCTAACGAACAGTTTGACGTAACAATCATCGGCAGTGGACCTGGCGGCTATGTGGCAGCGATACGAGCTGGGCAATTGGGCCTGAAGACGGCGATGATTGAAAAGGACACTCGTTTGGGAGGGACATGCACGTTGCGCGGCTGCATTCCCACGAAACAGATGTTGATGTCCGCGCACATTTACGAGCAGATGCAACATGCCGCGGATTTTGGCGTGCAGGCTTCGGGCATCCAGTTGGCTTTTGCCGATGTGCAAAAGCGCAAAGACAAAGTCGTGCTGAAAAACACGAAGGGCATCGAGTATTTGATGAAGAAAAACAAGGTGACGGTTTTCAAGGGCACGGGAAAACTTGCGCTGCCGGGAAAAGTAGAAGTCACGGGCGCTGACGGCCAGAAACAAATTATCGAAACCAAAAACATCATCATTGCCACCGGTTCAGTGGTACGGCCCATTCCGGGTTTTGAAACTGACGGTGTGCACGTCGTGAACAGCGATCACATTCTGGAATTGAAGGATGTGCCGAAGTCGCTAATCGTTATGGGCGCAGGCGCCGTGGGTGTCGAGTTTGCATCTGTTTATTCGCGTTTCGGCGCTGCCACCACGCTCGTTGAGTTGCTGCCCAGGATCGTACCGCTGGAAGACGAAGAGGTGTCGAAAGAGCTCGAAAAGAGTTTTCGCAAGCGCGGCATCAAGTCGCAGGTAGATACAAAACTGGAAAAGCTGGAAAATACCAGCACGGGCGTAGTCGTCACCGGTAAAACGTCGAAAGGGGAAGCCATTCGACTTGAGGCCGAGATGTTACTGGTTGCGGTGGGCCGCATGCCTTTCACTGAAGGGCTGGGACTTGAAGGCACGAAGATAAAAGTTGACAGAGGATTTATTCAGGTCGACGAGTTTCAGCAAACCGCGGAAAAGGGTGTCTACGCCATCGGCGACGTCGTGCCGACGCCGCTGCTGGCCCATCTTGCTTCGAAAGAAGGTATTGTTGCGGTTGAGCACCTGGCGGGACAGAAAAACGTCCGTCCGATTAATTTGCGGCTGGTGCCAAACTGTACCTACTGCGATCCGGAAGTTGCATCCGTAGGACTAACCGAAGCAAAGGCGAAGGAACAGGGATACGATGTAAAGATCGGCAAGTTCCCCTTTTCTGCTTCAGGCAAGGCGAGAATTCTTGGTGAAGAGGAAGGCTTTGTTAAGATTGTGGGGGAAAGCAAGTATGACGAAATACTGGGCGTGCACATCATCGGACCGCATGCAACCGAGTTGATCGCTGAGGCTTGCGTTGCTATGCAGCTTGAATCCACTGCCGAAGAGTTGGGTCGCACGATGCACGCACACCCGACAGTTTCAGAATCGGTAATGGAGGCAGCGGAAGGCGTGCACGGCCTGGCGGTGCATGTCTAGTCGGACAGCATTCTCGTCTGACATTTGTAAAGAGTATGGAGAACCAGCCAAAAAAGTCTGTGCGAAAATCTTCGGGAGCGCGACGGCACCGTGGCCCCCGGCGACCGCATTTCGAGATGCACATCAATACGAAATACGCGCCGCGAAAAACCAGTGCAGATAAACCGCTGACCTGCACGTCCGAAACAACGCTTAAGCCCGATCGGCTGATCGAGTTGTACCGATATTTAAAGCTGACGCGCCTCGTCGAAGAGCGTCTCGTCAATCTCTATCGCCAGACAAAAGTGGTCGGCGGTGTCTTTCGTTCGTTGGGGCAGGAGGCGACAGCAGTCGGAAGCGCCTACGCCCTGCAGGCGCAGGATTTCGTTACGCCGCTGATTCGCGATTTGGGGGCTGTGCTGGTGAAAGGAATTCGCCCGCGCGATATTTTTGCGCAGTATATGGCCAAAGCCTGGGGACCATCAGGCGGTCGCGATCTCAATATACATTTCGGCGATATTGCGAAAGGTTTTATTGGTCCCATCTCACACCTGGGCGACATGATTCCAGTAATGACGGGCGTGCTGCTCGCGGCGCGTATGCAGCAGAAGCCCATCGTAGCGATCGCTTACATAGGTGACGGCGGCATGAGCACGGGCGCGTTCCACGAAGGACTAAACTTCGCCGCGGTGCAGAAGCTGCCGCTAATCGTGGTGGCGGAGTATAACCACTACGCGTATTCCACGCCGACGAGTTTGCAAACCGCTGTAACAGATCTGGCTGAGAAAGCTGCCGGCTACAACATTCCTGGGTGGATCGTTGATGGCAACGACGTAGTTGCGTGTTACGAAGTGACCAAACGCGCGGCCGATTATGCGCGGCGTGGCGGGGGTGCCGTATTGATTGAGGCGAAGACTTACAGGCGCAAGGGACATGCTGAACATGACGATCAGCGCTACGTCCCGACCGGCGAGATCGAATGGTGGGAGAAACACAACGATCCAATCGACCGCTATGAAAAATATCTAAGCGAACGCGGCATTGCTGATCAGGCAAGGTTGGATCAAGTAACCGCGGATGTCCTGCGGGAGATTGAAGAAGATTGCGCCTGGGCTGAATCGTCACCCATGCCGGAAGCCGACCAGGCGGCTTATGGCGTCTTCGACAATAGCATCGTGCCGCCGGCGTTTCGGCCCGAAGTTCTGAAGCATTAGACGGTCTTAGATCTTTGGTCCAAAGCCCAAAGTCCAAAGCCCTAAGATCAAAGTCCGGCAAATAGAATGGCAACCGCAATTAAAAAAGAGCACAAGTCAGCGCGGCCTGAGCGTGGCGGTCAGGCCACCCTCGTTGAGGCGATCCGTCAGGGAATATGGGAAGAGATGGAGCGCGACCCGTCCGTCTTTGTGATTGGCGAAGATGTGGGTAGTTATGGCGGCGCCTTTAAGGTTACCGATGGACTCATCGATGAGTTTGGGCCGGCGCGCGTGGTAGACACGCCAATTTCGGAAGCGGCAATCGTAGGCGCGGCCTGCGGCGCAGGCTTAATGGGCCTGAGGCCTGTTGCGGAGTTTCAGTTCATTGATTTCATCTCGGCCGGTTTCGACCTGCTTACGAATTATGCAGCAAAGTGTCGCTATCGCTGGGGCGCCAATATTCCCGCCGTCTTTCGTGGACCCTGCGGCTCGGGCGTGCGCTCGGGTCCCTTCCACTCACTCAACGCTGAGGCATTTTTTCTTAACACGGCCGGACTGAAGATTGTCGAACCGTCAACGGCCTACGATGCAAAAGGCTTGATCAAAGCCGCGATTCGCGATCCCGATCCGGTTTTGTATTTCGAGCATAAAAAACTTTATCGCTTGCCGCGGCTGCGCGAAGAGCTGCCTGCCGACGATTACATTGTCGAAATTGGCAAAGCGCGAACCGCGCGCGAGGGTAGAGACCTTTCGATTATCACCTTTGGGGCAATGGTGTTAACGGCTCTGGATGCGGCGGAAGAACTGGAGAAGGAAGGGCTGGACATCGAAGTAATCGATCTGCGGACGCTGGCGCCGCTCGATAAGCCCGGCATTATCGCCAGTGTTAGAAAGACGAGCCGGGCAATGGTGTTGCACGAGGCTTCCCGCACCGGCGGCATTGGCGGCGAGATCGCAGCCACGATTGCGGAAGAAGCGTTTGAATGGCTCGACGCGCCTGTTTTGCGCATCGCATCCATCGATACTCCGGTTCCATATTCGCCGCCGCTCGAAGACTACTATCTGCCCCAGACCAAAGACGTGTTGGATGCCGCGCGAAAACTTGCGGCGTATTAAAAAGGGGACGAGAATTTGAGAACGCCGGCCGTTTTCCTGTGATTCATCGGCTTTACCCAGGTGTATGTATGAGTATGTGAAACAAGTGAACCATTCAAACGATTTCGAATCCCCATTTGAAATTAAGATCTAAAATTTGCAATTGAAAGGTGTAGAAGCCATGCCGAAGTTTCTGATTGAACGCGAGATTCCCGGAGCCGGAAAATTATCACCACAAGAACTGCAAGGCATTTCCCAGACGTCGTGTGGCGTGCTGCGAAAAATGGGCCCGCAAATTCAATGGGTGCAAAGCTATGTGACCGGCGACAAGGTCTATTGCGTTTACATCGCGCCGGATGAGGGAATGGTTCGCGAGCACGCGAAGCTGGGAGGCTTTCCTGCCAACCGCATTTCAGAAGTCAAGACTGTTATCGATCCGACAACGGCGGAGTAACAATCGGGCAGAGCCAATTAGTAAGGTTTGGAGATGATATGAGTACAGAAGTTGTAATGCCGCAGATGGGCGAATCCATTGCGGAAGGAACCATAACAAAGTGGTTGAAGCAGGTGGGCGACCGTGTCGAGCGCGACGAACCATTATTTGAAATCTCAACCGACAAAGTTGACGCGGAGATTCCATCACCTGCGGCGGGTACTCTAACCGAGATCCGGTTCAAGGAAGGCGACACGGTGGAAATCAACACTACTGTTGCCGTTCTCGATGGCGGCGCGGGCGCTGCAGCAAAGGAATCGTTGCCGACGACAGAAGATGCCGTTGCTAAGCCGAGCGCGCCCGCTGAAGCAGTAAAGCGGGAAGGAGCAGCGAAGCAGCCCACGGACGTTGCGCCACAACAGCCGCAGGTGGAAGCGTCGGCGGCGACCGGTGCGGAAGTGCAGCCGGCAGCCGCTACGCCAGCCGAGAGCACAGCCACCTCGCAGCAGTCTCCATCGACCGCATCCAGGGAACCCAAACCAGGTGTGGCGCCCGCCGCAGTTGGCACGGGCCCACAGCCTGAGAATGAGGCTCAAGGCGCGAGAGCAGCCGGTAACGGACGCAGCGCGACGCAAACCGCGGAAGAACTTCGGCGCACGAAATCAAGTCCCCTGGTTCGCCGGATTGCCGAAGAGCACGGAGTTGATATCGCGTCGCTCGAGGGAACGGGCCTGAGCGGCAGAGTTACGAAGAACGACATTCTTAGTTTTATCGAGTCAGGCAGTTCTGCCGCGGCAGCGGGGGCGCCGGCGACGCGGCCGGCTGCAACCCGAGCGACCCAGGAAATTCCCGCAGCGGCACCGCTGAAACCAGCAGAGGGCGATCGGGTCGAGCAGATGAGCGTGATGCGTAAAAAGATTGCCGAGCACATGGTGCAATCAAGACGCACTTCCGCACATGTCACTACGGTCTATGAAATCGACATGACGCGTATTGCCAGGCTCCGCGAGCAGCACAAGGATTCGTTCGCCGAACGGACGGGCACAAAGCTCAGCTACATGCCGTTTATTTTCCAGGCGATCAATAACGCGCTCAGAAAATTTCCCCTCTTCAATGCGCAGGTAAGCGGCGATCAGATTATTTACAAACGCGACATCAATCTGGGCATGGCCGTAGCATTGGATGGCGGACTGATCGTTCCTGTAATCAAGCGAGCGGACGATCTCTCAATCTCCGGACTGGCACGCACGGCGAATGATCTCGCCGAGCGTGCGCGCACGAAACAGTTGAAACCGGATGAGGTCGGAGGCGGCACGTTTACGATCACGAATCCAGGTGTTTTTGGCGGCCTTTTTGGGACGCCTATTATCAACCAGCCGCAACTGGCAATTCTCGGTGTGGGTAAGATTGAAAAGCGGCCGAAAGTATTGACTACGCCTGAGGGCGAAGACTATATCGCGATTCGCTGGCTGGCCTATTTTGCGTTGAGCTTTGACCATCGCGTGATCGATGGCGCCGACGCGGAACGCTTTCTGGCCTATGTCAAAGATCAACTGGAAGCAGGAGAGTTTTCACTTTAAACAATGGATCACCACTGCTCCGATACTAGTCGCGGTAACACTCCTGCAAGAAATTTGTTACCGCGATTTCTTTTAAAAAGCCTCGTTATTGCGATCGAGTGGCAATTCCATGATGAATACTGCGAAGGGCCGATAAGGCCTTGACTTAGTTTTCCAGCAGGGCTAAGAAGTGTTGATCCATTTAGTTTCTATCTGCCGACGAGCAGAAATTAGAAAGCGGATGTTCGTCACATCTACAACGGCCCGAGCTCGCTTGTGTGAGCCGCACCACTTAAAAGAAGGAGAAAGTTTTTATGGCAATCCCGAAATTTAGAATGTTTTCCTCGCTCATGCTTGCAGTACTTCTGTTAGCTTTTTCAGGTTCAATCGCTTTGGCTCAGGACACCACGGCTCCCGCAGGCTCGCGTACAATTGCCAGCGGCGAGAAGATGAAAATCAAAGGTGTCGTGACGCGCCGTGACTCTGACACGTTCACTGTCCGCGACATGAACGGCGTAGATACTGTGGTTCGTCTCGATGACAGAACCAGCGTTAAAACCAAGGGTGGCTTTCTGCGCAGTGGCGCAAACTATGCGCAAACACAGATTCTTCGCGGGCTCAACCTCGAGGTTGAAGGTCGTGGTAATGCGTCCGGCGAACTGCTGGCCGAAAAGGTCAGGTTCAATGATTCAGATCTTCGCGTCGCCCGCGCCGTAGAATCTCGCGCTGCGCCGCTCGAAGATCGTGCTACAAACACCGAAAGTAAACTCAGCCAGGTAGAGCAGAATGCGCAGCGTCTCTCCGGACAGCTGGACGAGCTGGCTGCCGTTGCTAATACCGCCAAGGGCGGAGCTAAAGCGGCTCAGGAAACTGCTGACTCGGCCGTGGCCGGCGTGAATGCCACCAATGAGCGAATCTCGGCGCTTGACGATTATGTGCCGCAGACGGTTCTGGCCGTTAACTTCAGAGTTGGCAGTTCCGTGTTGTCCGCCGACTCGAAAGCAAAACTTGACGAGCTGGCGACCAAGGCACTTAATTCGAAAGGGTACGTACTGGAAGTATCCGGGTTCGCCGATGCCACCGGCAGTGTGAATATAAACCGCCAGCTGAGCCAGCGCCGGGCCGACAGCGTAATCCGTTACCTGGTAGAGAACCATCAAATTCCGCTGCGACGTATTGTGACGCCGTATGGATTTGGCGAATCGAATCCGGTAGCCGAAAACAACTCACGCGCGGGACGAGCACAGAATCGCCGCGTCGAAGTGAAGTTGCTGATCAACAAAGGTCTAATGCAACAGGCTCCTACAATGACCACTTCTTCCAGCAGTGGTCAGTAAAGTAGCCTGTGACTCAGGCTTACATGCAACGACTGAGAGTTGCATTGCACCTAATGCCATGAATCATGCTGCCGGAAAAGTTGTTAAGAAGCTAAAATAAGGACGGCGACGGCGGGATCCCGAGCTGAACAATCCCTGCGGCGTTGCCAACTCTGGCGGCATGACGACTGGTTTTATGAATCGTTTACATCGTGGAAAACAATTGGGGCCGGCGCTGCTATTTGCAGTGCTGGCTCTTTTTTTCTTTTTGCAGCCGACGGCAGCGCAAACCATTCGCGACCTGCCGCCGCCGCCACCCGCGCCCACACCTAAGCCCACGCCCACACCTGCTCCGCCGAAGGATGAAGACTTCGACGTAATACGCGTGAGCTCAAATCTGGTGATGGTGCCTGTCTCGGTAGTCGATGCTACCGGGCAGCCCGTACGCGGTCTGCAGGTTAACGACTTTCACCTTGCCGAAGAAGGTCGTGAGCAGCAGTTGGTTGAAATAGGTAATCCCGACGAAGTGCCTTTGGACATCGCAATTCTGTTTGATATCTCGAGCAGTGTCAGCCAAAAGGGTTTTTTCGCGTTTCAGCAAGCGGCCGCCGCCAGGTTCTTGCGGCAGGTTCTTAAACCAGCGGACCGCGCTGCGATTTTCACCATCTCAGACCAGCCGAAACTGCTTGCGCCGCTCGCCTCCGCCGACGAGGCTGCGGCAAAAATTTTGAGTATTCCCGCCGCCACTTCTTCCGTGCCCACGGCGTTTTATGACACGGTAGTGGCCGCGGCAAAGTATTTGGTAGATAAGTCGGCTGAGCGCCATCGACGCGTTATCCTCGTCATTTCGGATGGCGACGACAACTTCAGCAGCATGGTTAAGGATTTGACGGTGGCGGAATATCGGGCCGGACAAAGAGGCGAGGTAACGTCTGCTGCCGCTTACCAGAACCTGCTCGAACGTCGCAGGCGAGCCGTGGTTGAAGTACAAAAATCCGTGCAGCAAGCAGATGCTGCTTTCTATTCCATTAATCCGGGCGGTCCTTCTGTGCAGCTCAACCAGATCAGCACACGGGCGCAAAATGCGATGGAAACCATCGCGCAGTCGACCGGAGGCACAGCCTACGTGCCCGATGCGGAAAAAGATTTGGAAAGAGTTTTTAATGAGGTAGCGGCGGAGCTTCGTGGCCAATACCTGCTGCAGTATTACTCAAACTCTCAAGTAGCGGGTACGCAATTTCGGCGTATTGCCGTTACATTGCCGGCACGCGCCGAGCTTCGCGTGCGCGCGCGCCAGGGTTACTACCCGAAGAGTGCAGTGAAGAGCGGAAAGTGAAAAGTGCAGTGAAAGGTGAAAAGTGAAGAGAGAGCAGTGAAGAGTGAAAAGTGAAGGGTGAAAAGTTAGAGATCGCTTGGGTGGGTTGTGCTTCCCGCGGGTCATTAACTAAACCCTGCTCTTCACCTTTCACTCTTCACTCTTCACTCTTCACTCTTCACCTTTCACCTTTCACTCTTCACTGCTCTCTTCACTGTTCCCGCTCTTACCGCATTTCCAGCAGCACATCGGTCAAGTGATTAACAACCTCGAGCAGCATCCGTCCTGCTTTATCAAACTGGTTGGCGGCCGCTAACTCCTCTGCATTCGCCGCCCCTGCGGCCACACCAGCAAGCCTTATGTAGTAGCGTTGCAGATCGGGAGTGGTCCGAAAATCAATCTCCAACTTGTCGAGCCCGTCTTTGACACTCTTAATGCTGGCTCGCACGGTGGCCTTGTTCCTCGTTGCCTGCTCAACAATCGCCGGCGACGCCTCGTTACGACGGGTCGCGTCGTCCACGCCCTCAAGTCCTTTGGCTACCCCACCGAGCAAATAAATGAATCGCGTCAACACCTTTATCTGATCGGCGACGCGAGCTGCTCCGGCGCGCTGCGCTTCTGACGAATTCGATACCGCAGTGCTGCGGGTCGATTTTGAGGCGCTGCGCCTACGAGTTTGGGCAAGACCGCAAACAGGGGAAAGAAAAAGCATTGTTATCAATAAAGCTAGGATTCGTTGCACTGTTGATCTCCTGTCGTTTTCGTTCGCGCGCATTATACCCGTAAAGCCTTCCTGGTTAGAGCGTAGCGCCGGCAATCACGAATTGAAAGCGCCCCTTTTTGCAATCTTTGCGGTTATCGCTGTTAGAATGATTCAGCACCGTCACTTGCGGATTGTATCGATGAACAGGAAAAGACCGCTCCTTATCAGAAAGTTAGGCCGCGTCGAATACGGCGAGGCCCTGCGGATCCAGAAGGAAACAGAACTGGCCGTGAAGCATGGGCAGCAGCCGGATACGCTGCTGCTGCTTGAACATCCACACACTCTGACCGTAGGTCGCCGGGGCAACAGCGCGGCCATTTTAATGTCGCCAGAGTTACTGGCTGCGCGCGGTGTTACCGTGTTCGAAACGAATCGAGGCGGAAAAATTACTTATCACGGCCTTGGTCAGATTGTGGGGTATCCGATCATTAACCTAAGCCCTGATCGAGAGGATGTGCATCGTTACGTTCGCGATCTCGAAGAGGTGCTGATTCGCACGATGGGAGACTATCAGATCAAGGCCTTTCGGCTGGAAGGATTCACCGGCGTACATACTTCACGCGGGAAAGTCGCGGCCATTGGCGTGCATATTGCCCGCTGGATCACGACGCACGGTTTTGCGCTCAACGTGAATACCGATCTGAGTTTCTTTAATTTGATCATCGCCTGCGATGGCGAACAGGTTACCTCCATGGAGGATCTGCTGGGGCGCGAAGTCGACATGCAAGGGGTAGCAGATCGGCTTGCCACTCGTTTCGCGGAAGTTTTTGAGATGGAGTCGGATTTCAACTGCGAAGACGCGCAGCTTGCCAGGGTCTAGTTCAGCACCGTGGTAGCGACCGGCCGAGCGGGTCCAACGTCCAAAGTCCAAGGTCCGAGGCAGTAGCCCGACCATTAGGGAGCGCTCTGTGGGCAGCGGTCAACAATATCAGAACCAGAGCGGGTAGCGACGGACCAAAGAATCAACACTCGTATTTAGCGTTGGATGGCGGGTTGACTCAATCGTTTGAATATTTGACCGGTCGTCGCTACCTCCCGGTTCTGTAAGCAGTGCTTTTCATCTGGTAATCTTCACTAATGCTTACAATCGAATTGATCAAAGAAGCCGCCGCCCGGATAAGCGGTCGCGTTCACCGCACCCCCGTGCTGACCTCCCGCTCGTTTAATGAGGCGACGGGTAAAGAAGTCTTCTTCAAGTGTGAGAATCTTCAACGCGCCGGTGCATTTAAAATTCGCGGGGCGACAAACAAGATTCTTTCGCTTAATGACGAAGAAAAGCAGCGCGGAGTGGCTGCTTTCTCGTCCGGCAATCACGCGCAGGCGGTGGCGCTGGCAGCGCGCGAGGCAGGTATTGGTGCTGTTATTGCCATGCCGGACGATGCGCCGAAAACCAAGGTAGCGGCCACCCGCGCGTACGGCGCGGAAATCGTTTTCTACGATCGTCTCAAACAGGAACGCGAACAAGTGGCCATCGAAATCGCGGAGCGCGATGGGCGCGTGATGGTCCCGCCTTACGACGACTTCTTCATTCTGGCTGGACAAGGAACGTGCGGTCTGGAGTTGCTTCAGGACGTTCCCGATCTGGATTGTTTACTCTCGCCTTGCAGCGGTGGTGGGTTATTCGCTGGAGTGAGTACGGCCGCGAAAGCGATCAATCCCAGGATACGCTGCTTTCCCGTCGAGCCCGACACGGCCGACGACACGCGCCAATCATTTTTGAAAGGTGAGCGCGTTTCAATTCCACCGCCACCTACCATCGCCGATGGTTTACGCGTTCAGTCTCCGGGCGTATTGACCTTCCCGATTCTGCAAAAAACCGCCGAGGACGTTTTGACAGTTTCAGATGATGAAATTGTCGCAACCATAAAATTCATGCTCTTCAGGATGAAGCTGCTGGTCGAACCATCTGGGGCTGCTGCTGCCGCGGCCGTGCTCAACGGCAGACTGCCGCGCGACGCCATGCGCGTGGGGGTTATTGTGTCCGGAGGCAATATCGATGCTGAACTGCTCTCGCGTTTGTTGAAGCAGACAGATCTGTAAACAAACGACATGAATTTTCCATTTTGTGATTACCTAATGCTCACTCTCAAACCGTGCTTGATGCTGTTAATATTGAAAAATGAAAAATCCTAAATGAGATATGGAAAACGTGCTTGGACTATTGCTCTTGTTGGATCTGAGGACGGATCCGGTCAACCCTCTCCCGTGGGGCGCCCTGATTCTGCTGCTCGTCTTCGTTTTTGTTTTAGCCGTGGGATTAACCGCAGGCATCGTCACGCTCCTGATAAGGCGGCAGCGCCGCAAAGCGAGAGCAGCGCACCCCGGTTCGTAGCGTCTTTCTGAACTGCTTATCCAAGCAGACCAAACCAACCCCAGGCATTCATTACTTCTCCCACTGCAAACGAAGCCAGGTTAGCCACGATGATGGCAATGAAGTCGCGCCACATTGAGCGTCCGCCTTGCTGGCCTTTAGACCAAAATGCCAACCAGAAAAGGACGCACTCCGCGACGGGTGCGAACGTTTCGGCGACCAGCAGGTAACCCAGGCGCGATTCGGCTTTGAATAGAAGTGGCAGAACGAGCGTAACCACTGGATAAGTGCACGCCGTTAACCAAACTCCCGCCAGCAGCTTTCGGCTGAGCGGGTGACGCCGTGACAAACCCACACAGAGGATCGGCGTTTCGATCAGAATTGTCAGCAGATAGCCGAGTGGTAAGAAACGCCAAAGCGCGGAAGGTGACATTTGGTCAGTGGACGGAGGGCAGTGGTCAGTGGTCAGTGGTCAGTGGTTTTCGGCAGTAGGCAGTAACTGGCCACTGCCCACTGACCACTGATCACTGACCACTGTTCTCAAATCATTCTCAGCAGGAACGGCGCTTCTGCGAGCACGTGCGCAATTGCCAGAGTGAAATAGATATCGCGCGTCGTGGCATAGTCGATTGCAAAGCCAAACCAAAGTACCAGGACGAGAAACAAGCCGATGATGAGCGCTGTCGCCACCAGTTTAGGAAAACCATGTGGATGGCGCGCCACGGGCACAGCTCTTAGGTTCCAGATGGCGCCGCGTTTGCGGGCGGCTGTAGTGCGCCCCTGGCCTCGTTTTGGTGCAGGCGCAATCAAGGGTAGGGCGAATAGCCAAACGCCGTAATGCAGCATTTCGAGAAAAACATGCGTCCCAACCAGGGCGCGACTGGAAATGTTGGGCAGCAATTGAGCGCCGGCGTGTTGCGTAATCCTCCAAAAAAGTCCGTTGTCATCAGGCAGTGCCGCTGCGTGTCCAAGTTGCCAGAATATCGCCGCCAACAGGAGCGGCAGCAAACCCAGGCAACGACGATAAGCGCCCAGCCACTGCGGACGCGTACGCGCCAGATGTCGATCCATGAACCACAGGGCCACGAGCGGATGGCAGTAGACAATTCCCAGACTGAAGAACTCGGGCGCCAGCCAGTTTAGCGAACACAAACCAAGAGCAAGGGGAAAAGCCCAGGACCAATCGCGTCGCGCTTTTTGCTTGCCGCGCTGCCACACGAGCAGTCCCAGCCAAAGCAGTAATAAGCTATTCCATGACGCCAGCATTGTTGGCCAGGTACGGTCTGAAAAACCGCCGAAGCCGTAAATTATGGGCATTGAAACGTAGGCCGCCGTCAAGACGCCTATGCCGGCAAAAGCGGTGAGAAAAAAGTTGCGCGAACGACCGAAGCGCACCGGCAAGCGCATCAGAAAGTAACGAAGTTCGAACCAGTTGTGGGGCCCGGCAAAAAGAAAGACGGTGACTATCGAAAACTGCAACGGCAACCAACTCGCCATCAGCGCTGACAGGCAGGCGCAGGCGATGACTATGCCGGCAAGCATTCTTCCATCACTATCGCGCGCGACAAGCGCAGGTTGCTGCCGCCATTCCGCCAAACTTAAGTTTGCCGATTGTTCCAATTGAGCTTCCTTTGCGTCTCTCAGTCAGGTCTGGTGGGGATAATTAAAGTCAGCTCGCGACCGTCATTCGAATCGGGGACCACTTCTATGTTGACGCCGCCGCTGGTGGACGCGCCCTTACTCAGATTCTGCGATAGCTTGCGCCAGTAAAAAGAACTCGGTGGGCCGGCGTTGGCGCGTGTCATCACCGCGGCGGCGCCCATAACGCCTGTTCCGAGCAGCAGGACCACAAGGGTTTTTTGACTGCGAGTCTGCGCGGACCGCGCCAGCCAAACGCCGGCGAACGAAAGGGACAGGAACATAAAAATACCGGCCAGAATTGTTCGTGTGTTGCTGTGCGTGATCTGCTGGGCCACAGATTCGTTACCGGGCATGTTCGCCAGTGCGGCGCGCAATTCCTGCATACTGCTTTGCGAAATCTGCAGTCGCGCTTCGTAGGCCTTATTGTCAGGAACGATCGTCAGATTGGTGTGCAACACGATTTTTGGTTTGAAAGGAGATGGTTGTGGACGGGCAATGTCGCCATACGCCGGCGCGGCCAGGGCCGGCAGTAAACAAAGAACGGCGATACTCAATGCTTGTTTCATGTGTTTCCTCCGCTAGTTGGGGTCAAGCGTGTTGGCTTGCCGGAGTCGCAAATTGCCGCGCAGTATAACAGACGCGTTGGAAGCGTTAGAATGGCGATGTACGACTCACGCAACGTCATTCAGCGAACTAGAGATCATGCGTTACAGAACCGAGCGTGGTAGCGCCGGATACTATCTTCAATGCCGCTGAAGACGTTAGACACTCTGAGAATTATCAGCATTCATGAAGCTAAAGTTTTTGAATGTGCGCAACTCTTCAGCAGCCCATTAGCTGTTGGCTGACCTCTGGACGGCCCAATTCAAAAAGTTGAATCGAGCATCCGGCGCTGCCGCGCTCGGTTCTGCTGACACAGATCCGCCATACAAGCACCCCCGGTGTTCTATCCGCTGTCGCGATGTTAGAATACTGGAACCGCTCATTAGGGAGAGTTTTTTGTCGCGCCAACTTCGAGTAATTTCCAACGTTCCAAAGCCTCGCCAGCCCAAGCCCGAGTGGCTAAAGATTCGTCTCGGCGATCCGGCGGCTCAGAACAATGTTTTGCAGCTGATCGAGGGCTTGAACCTGCACACCGTTTGTCAGGAAGCACGCTGTCCTAATATTTTCGAGTGCTGGTCTGATCGTACGGCCACCTTCATGCTCGGCGGCGATATTTGCACGCGCCACTGTGGTTTTTGTGCTGTCGGCAAAGGTACGCCGGGATCGCTCGACACTGAGGAGCCACGTCATGTGGCAGAAGCGGTAAGGCAATTGAATCTGGCCCATACCGTAATCACCTCAGTTAACCGCGACGACTTGCCGGACGGCGGGGCGGCCCACTGGGCAGAAACCGTGAGGCAGGTAAGGGCCCTAAACCCCGAATGCAGGATTGAGGTGTTGATTCCGGATTTCAATGGCGCTGAGGACGCGCTGAATACGGTTTTGGATTCGCAGCCGGACATCTTGAACCACAACACCGAAACTGTTGCCCGTTTGTATCGTCGCGTCCGACCGGATGCCGGTTACGAACAGTCGTTAACACTGCTGCGCCGAGCTGCAGCGCGTCGCGATTGGGAAGCGCGAGGCATGAAGACCAAAAGCGGCATCATGGTTGGTCTCGGCGAAACTTTTGACGAAGTTGTCGAATTAATGAAGGACCTGCGCGCCGTTTCGTGCGACATCATGACCATCGGCCAGTATCTCCAACCGCATGCCCGCCGGCTGCCCGTAGAACGTTATGTGACCCCTCAGGAGTTTGCACGCTGGCGCGAGGTTGGCATGGAACTCGGATTCAAGCATGTTGAATCGAGTCCGCTGACGCGCTCGTCATATCACGCGCGACAGCAAGCGGAAACCGAGCCGCGGATTTACGCGGATACACACGGATAAGTTCGTCCCCAGCCTGCTCGCTGCGACCGTTGACGGTTGATTGAGATCCGAATTTATCCGCGCATCCGCGGCTAGTCGTCTATGAAGGCAGTCCTTTTCAGGCAGCACGGCGGCCCTGAAGTACTGGAGTACGCCGATGCAGCCGATCCCATCGTCAAAGCAAATGAAGTTCTGGTGGAGGTGAAAGCGTGCGCGCTGAACCACCTCGATGTGTGGGCACGTGCGGGTTTGCGCGGCATCGATATTCCGTTGCCGCACATCCTCGGTAACGATATTGCGGGCGTAGTGCATCAGGTTGGGGAGTTGGTCTCCTGGGTGCGCCCAGGAGACGAAGTAATGCTTCAGCCCGGCGTGTCATGTGGGCATTGCTCGGAATGTCTGGCAGGCCGGGATAATCTTTGTCCCGATTACGACATTCTTGGTTACCGTCGTCCCGGCGGTTATGCGCAGTTCGTCGTCGCACCCGCCCTAAACGTCATTCCGAAACCACAAATTTTGAGCTGGGAAGAAGCTGCCGCGCTGCCGCTGGTGACAGTCACTGCGTGGCACATGCTCGTGACGCGTGCTGCTGTTCAGCCGGGTGAAGATGTGCTGATACACGCAGCCGGCAGCGGAGTTGGTTCGTTGGGAATTCAGATTGCGAAACTGCGGGGCGCGCGCGTTATCGCAACTGCGGGTTCGGAGGCAAAGCGGGAAAAGGCGCGTGAATTGGGCGCCGATGAGGTGGTGAATTATGGCCGGGATGATTGGCCAAAAGAAGTGAAGCAACTGACAAACAGGAAAGGCGTTGATGTTGTTTTTGAACATACCGGAGCCACAACCTGGCCTGGCTCGATCGCCTCCCTAAAAACTAATGGCCGGTTGGTTACCTGTGGCGCCACCAGCGGATTTGCAGCGCAAACCGATCTGCGCCAGGTCTTTTACCGTCACTTGACGGTGTTGGGATCATTCATGGGATCCAAGGGTGAACTGCTTGCGGCGATGAAATTCGTTGAGAGTGGCAAGATTCGCGCCGTAGTCGATCAAGTATTACCGCTGAGGCAAGCGCGCCGCGCACATGAGTTGATGGAAGATCGGGCGCAATTTGGAAAGCTCGTGCTGGTACCTTGAAAAGTGAAGAGTGAAGAGTGAAAAGTGAAGAGTGAAGAGTGAAAAGTGAAGAGTGAAAAGTGAAGAGTGAAAAGTGAAGAGCATGGTTTAGTTAATGACCCGCGGGAAGCACAACCCACCCAAAGATCTCTAACTACTTTTCACCCCTCACTCTTCACCCTTCACCTGCTCTCTTCACTCTTCACTCTTC
>DATGYM010000090.1:0-3085 GCA_035297925.1 Pyrinomonadaceae bacterium | reverse complement strand
AAAGGAATCACTAGGGTTCGCCCGCTCGAAGGCGGGATCGACGCCTGGCTCGCGTCCAATTTCCCATTCGTTACCGAAAGCCTCGTCAAAAGTCCGTTCTCCTCTGAGAGAAGATATTTTTCGTAGCCGCGGTGTGCCATCAGATCCGCAATGTCAAAAATACCAGACCTGATCCTCTCTGAGTTGCGCTTGCAGCAGTGCACCGGTTTGCGATTATTAGCGCAGCACGCTCACTTTCGTTTCGACGTTTCGACACTCTCGAAACCCAGGAGGACGAAGATGTCCAAATCAACCGCTGCTCTAATATTCATACTTGTCACTTCTCTCTTTGTTTTTCCCGCGCAAGCGCAGGAGCGCGACGACTCTCGGTTAACACCCGCGCAGCGTAATCGTACCGGCACCCTGAGAGAGCTGATACCGGGTTATTATGTCTTCTCGTCCACCAGTTTTAACAGCGGCGTCATCGCAACTAATGAAGGAGTCATCGTCCTCGACGGCCTCACTTCGGAAGCCATCGCGCGGCAAGAACGCGAAGCGATCGCGAGTCAGATCAAGCAACCGGTGCGCTTTCTGGTTTCGTCGACTTTCCACAATAATTACACGTGGGGCAACGTTGCCTATCCGGACGTGGTCAAAATCGGCCACGAGGATTACCGGACCGATCTGCTTGCCCAGATGCAGCGAGATCGCGCGTCGCCCGACGAACAAAAGGCCAGGTTGCCACAAATCATCTACCCCGATCGCTTGACGATCCATCTCGGCGGCAAAAACATTCAGGTGCTTTTTTTAGGCAAGGGCCACACGAGAGGCGACAGTATCATTTTCGTGCCGCAAGACCGCATTGCCTACGTGAGCGAGCTCTATTTCTCCGATCAATTCCTCTATATCAACGACGGCTACGCCGTGAGCTGGCTGAAAACGCTCGACGCAGTGGAAGCTCTGCCAGCCGACATCATCGTGCCGGGGCACGGCCCCATTCCCCAAGATCCCAAAGAAACCCGCCAGGGGCTTCATCGGTTTCGTCAGATGCTGGTCGACCTGCGCGACGCCGTTCAAAACGAAATCAACCGCGGCGCCACCGAAGATCAAGCCACCGCCGCGGTCATCTTACCTCAGTACCAACAGATGCAGGGATACAAATCTCAGAGAGAAGTCGCCGTGCGGCGCACGTACCGGGAAATCATGGGGACGCTTAAGTGAAATGAACAGTTTCCCTCACGAAGTGTTTAGACTGATAAGAAAGTAAAGACGCGACCCCAGGAAACGCCGCTGGAGCAGCTTGATCAACGGATCCACCACCGCCGAACCTGATGCGCCTCGTCCTACATCCGAAGGTTTATTCGGATATCGACGAGATCATGGGTTACTACGAGCGGGTTGCGACGCGGCAACTCGCCGACGAATTTTGTGCCGAGCTGCGATATTACATGCAGCAGGCGGCGGAACGACCGGAATTCTTTGCGACCGCGAGCATGACCTCCGCCCGCGTGAATTTGCAGCGCTTCCCTTATCATTTCCTATTTCGTATTGCTGGAGATGTCGTGCGAATTCTTGTCGTGCGACACCATAGGAGACGTCCTACCGTTGGCATCCGTCGCCAATAATGTGGCCAACTGTCGGCTGGTGCGACTGACAAACTTTTCCGGTTTCCGGAATTCCGGAAATGTGGAAGTTCGTTCGGATAGGTTCAGACCGTAACGTATTCTTCATCAAGCCGCGAGCCGATTGCTGAGAGCAAAGACCTGCTCTATTCGCTACACAAACTTTCCGACAAGCAGCTCTCGCGGATGCGTCGTGTAGGACGGCCGACGGTCAGAGACAAGCCAAGAAAGCTGATCGCGATCCGATTGGATGCGAAAGTGCTGTCGTGGTTACACGAGACCGCCGAGAAAAAAGGAAAACCGTACCAATCGCTCCGAGCTAGTGAATACGCAGGGCCTGACCCTCAGCGTTATCAAGATCTCGCCGACGCCATCAGAGCGGAACGATTGGCCGGAGCCGCGACGGATTTGTGCGATCCCTTGCCGGTCTCGATGACCAATCCAATGCTCGACGCGCCGCGCACCGTGCTGACGCCGCATATGGCATCGCAAACCAGGGAAACGTTTCAACGCGCCGCCACCATGTCAGTGGAAAATATTTTGAATTATTTTCGCGGCCAACCCAGTCACGTCGCCAACCCCGACGCGCTCAAAGTTTCGCGCCAAAGGTTGCAACCGAGTCGCTAACCGCGTCCCGCTCTTTCCGATCCGTCGGACCAACGATATTCCGGGCGCCGAGCTCGCGAGCAAGAGAGTGTGGTGTTGAATTCAAAAGTGCCTGCGCAGGATTGAACCAAACAAAAAAGCAAAAACGTTTAGAAGTAACTGACCGTTGATTTCTTTAAAAGTAGCCTGTCCCATTTTCGACCGAAGATTAGGAAGCTATTAGGACTGTGAGCACCGGCCTCGTATGGATTATTTCACGGACTTTTCAGCTGAACGTGAAATCTGCCATTGCTCTCTTCAATTATCCATTGATTATCAAGAGCCCATTCAATCAAATCACGATAAGAATACCGCGGTGGGAAATTCCCTCGGTACTTGTTGAAGACCGTAAGGATGTTTTCTTCCAGCTCTCGATAAGATGAGAAATTATGGCCATCTAGATCACCGAAAAAGTTTTTCGCCATGAATTTCTGCATTTTTCAAATACCTCCTTTAATCGTAAGTCTCTCGATCACTTTTTCCTTTGAAATGTTTACATCGGACTTACAGAACGCTTGAACTTGAATATCGCTCATCCATGCATCGACCAATGAATGAATCAGCGGTGATAATTCACTAACTGATTCGAGTTTACCATTGTTCTCTTGGACTGATAAGAGCGAATGGTGCGTCAAGGGGTCAGCCATCCACGGCGAGAAATGGTGACGCACTACTAGAACACCCTGTGTCTTAAGGTCTGAAACAGCTTCTGACCACTGAAGCTGTGCTTCTAGATCACTAGATTTGGGGAGATTTTGATTCCATTTCTTCAGCTCGCCCGGAAATTCCCCTCTCCGTTTCCAAAGGCTCTTAGGTCCAGCCTTACGCCAGCAAACAAG
>DATGYM010000089.1:0-34785 GCA_035297925.1 Pyrinomonadaceae bacterium | reverse complement strand
CGAGACAAGCAGGACCGCTGGTATGGAACCTATCAGACGCCGGAGGTCATTGTTTACAACAGCGAGGCGGTGAAAGCTGAAGACGCGCCGCAGGATTGGGATGATGTGCTCGACGCGAAATGGCGAGACAAGATTCTCATCAGAAACCCAAACCCTTCGGATTCAATGCGCGCGATCTTCGGCGCCATGATATGGCGCTTTTACAAAGATACCGGGTCGCCCGACAAGGGTTATGATTGGCTGCGACGGCTGGATGCGAATGTCCACGAATATACAGCTGATGGCACGCTTCTTATGCAAAAGCTGGTACGCCGCGAAGGTCTTGTGAGTTTATGGAACCTGCCGGACGTTTGGATATACAAAGAGCAAAAGTCATTTCCCGTCGGTTACGTGTTTCCGCGTAGCGGGACGCCGGTAATCACCGATGGCATCGCTGTGGTGCGCGGCGCGCCGAATGAAGAAGAGGCCAAACGCTTTTATGAGTTTGTAACGACGCAGGAGAGCCTTGTGCTGGCGGCGAAGAAGTATTATCGCATTCCCGTGCGCACTGATATCGACCGCAGTCAACTCCCGGCCTGGATGAACGAACGGGTCAACGAAATGCCGCTTGATTGGGATTTGCTGCGCCAACAGAGTAGCGACTGGCTGCGATATTGGGATACAGAGATTCGGGGGCGCAGTAAGAAATGAATGGTTCGAGCTCGCCGGCAATTTAAGTTTAGGTGGAAGAGTCAACGAGCCTGCAAAGCAGGCGGAGGAATTTAGCCCAGGGTGGAGCGAAGCGTAACCCTGGGTAGGGCCGCCAACGGACTTGTGAGCCCGCTTTAGCGGGCGGCAGAGTTTCTACCACTCGCGAAAGCGGCCTCAAATATTAGGATCTGGAATTCTGGGCGGCGCTCCGCTCCACTTCGTTCCGCTTCGCTTGCCCAGCGCTACTTGTCCGCTGCGCGGACTCGTTGACCGTTAATTTCAAAGATGCCACTGCTTTCTTTAAAAAATCTTTCCAAGCGGTTCGACAACACCGCAGCCGTGGCTGATGTCTCCCTCGAGGTGGAGCGCGGCGAGTTTTTTGGCTTGCTTGGACCATCCGGCTGCGGCAAGACGACCACGCTCAGAATGATCGCCGGTTTGGAACAACCCGACACCGGTTCGATTCTGTTTGAAGGAAGAGATATTACAAACTTGCCCGCCGAGCGACGCGGCTTTGGCATGGTCTTTCAAAACTATGCCCTTTTTCCGCACCTTAATGTTTTCGAGAACGTTGCCTTTGGCTTGCGCGCGCGCCACAAGCCGAAAGGCGAGATTATTGAGCGCGTGAAAAGCGCCCTGGAGCTGGTGCAGTTACCCGGTTATGAAAAGCGCCGCGTTGATGAACTTTCTGGCGGCCAGCAGCAGCGCGTGGCAATTGCACGCGCCATCGCCATCGAACCTGCTCTGTTGCTTTTTGACGAACCACTCTCCAATCTTGACGTAACCTTACGCGAAGAAACTCGTGGCGAATTGCGCGAGCTGGTTACTCGCCTCGGCCTGACAGCAGTCTACGTGACCCACGACCAGGAAGAGGCTTTTGCACTCTGCGACCGCATCAGCGTGATGGTTGGCGGCCGCATACTACAAACCGGCCGGCCGCGCGACTTGTACGAGCATCCCTCTCAACTTTCAGTGGGAAAATTCCTGGGACGAAATAATCTGATCCGCGTGATGCGTCTGACTTCCGCTAAGTCCGAAGTCGCAGAATTCAAAACCCTCGCAGGCGGTCACACCATTCGCTTACCGGTCGAGGGCAATAATCTGGTGCCGCTGAATCAGCCTTGCATCCTCGCTATCCGTCCTGAGCACGTTTTGTTTGCCAACGGCAATGCCCAGCTTGAGAACGCCCTGCCCGCCGTGGTGCGCGAGATCAACTTTGCGGGAGCAACGTCGAGCATAAAACTTGACGCTAATGGTTTACTCCTTGAAGCGCTGGCTCTGGAGGCTGAAGGTATAAAAGTCGGCGAACAGCAAACGGTAGTTTTGCCGCCGGAGCGAATTTCCCTGCTCAGGGAATGACGGTTTCCGAAATGCACGATTATGGCGAAGAAGAATAACTTACAGAGGCAAACGGATGGCGGCATCAGGCAGGGTAGCTAACGCGGTTCGGTGGCCGCGTCTCCCTTTGTCCGCGTCTCCGCGTCTTTTTTTAATATTCACCACCGCCGTCGTTCTGCTCTACGGCGTCATTTACCCCAATATCCACGTTGTGCTGGCCTCGCTTCAGCACAACGGAAACTGGTCGCTCGCGAATTACGGGCAAACACTTTCCCAGGACATCGTTCTCGAATCAATCCTTGCAAGTGTCGGCGTGTCGCTGCTGACGGTTTTGTTTTGCGCCGCCGTCGGCATTCCGCTAGCGTTTCTTTTTGAGCGCTACACCTTTCCAGCGCGGCGCATCTTCGCAACCTTCGCTGCCTTGCCGCTTGTCCTGCCGCCACTGGTAGGCACGGTTGCTTTCATTTTTCTGTGCGGCGAATCAGGCATTCTGGCGCGCCTGGCACAGTCGGTTTTTCAGTTGCAACAGTCACCGTGGTCTCTGCGCGGATGGCCGGCGCTATTGCTTTTTCATACTTACACGATGTACCCGTTCTTCTATGTTCTGACCGGTGCGGGACTGAGTCGTATCGATGCGGCTTTGGCGGAAGCCGGCAGGAGTTTGGGAGCAAGTCGTGGCCGAGTACTAAGAAGAATTGTTTTGCCGCAGCTCACTCCCTCGTTGATTGCCGCCGCGTTACTCACGTTCATGACATCGATGGCCTCTTTCAGCGCACCACTTCTTTTTGGCGGCGGTGTTCGCGTGCTAACGCTGGAAATTTACACCGCCCGCCAGCGTGGAGATGCAGCACTGGCGATCACAGAGACGGTAATTCTTGCCGCGATTTCGCTAAGCGCGCTTTTTTTCTTTCAGCGTTATGAGGGGACGCGAAAATTTGCGGCCGCCGCTATGAAGGGCTCAATCAGGAAACGAAAAGCAATAACGCGTGGAGGCTCACGCTGGCTGGCGATCGCCTGCGGTATTGTGTTTTCGCTCTTACTTATTCTGCCCGTCGCCACGCTTGTGCTCGTCAGCTTTGCACGTGAAGGAAACTGGACAACGCAAACTGTGCCCACTTCTTATACGGTTGCAAACTACATAAAAATATTTTCCGACGGGCGCGCGCGCGAAGTGTTCTTTAACAGCTTATCGATGTCGGCAATCGCCGCCCTGGCAGCGCTGGGTTGGAGCTTTTGCGTGGCAAGTCTGTTGACCCGGAAAGGAAGCAGGAAATGGAGGCGGCTGTTGTCATGGCTTATTCTCGTTCCCTGGGCCCTGCCGGGAACCGTGGTCGCAGTTTCACTGGCTGAGGCTTATGGCCAGAGGTCGCCGTTGCTGGGTTCATTCATACTTGTGGGAACCTTTTGGATTCTGCCGGTGGTCTACTTTTTACGATTCATGCCGCTGGTGGTCCGCGCGGTCCAGGCGAGTATGGAGCAAATAGATGCGGCGCTTGAAGAAGCCGCTGCCGGCCTGGGCGCGCGTTGGTGGCAGCGCTTTACTCAGGTCACGCTGCCTCTTGTTTGGCCGGGCGCTATCGCGGGGACACTGCTGGCTTTTGTCATTGCCCTGGGTGAATATGTGGCTTCGGTGCTCGTATTTGTGCCAAAGAACCGGCCGATCTCAATCGCCATCGCGTCTGAGCTGCGTGATTTTAATCTCGGAACGGCCGCGGCCTACGGCGTTCTATTGATGTTGATGATTGCATTAATCATGACTCTGGCAGCGCGACTGGAACGAGTGCGCGGTTAGACCGATGATGTAACGCAAACTGGTAGCGCAAACAGTTAGTTTGCGGGTTACGACATAGGTGCAAACTAACAGTTTGCTTACACAGGAAACCCACATGACACGTCGCTGTTACCAAACTCTTATTTCACTTGTCTGCACACTGGCGCTTCTCATTTCGGCTTTAACGACTGCGGCGCAAGCGCAAGCTGCTTCGCCTTCGCCAACGCCTGCAGTAGAAACCCCGGCAATCAATGAGGCAGAGCTTCATCAGGCGCTGGTGGACCTGACTAACACCTGGACGGTGATGTGTGTCGCTGCGCATCCCGACGACGAGGACGGCACAACTCTAACGGTGTTGCGGCGCCGAGATGGAGTGCACACGGTTAGTTTATTTTCGACTTACGGCGAGGGCGGACAGAATGCAATCGGACCGGAGCTCTATGAGGAACTCGGAGTCATCAGGGCTCAGGAAACGAGGAACGCCGCGAACATTCAAGGTTCAGAGCCCTACTTTCTCGGTCTGAAGGATTTTGGTTTTTCGAAATCAGCAGATGAGGCCTTCAAAGTTTGGGGGCACGATGAAGCGCTGCGCCGAATGGTTTTAAAGATTCGCGAGCTGCGCCCCGACGTGATCATTACGAACCACGATACAACTACGGGTCACGGTCATCATCAGGCCACCGGACGATTGATCATCGAAGCATTCAACGCAGCTGCTGATGCTAATCGATTTCCGGAACAACTTAACAAGGCTAAACCCTGGCAGGCACAACGCTTGTTCGTGCGCATCTTTGGCGGCGCCAGTGCGACGAAGACTGAAGGTGAAAGTATCTTTGCGATCGATCCAAACGAAGTGGATCAGGTGCGGGGAACTTCATTCGCCGAAGAGGCGCTGGCCGCGCTGCAGCAACACGCTACGCAGGGGCCCTGGCCAAAAACTATTGCGGAGCTAGTGCGAGCGCGGCGCATCGAAGCCGGCAAGCTGCCATTAATTCGCTATCGACTGTTGCACGAAGCCCCGGGCACTCCTAAATTGCCCGAAAACGCCAACACGCCGGTGGCCGGATTGAAACTATCAGAGCCATTCGCGGTAGCCGCTGCGCCGCCGACTATCGATGGACGACCCCTCACTGATTTTCTTGGACAACCGGATCGGGTGCTTGCGGCCCTGGTAGATTGGCGGGCCGGCCAGACGGCGTCCGCGCCCGGAGCGGAAAGCACGGCCAACGACCTTGAACGGTTTCGCTTGTTCGAAACCCGCGCGAATACTGCGTTAGCGACAGCGTCTGGCATTACCTTGACGCTCACCTCCCGCAACCCCGTGCTCGTCCCGGGCACGTCGACGACTTTTTCAATCATCATTGGAAATCCGGGTGGCTATGGCATTCACCTCAATGACCTGCGCCTGAACGGCTGGGGCGATAACGTCCGCCTACCTGCCGCGGATCTGCTGCTGCCTGACACCGAGACAGTGGTTACACTCGACAGCACAACGCCGAGCAGTGCAACTTTGACAGTGCCCCAGGAAGAACATCTCTATGATGGATTACTTCAAGGCAAACGCTTCGAGGCCCGCGCCACGATGGAAATGGACGGCGCCAGGTTTTCAGTAGCTCGCGCGATTCAGCTTGAGGTTGCGCCGGCGGTAGAAATCAGGAAAGTTTCGCCCACCCCTGTAGTCTGGACGCCCGGTCGCCGCGACCAGGTGCTGAGGTTCATCACAGTAGTTCGAAATAATTTGGCCACGCCGTTTCGCGGAACTGTGCAACTGAGTAGTCGTGCTTTGGGAATTGCTGCAGTTGGCGCGAATCTTACTCTTCAGCCAAATGAAACTCGTTCCGTTGAGCTGCGATCAGTTGCCCCCACCAAGCCGCGAATAGCAACCTCTTCAGCGGTGAATTCGAGTTTTGCCTTTATGGTGGTCGAAGACGCTGCCGCCTCAGTTATCAGTAAGCGCACTTTGCCGGTGATTTTCAGCGATGCGCGGGTCGTTCCTCGTCTGCAAGTCGGATTCGTGCCCAGTTTTGATCAAACGCTGGAGCATGCGCTCGCGGCGTTGGGAGTAAACGCGAAAGCGTTGACGGTTGAAGATATTAAAACCAGCGACCTTTCCAACTTTGACACGATCATCATTGACAATCGCGGCTATGAAGCTCATCCGGAACTGATTGCCGCCAATTCACGTCTGCTTGATTTTGCGCAGACTGGCGGGACTCTGATCGTCTTCTACCATAAAGACAATGAATGGAACCCGGACGAGAAGAAGAACCGGCCGCAGCTTGCTCCTTACCCCATAATCCTGGACGACAAACGCATAACCGATGAAACCGCGCCGATCACTTTCCTACAGCCGCGGCATCCACTGCTTTACTTTCCCAACAGGATAACGCCGGCCGACTTCGCCAATTGGATTCAGGAACGCGGACTCTACTATCCCAAACAATGGGACGAGCACTACACCGCGCTGTTCGCAAGCAACGATCCGGGCGAGACACCGCTTACGAGCGGTCTGCTGGCAGCAAAGTATGGGAAAGGCAATTACATTTACACGAGTATGGTCTGGTACCGGGAATTACGCGCCGGAGTGCCGGGAGCTTATCGGATGTTTGCAAATATGATTAGCTACGGACATAGGTAGCTGCGGGACTTGAAGGAATTGGAGGTTGCCGCAGACATAAAAGATTTTGTTGGCGGACGCCGGTGAGACACGCGACAAGGACAGAAAGGATGTCCTACGAAATCGCCTCTTGTTCGATCGCCGATTCTCCCTCAAGCTTCTGCTGCGCACGCTCGAGAAAAGTTCTAATCATTTCCGCAACCCGTTTCTGCATTTCCGAGCTGATCGCGCCTTCGCCAACCAGCGCGGCCAGACGATGTAACTCTCTGGCGTGAGCGCGGCGAAGTTCGACATGCTGTGAGATTTTGATCAGCACGTTATGACCGCGCACTTCAAAAGCAGCGGCATAGCGAAGGTAGTTCTTCATTTCCGTGCCGGCCGGCGACCATTCAAGACGTTCCGGCCGATCTTCCGTTTTACGGACAGCAAAACTCGCTTGTACAGAACCGATCACCGGCACTTCGGCTCGCACTATCCAGCGCATGATGCCACCGGACTCCTTGCGAATGCCCTCGATGCCCGGCATCAAATCGGCGAAATTGTGCAGCTCGCCAAAAAATTCGCGGGCGCGTTCCAGCGTAGTTTTCAGTTCCAACTGGCCGGTGTATGAAGCTTTAATGCGAAACATTTTCTATCCCTTACTCGTCGTTGCCGCGCCTTGCGGATACGGCTGAAGATGTTGATGCTCCGGTTTGACATTCCGTTGCGCCAGAACCTAAAACTAAGTTACACGATTAAGATTTTTACGTAAACAGGCTTTTTGGTTATGTCGAATTCGTCAGTCCATTGCAGGCTGGCTTTTGATTAAGGAGTGTTTTAGTGAAGGCCGACAGAAAGTGCCCTCGTTGTCACGAAGGCATCATGCGCAACTGGTATGAGTTAAGCGACGACGAGCGGGAGTTGGTTAAACGGCTGCCCGCTTCGGCTGATTACGCATCCAGCGAGCGGGAGCGGACCCATCGTTGGTGCACGCGCTGCTGGTATGAGGCTAACGGCGAGAACGAACAGACTGTGTAACGTGCGTCAGTTCGTGATACGGTCATAAGCCGCGCGTATCGCGCGCATTCGCTCCCGCAAACTATCGGCCAGCGCCTTCGGCGCTTCCAAATCCAGCCGGCGGGCAATTTCCTTAAACACTGCATAATCAGCCGCCGGCAGTCGACTCACCTTCCCTAGTATTAGTCGCAGCTGATGATCGACTGTGCGAAGCAGTGCATATCCCTGGCTGAGCGCCTCATAATCGCGACCGTCCAGGGAACCGTTGGCCTCAAGTCGCGCCAGAGTTGCAAGCGTTGAACGATCGTCGCCTTCGTCCGTGACATCGTCGCGCAACTGTAGATAGCGCGTGGCAAAATAAACATCGAGCATGCCGCCGGCCGAATATTTAATGTCCAACTCCTGACGGTCTGCGTCAAAGTTGCGCCGGCCGTTCCTGCGAATGCCTCCCGCTTTCTCGCCCTCGAGCCGTTCGCGAACGCGACGCGTTTCCTTTTTCAATTCGCCGGGATCGGCGCCACGCGCATTTTCATGGACCGCGTGCCTGGCATGTGTTTCGATCATCTTGCCGAGTTCCAAATCGCCGGCGACGGCGCGCAACTTCACATAAGCAAGCCACTCCCAAATCGCGCTGCGGTGCCTTATGTAATCCAGGAATCCTTCGGAACTTGTGACGAGCGGACCATTCTTGCCGTTGGGACGGAGACGCAAATCCACGCGATACAGATAGCCCTCGCGAGTCACGCTCGACAGCGCCACGATCATCAATTCGCAGAGCCGTGCGTACGCTTCGTCCTGGCTAAGCTGGGCCACAGGCGATGAAACCAACGAATCGTAAACGAGCACGATGTCCAGATCCGACCCGTAATCGGCACCCCCGCTGGCAAGTCGGCCCAGCGCAAGTACGCTCAGGCGGGGTCCACCTGCAAGCGGCCCATACCGTCGCACCATTTCACGGCGCGCAATCAGGTAAGCGATGTTGACACTGGCTATGGCCAGCTCGGTCTGCAGCTCATTCGAGGTGCTTAGGGAAATGCTGCCGGCGGCATCTTCCAGGCCGATTTCGATCAGCAACCTTGACCACTCTCGTCGCAGGGCAGCAAGCTCTGCGGAAAAACTTTTTTCCGGATCGATACTGGCCCGCAGACGGGCCCGATAGTCGCGGCGACGCAGGAACGATCTATCAGTTTCCAGTGTGCTGATTAGGGCGGGATTGCTCGCGACCATTTCACCAAAGAACTCGGAAGCGCCGCACAACTCCACCAGACCAAGTATGTTGTCTTCGGATAAATCAACTTTCTCTTCAAACTTTTCCAGCGATGAAGCTACTCGAGCCGTTAACATTAAAGCGCGTTGCGGGTTAATCGATTCCTGTGCGATTTGCTGAAGACGACGAGCCAGATTTTGCACCAGGGGCGCAGCCGGTGTGATTCGCTCCGGTCCCAGATGTGAAGCGAACACTTGCGCCGCTACGTTCAAAACACGTGGTACTTCGGCAGCGCGGCTGCCAATCGAAGCATTGTAGTGGCCAAATTCCTCTGCGGACGCTCGCGCCTCAATTGCCGGGCTTGCCAACGCGCTGTCGTCTTCAGCAAAGACCCGATCATAGGCGTGGCGCACATTGGTCGTATGCCGGACGAGGGCCTTTTCGAAATCCTCAAGCGCAGACGGCCACTTAAAACCCATGCGCCGGGCTACCAGTGAGCGTTGTGGTTCAGTTTGCGGCACGGTGTGGGTCTGCAGTCCATGCTCCATTTGCAAGCGATGCTCAAGCGTGCGGAGGAAGGTGTAAGCCGCTGACAAATCAGACCGTTCCTGTTCGGTAATCAAATTGCGATCGGCCAGTCGGCCCAAACTTATCAATGTATGCGGCACACGCAACCACTCGTCGGCGGCTCCATGCGCCAGTTGTAACGCCTGGGCAATAAATTCGATTTCCCTGATGCCGCCGCGCTGAAGTTTCACATTGAAGCCGGTATTTTTCCGTTCCACGTGGCGATCGATTTTTTGTTTCGCCAGGCGAACGCTGGCGAGTGCCTCCTTGACTGAAATATCAGACCGGTAAATATGCGGTTGCACGGCGGCTGCGAACCTTGAGAACAGCGCACTCGATCCCGCCGCGGCGCGACTGCGAATCAAAGCCTGTCGCTCCCAGGCCTGGGCCGACTCAGCGTAATACTTGAGAGCTTCGCCGAGAGAACAGGCGAGCGCGCCGTCACGCCCGTGAGGCCGCAGACGCAAATCCACGCGATATGCGGCGCCCTCGCCGGCCGGATGTCCTACAAGTTTGCTGACGGTCTCAGAAAGTTTGATGAAGTATTCGCGGTTGCTTAGTTTCCCGCGCTCGCCTGAGCCGGCGGTCGTTCCGTCGTCGGAATAAATGAAGAGCAGATCGATATCCGAAGCGTAGTTAAGTTCACCGGAACCCAGTTTTCCCAGGGCGATTATGCAATACTCGGCTGTCGCAACCCGCCCGCGCTCGTCGCGCAGCGGCGCTCCATAAAGGTTATCGAGATTCTGTCGCGCCAGGCTGAGGGCATAATCCAAGATCGCGTCAGCAAGGTTTGATAATTCTTCAGTTGTTTCGACCAGCGTGTGAGCGCGCCGCACATCATGCAGATAAATTCGCAGCAGTTCTCGACGCCTGAATCGCGCAAAGAGGATCTGCGGAGTCAAGCTCGAATTCGTTAGGGCGAACCGCGCCAATGATTCCTTTAGCTGGTCGCGAGTTCTGACGCGCACGTCCGCCCGCTCGCGCATGAGCCATGAGATATAGTCAGGGTTCTGCTCGAGTGTGGTAGCCAGCAACGGACTCCAGGCCGCCAGAGCGAGGGTATCCGACAAAAGAGCAGGATCGCGGTAAAGTTTTTGCAGCGTGGCAGCCTGTTCGCTTGAAAGACGTTCCAGAAAGAGCCGGGCGCCTTTTCCGTCAGGCAGATCGCGAATGAGCGATTCAATCTGTCCGCTGAGAGTCACGAAGCCATTGTACGCGGCGCGCCGGGCGCCAGCCAGATACTTAGGCGTTGCCAAGAAACGGTGAAAGGAATATTCTCTCAGGACCCTAAGCCCAGCGCTGTTTGTTCATAACAAGCGATCCGGGAATTCCCAAAAGTTTCTATATCAGGAGGAGGCGAAAATGAGGCGTTCGTTTTTACTGATTCTCATGCTAGTCATGGCCGTGTTCTTTAGCGCCGAGCTTGCTGCGGCGCAATTTAGAATCCCCAAAATTCCGAAACCAAAACCGCAGCCGACGCCAACGGAAACGGCTCAGCCAGCCCAGGAAACTGAGTCGCAACCCGAGCAGCCTCAGCCTGCAAGTCGACCTGCGTCTACTGGCGCTGCGCCGCGTGCGGGTGGTCCTTATGCCGTAAAACCAGAACCGCCGGCAACGCCCCAGTTTCTGCCTGAAACGCTCGAAGTTCAGATCGAGCATTGGGACTACTACTGGAAAATACCAAACGATAACCACAACACTAGCTGGGCGCCTCGCATTAATTTCGACGTCGTTTACGGTGGCTCAACCAAGTTGCGCTTTAAGGCCGACTACTTCATGCCAGACGGTTCGCTTTGGTTCAGCGAAGCGTTGGAGTACCGGGGCGGCTACGATGAGAAGTCGGGAATCTCAAAAGTTTCCAGTGAGAGCGATTCAAATCGAGATAAGAAAGCAATCGTGACGGGAGGGTTATTTGGCTTAAAGATTACAAACATCCGCGACAACTCGACCGTCTTCCAGGGCAAGTTCAAAGTAGTCAGATACAAGCCCCAATACTCCGACGCACGTTACAAGAACGAGGTCGACTATTACGTCGATTACGATTGGAAGCTGCCCATTGGCCT
This sequence comes from Pyrinomonadaceae bacterium, assembly GCA_035297925.1. Taxonomy (GTDB): domain Bacteria; phylum Acidobacteriota; class Blastocatellia; order Pyrinomonadales; family Pyrinomonadaceae; genus PSRF01. The sequence continues at coordinate 23,536 of DATGYM010000089.1, read as the reverse complement.
GGCCGACCTCGACTACGAAAGGGATGTAGCAACTCCGATAATACGCATGTGGTTTAAGGGCGATCTAAAAAACGACAACCTCGAGGCCCGGATTTTTCATAACGGCAAGCAGATCGCGACCACCGACGATGGCGGACTGGTAGACACAGGCGAGCGTTATTACGCGGACAAGCGAGGCAATGATGAGTCGCTGTTTTGGCGAGAGTTCAAATTCAGTTGGCCGCACAGAGCCGAATTCATCATGACTGAAGATCAGCGAAATTACACGGCATACGAAAACGCTCTCTACATCAATCAGATGCCTGGCGAATACATCGTGAAGGTTTATTACAACGGTGAGCAGGTGCGCGAAACCAAGTTCTCAGTTGGCAACAACGGCACCTACGCCGATAATGGCATCGCGAAGCAGAATAACCTTACGACCAATAAAGTCATTTTGCCTGTGAAAGTGATGGGAACGCTGGACAAGTGGAACCCGGTCAACGCCAAAGCGATGGGTTTTTACGGAAATCCGGTGACAGGTTTAGTACCTTAACCGGACATAATCAAACGATGCCGGTCTCTCCTTGAGGCCGGCATTTTCTATTTCCGATGTCCAATGTCCAACGCCCGACGTCTCATGGGCGGACGTCGGATCCTGAAGTTGGATTTTGGACAAGCACTCTCAGATATCGAAGTAAAGCGAAAACTCCAGCGGATGCGGACGCATGCGCAACGGATTGATTTCGCGGTCGCGTTTGTAACTGATCCATCGCTCAATCAGTTGTTGACTGAACACATCTCCTTTGAGGAGAAAGTCGTGATCTGCCTCAAGCGCCTTCAAGGCCTCGTCGAGCGAACCCGGCAGCGTCGGAACATCTTTCAATTCCTCCGGTGACAAATCGTAAATGTCCTTTTCCAGAGGCTCGCCCGGATCGATCCGGTTTTGAATTCCATCGATTCCGGCCAAAAGCATCGCCGAGAAAGCGAGGTAGGCATTGCACGAAGGGTCGGGCGGACGGAATTCGAGACGTTTCAACTTCGGATTAGTTGAGAACATCGGGATGCGGATGGCCGCCGAGCGATTTCTTGCCGAATAAGCAAGATTCACCGGCGCTTCGAAGCCCGGAACCAGGCGCTTGTAGCTGTTGGTTGTAGGCGCTGCGAAGGCGACCACTACCGCCGCGTGTTTCAAGAGACCACCGATATAAAACCTTGCCATCTCTGAAAGTCCGGCATAACCGTCGCCGCCGAAAAGTGGTTTGTCACCCTTCCACAAAGACTGATGACAATGCATGCCCGAACCGTTATCGCCAAAAAGCGGCTTCGGCATAAACGTGGCGGTCTTCCCATACTGATATGCAGTATTGCGAACTACGTATTTAAAGATTTGCAGGTTATCAGCCGTACCCAACAGCGTGGAAAAACGGAAGTCGATCTCACACTGGCCGGCAGTAGCGACTTCGTGATGGTGACACTCAACTGTTACGCCGCACTTGCCAAGCGTCAGAGAGATTTCGGAACGCAGATCGTTGAGCGTGTCGGTGGGGGGAACGGGAACATAACCCTCTTTAGGGCGAATTCGGTAACCGAGGTTGGTCCCTTGAAATTCGTTCGCATCGCGGCCAGTGTTCCAGTGGCCCTCGTCGGAATCCAGCGTATAACCGGCCGACTGTTGTTCGTTGTGAAACTTCACCGAATCGAAGACGAAAAATTCGGCTTCCGGCCCAAAGTAGGATGTATCCGCCAAACCGGTGAATTTCAGATAGTTTTCCGCACGCACGGCCACCGAGCGCGGATCGTAGGGATAACCTTCTTTGGTAATCGGGTCGACGGCATTTCCGATTAAACAAAGCGTGGGCTGGTCGAAAAACGGATCCATCCACATGCGTGTGGCATCGGGAACGAGCAGCATGTCTGATTCGTGAATTGCGGCCCAGCCACGAATCGAGGAGGCGTCGAAACCAAAGCCATCCTCGAAGTTGCCTTCGCCTAATTCGCCGATGGGAAAGGTCAGGTGTTGCCAGGAACCCGGCAGGTCAGTGAAGCGAACAGAAACAAATTTAGCTCCTTGATCGGAGGCGTATTTTAAGACAGTCTTTGCATTCATGAGTTCTCCTGATTGGAAATGGGAGTGGTTTGATTGGTTTTCTCTGTACAAACTCTGTGTCGTCTGTGCCTCTGTGGTGAAGTATTTTCCTGTAGTCTCCCGCCACAGAGACGCCGAGGACACAGAGATTGACAGAGGAAATCGAACTAGGCCGCAGTGAAAATGAGAGTGTCAGGGGTGCTCTTCGCCCCGGACTGGTTATTGGCGCGAAGTGTTGCGGAAGCCTGAACTGGCTAAGGAAAGGGCCGAACGTCATAGCGCGACGGCGCGTAAAAAAGTATGCATTATAGTGACGCCGATTCGAATGTCAATGCTTTTGATAAAAGTCGCGCGTGATTTTTTGTACTCCGCTTCGCTTGCGAAAAAGCGCCGCGCAGAAAGAGCTAACGCGACTGATACTTAGAACAAATGAGCCGTAGCCTCATTAGAAGGAGAACCTCATGAACACTCAATTCTTCACGCCAGGAGAAAAGTTAATTCTATTACTAGTAATCGGTTTCGCGGTCACTTTCTCGATCAAGATATTAGATCCTAGTCTCGCGAAGGATAGCGAACAGAGAGAAATAGAAAACAAGATTCCCAAAAACCTCCCGATAAAAGTAAATATTGACAAAGAAAAGGAGGACAAGATCAAAGATATCAACAATGACCAGTGGGTTCGTGATTTTGAGCTTGAAGTCACGAACATATCTGAGAAGCCCATTTACTTTCTAAGCATGTACGTATTGTTGCCGGAATTTATTGGCCAGAATGGCGGGGTAAAAGGGATGCCCTTGCGTTACGGCAGAATGGATTTCATAAAGTCGGCTACCAGACCGCTTTCCCGATGATATCCCGATTAAGCCGGGCGAAACCCATACTTTCAAGATACTTGAAACAGACCAACGGGCATGGTACGCCCGTCAAGCCGTTGGGATGCTGACGAATCCGAGGAAAATTCAACTCATCTTCGCGGATCTAAGCTTTGGCGATGGAACTGGCTACAGTGGCACGACTGGTGTGCCGTATCCTCGCAATAAGTAACTATCCCAAGCTGAACTTGATTCACGCTGCCTGGAGCAACGCACGCAAAAACAAGAGAGGAGTAGCGATGTTTGTTCTTGAGGCGGGCGCGAGTCCGCTTTTCTTTTTGGTATGAACTCGCATCTGGGTTAATCGGTTTCGCATTTTGGATCCCGATATGTCTTTTCCGCAGGGCGGGTTTGAATAAGGTTACACTAAACTCCAACCTGACAAGTGTTTACCTACTGCAAATGTATATGGCGAAACAAAAAAGTTATAGACCGACCCAGCGTTTTCTGTTACATTTGCGCGCCTAAGCGTCCCATCCAGAATTCTTTCCGCTACTCGAGTCAGGGATGTGTACAACTACGCTTTTGCTTCAAGAATCACGAACAAACGAGTTTCGCAAGCAAGTCAGGAGACCGCGAATTGACCACGGCAATTGAGCACACGCTTGAAACCTATGGCATCGAAAACTGGGGCGCCGGATACTTTGACGTAAATCGCAAGGGAAACTTGATCGTCCGTCCCGCCGAGGGTGACACCCGCTCCGCAGATTTAAAAGAAATAATCGATGATCTGGCCCGTCGTGGCATTGGCGCGCCCGTCCTCCTGCGCTTTCCGCAATTGGTCGCGGCCCAGGTCCGCAAGCTCCAGCGGGCCTTCAGTCGCTCGATCCGAGAATTTGAATATCAGGGCGCGCACATGTGCGTCTACCCAATGAAGGTCAATCAGCAGAGATCGCTGGTTGAGGAATACCTGCGCGAAGGCTCGCGTTACGACTTTGGCCTCGAAGCGGGCTCCAAAGCAGAGCTTTACGCCGCGTTGGCCCTGGAGCAGACGCCCGATAGCCTGCTGGTGCTAAACGGTTTCAAGGACGAAGAGTTTATTGAACTTGCCTTTGCGGGCGCCCGCTGTGGCAAACGCGTTGTGATCGTGATCGAAAAACTTAGCGAACTCGACCACGTACTAAACATCGCCGAACGCGGTGACAATGGCGCTTCTCCGGTTCTGGGCATGCGAGTGAAGCTCTACTCGAAAGGATCCGGCCGCTGGGAAAAGTCAGGCGGCGAAGCGGCCAAGTTTGGGCTTACTACGACCGAGATGCTGGAAGTCATTCGCCGGCTTGAAGAAGCCGGCCGCATCGACATGCTCAAGTTGCTGCACTTCCATATTGGTTCGCAGCTTACCGACATTAAGCGAATCAAGAACGCCATGAAAGAGGCAGCGCGCGTCTATGCCAAGGTTTACCAGATGAAGGTGCCGGTGGATTTGCTCGACGTCGGTGGCGGCATGGCGGTGGACTACGACGGTTCAAAAACCGCGTTTGACTCGTCCGCCAACTACTCGGCCCAGGAATTTGCCAACGACGTCATCTACACCATCAAACAGGTTTGTGACGATGAAAACGTTCCGCATCCGACGATCATCCAGGAGTCTGGCCGTTATCTCGCCGCCTATCACGCCTTGCTGGTCACCAACGTGCAGGATGAGATCGAAACTGTCGTTGAAGATATCACCCCAATCGAGATTGACGATGACGATCCGCAAGTCGTGACCGAGCTGGGAGATTTAAGGTCATCGATAACTGTAAAAAATTATCGCGAGTATTATCACGATGCTCTTGAGCACCGCGAGGAACTGTTCACACTGTTCAATCTCGGTTTGGTCTCACTCGAAGATCGGGCCAAAGGTGAGGTTTTGTTCTGGGACGTCTGCGAGCGGGCTGACAAGTATGCACAACAGGCGAAGTACGTTTCCGAAGAGTTTGACGATCTGCGCCGGCTGTTATGCGCAAAGTATCTGACGAATTTTTCAGTTTTTCGATCCGTTCCGGATCATTGGGCGCTTGATCAGCTTTTTCCCATCGTGCCGATTCATTACCTCAACAAGCCACCAACTGAATATGCAACTCTCTGTGACATCACCTGCGACTCTGACGGCGTGGTGGACAAGTTTGTTGATCTGCACGACGTGAAGCAGGTGCTCGAGCTGCATTCATTGATTCCGGGCGAAACTTATTACCTGGCATTCCTGCTCGTCGGCGCTTATCAGGAAGTGATGGGAAACAACCACAACCTTTTCGGCACACCGCATGAAGCCCACATATACATCGATGATGAAGGGTATCTCATAAAAAAAGTAATTCGCGGTACCACTGTCGGTGAAGCCACCGAACGCGCTCGCTACGAAAAAAGTCTGCTTCACGATGGCTTTCGGCGGTTAATAAACCAGCGAGTCAAGGAAGGCGAACTAAGCGAGGCGGAAGGCGCAAACCTGGCGCAATTTTATGAGTCTCGCTATGACGCTTATACGTATCTTTCGGTTAACGGAGCGAACACACGTTCACGACGCCGCACTGATTTCTAGTACCCAGGGCGCCATAAGCCCGGCGAAATTTGCTTACTTACTAGCTTTGAAGTGAACCGGCAATCATTCTTTTGACGTTCACAATCTGAGAGGTTCACAAGTTTTATGGTTACCCAGCGAAAACCGAAAGCATCGAAATATCTCACCACGCCGACACGGCCGGTCCAGGTCGACCGGGATCGATCAGTGGCGGGTCTGCTCGAGAAGATGGAAGGCGCAGGTTTTGGCGGCCGCCAGCTCGCGGAAGCTCATCGTATCTGGCTCGACATGCTCGGCGATAATACAACGATTATTGTGGCCGGATCGGGGGCGCTGATACCTGCCGGCATGCGTCGCCTGCTTGCTTACGTCATCAAGAATCGCTTCGTTGACGTGCTGGTGCTTTCAGGTTCACTTCTGTTTCATGATCTACACGAAACGCTTGGCCGCTATCATTTTCAGGCGCATCCGAACATGACGGACGCCGAACTTGGTGCGTCGCAGATCAGCCGCATGTGGGACTTGCTGGCGAGCGATGAAGAATACCGGGAGGCGAATGAGTGGGTGGGTGGTTTCACCAATCAACTCGATCAATCGCGTCCTTACTCGAGCCGCGAGTTTCTTCACTTGCTTGGTCGTGAGCTGGCGGAAATCGCCACCGAAGATGGCGTTCTAACCTCTGCCTACAAGGCCCGCGTGCCGATTTTCTGCCCGGCTGTAGCGGACAGCGGAATAGCGGTCGGCATAGCTGCGGCCCGTTTTGAAAAGAAGAACAACTTCATGTTTGACATCGTTCAGGATGTTCTAGACATGGCAAATGTCACGGCGCGCGCGCGACTCACCGGAGTCATCAATCTGGGCGGCGGCACGCCCAAGAGTTTTGTGCAGCAGACCGAAGTTTCGTCGTTCATCCTCAAGAACCATCATCAGGGTCACAAGTACGCCATCCAGATCGCTATCGATGCGCCGCATCCCGGCGGCCGCTCTAATGCGGTTTCGTTTGACGAAGGGTTGATTTACGGTAAGCTCGCGCGCGGAGCTCACAGCGCCTACGTCAACTGCGATGCCACTATCGCCTTGCCAATTCTGATCACTGCTCTATCGCAAACTGCGGCGAAATACCTGAAGGGCCGCAAGCGTCCAAACTTTACCTTCGGCCGCGAGCTGATCGTGGAAGTACCTTAGTCGAGTAAATCAAATGGATCACCTCGTCTAATCCTTGTATTTGAAGGTTAATCCAAAGTAGGTCCAGTACCAGATCAGCGCGAGTATCTGGATTATGAAGGGCACGACAAGTTGGGAATATTGGCTTGGTTATGTCAGCCACTGGAGAACTTCTTCTTCGCCGGTGTTGCGTTCGCCGCCAACTATATGAATGAAATATTCTTCCAGCGAAACAGGCGTCGCTTGCCGATCATCGCCGGCCACGTTAATTCCTTTTCTGAGTTCATCAAGTGAGCCCGCCGCCAGCAGCTTACCTTGCGAGATGATGGCAATGTCGCTACACAGGCGTTCCACAATCTCGAGCACATGCGAAGTCAAAAACACGGTCAGGCCCCTTGCCGTTAGTCGCGAGAGCAAATCCTTGAGCGTGCGTGAGGCAATGGCATCAATGCCTTCGAAGGGCTCGTCGAGAAACAATATCTCCGGGCGATGAATCAAGGCACAAGCCAGGGAAAGTTTCTTCTTCATACCGTGAGAATATTCAACGATTAGCTTTTTGGGCTCGTCGCGCAGTTCCATTAAATCGAGAAGCTCGGGGGAGCGTTGCGCGATCTCTGTTTTTTTCAAGCCATACATTCGCGCGGTGAAGGCGAGCATCTCGGCGCCAGTTAATCTTTCAAAAAGATTTAGATCTTCCGGCACCACGCCGATTCTTCGTTTGACTTCCAGCGGTGACTGAGAAAGGTCGCGGCCGAGCACGCGAATCTTCCCGCTCGTCGGCGCCAGCAGTCCCGTCAACATTTTTATCGTAGTGGATTTACCGGCCCCGTTGGGACCGAGAAAACCAAAGAAGCTCCCTCGCGGAACAGAAAGGTTGAGATTGTCGACAGCTACAAAGTCCTGAAATCGGCGACTGAGGGAAAAGGTCTCGACCGCCATGGAGTTTGTCGGCGCATCGCCTTTCAGCATTTCAGACATTGGTAGCTTTGTACGCGGCGGGCGAGCACAACGTCAAGCTGCTGCCGGGAGTTATCAGCAACTTTGCACTCTGACAGTTTGCGTCACAGCAAAGGCGATGCGATCGGCGAGAATAAAACCGAGCACGGAACACGCAGCGACTGTGATTGCATTGGCGCCCACCACCGGCAGGCCGAAACGTCCGACCAGAACACTCATCAACAGTAAATTTCCAGCCAGCGAAACGACTCCGTTCGTGAGATTGAATTTCGCCAGCCGTCGCAGAGTTTCGCGCTTCGTTAGCGGAGGCCGGTCACGCCACGTCCATCGTTGATGCCAGACGAAATTGTTCAATACCGCCAACTCCACCGCGAGCGCAGTAGCGGCGAGATAACCGAGCGGGTGTGTATTGTGTGTAAGCAGGAACAATGCTGACGTCTGCAAACCGAAGCCGGCAATCCCAACCACGTTAAACTTTATCCACTGGATCATACGAACGAATTAGAGGGCGAGCCTACGCTCATCGCTCGGGAAGGCGTTCCAGTTGATAAAGCGCGTGAGTATTCCTGATTGATGAAACTACCAGGATTGCGCCCATTGCTACGATGCTAACCAGCCCACCGACATCAAAAAGCAGAAAGCGATGACCGAGAATATGTGTGTGCGTTCCGTGCAGCAGAAAAAGATTACCCGCAATAATTAATAAACGAATTTCCGTCGGCCCCATCTTCCATTGAGAAATTTTAAAAATACCCAGTGCGTAGGCCGCGAGGTAAGAGTTGATTGCCAACATTAGGAACACGACCAGGAGCGCCGCTGCGATCCGCTCGCTCATGTAGCCCGAAAGCGCGAGACCCAGGATCAGAAACATGGTGCCAAAGGTATCGATGATGTGGTCAACATAAAAACCGTATCGCGGACGTTGCCGATTTCTATATCGCGCCAGGGTGCCATCCAGACTATCGCCAAACCAGTTCAGAAAAATGCAAACGTTTACCAAATGAAGTAGTAAAGGGTTTTGACCGCTGGCGGCGTAACAAACGCCGGCGAAAAACATTGCGACCAGTCCCAGCAGCGAAAGGTGATCGGAATTCACCCAAGCAGGCATGCGGCAGGCAAAGGCTCGCAGAGCCGCTCTTTCCAGCGGAGCGAGGATACTCGTCTGTTCCCGCGCGGCATCTTTGAATCTACTATCACTCATTGAATGCTCCATAACTGTTAATAGGTTGCTAGCTAACTAACCAAGCGGGGGCAAGCCCGCTGAGCAAATGGCAGTTGAATTGTTGATCAGAGAGAGTCTCGCGGTTAGGAAGCCGGGCTTGCCCCGCTGGCGCGCTAACAACCTTTCCCAAATTTGTCTACAACCCGCTACTGGCGACCTCGGCTTTGAAGGGTTGGCGCAAACCCTTCTTAGCTTCATCATGCGCGGCATAGATGTTGGGACGGGTCAACACCTGACGATACTGCGACATCGCGTCCTCACGTTTGCCGGCCAGATCAAAAGCGCGCGCGGCATAAAGATGAGCCATCGTTACCAGCGTCGGCTCTGCGTGTTCCACCCTGATCGCGGCAAGAAACTCTTTGGCGGCCCACTCGCCTTCACCTGCGGTCAATAACACTTCGCCGTATTTGAAATGTACTAGATCGAGCGCGCGGGAAACGGTATCGCGAACCGAGCGGTCGTGCAGCAGGTCTTCGAAAGTGGCGAAGGCTTCGCGTTCAGATTTGACCGCCGCTTCAATATTCTTATTTTTGCGTTCCACCTCAGCTTGTGAAACCAAAGCATCCGCGGCTTCCAGACGAAACAGATAGTTGCGTGGATACTTCGCCATTAATTCGCGCGCAAAAGCAAGGGCATCCTTGTAACGCCGCTCGCGCGTGTAAAGCACAATCAAAAGCGTCTTGGCATCGTCGCTCGACCAGCGACCCTCTTTAGTGACTCTTTCAATGAGCTGCAACCCTTTTTTCTTTGAACCACGAAAACCTGCAACGCCCACGATCACTTTTACGGGGAGGGGCAACGACGCAACGGCGTACTCATAGAGCCCTAAAGTCAGATTCGCATCCACGCGAGTGGGGTCCAGTTTCAAAACGTCGCGATGATGATCGACCGCATCGTTGCCATCCTTTAGCGCCGCGAAATGGCGGCGTTCGACAGCTTCTTCAAACGAGGCCTTGAGGCCTTCGATCACGCCGAGCCAGTCAAGTGCTTCGACATCCTTCGGATTCTTTTTTACCGCGATTTCTGCCAGCCGGCGGGCTTCGCGCGTGAGACTGCGGAATTCAGCAATGATTTTAGGATCCACCTGATCATCGCCGCTGGAATAAAAGCCCTGGGAGCTATACAGCGAGGACTGCAAGCGGCGCGTCTCATAAAGAGTTTTTATCCAAAGTCGTGCCGCCAACAACTGCGGACCGGCGGGAGAATTGGGATAAATCTTTACTATCTCTTTGAAGTCCTTCTGCGCCTTGTCATAGTCAAGGTTGTAAAGCGCTTCAATTCCACTACGACGAAGCTCTTGCAGTTGTGCTGGTTCGGGTTCTAATCCCGCTACATCGCTGGTCGTTTGCGCAAGTGTGGTCGTTGCCGTTACCACCAACAAGGCAATCATTGTCAGAATAAAATACTTCACGGATACTGCCTCCCAAATCTTCAGTGCCACTAAAACTAACTGAAAGCTTCCAGATACTTGACGCCTGCGCCGGTGTTGAATAAGACGATGCGCTCACTCTTGTCGACCTCACCCGATGCCATTAACTTTCGCAGCGCCGGCAAACAGGCCGCCCCTTCCGGCGCGCAAAACACCCCTTCTGTTGAGCCAATCTCACGCGTTGCAACGATCAATTCTTCATCGCTAACCGCCACCGCCGTCCCCCCGGAAGACCTGATCGCGTCAAGAATAAGGAAGTCGCCGATAGCCTTGGGGACGCGTAGACCAGAGGCCACCGTCGTGGCGTTCGGAAATTCTTCGGCAAAACGCTTCCCATCTTCGAATGCTCGAACAATCGGCGCGCAACCGCTTGATTGCACCGTCACCATGCGCGGACGCCGGGAACCAATCCATCCCATTTGTTCCATTTCATCAAATGCCTTCCACATACCAATCAAGCCCGTGCCGCCGCCCGTGGGATAAATAATCACGTCAGGCAGCTCCCAGTTGAACTGCTCCGCCAGCTCATAGCCAAGCGTCTTTTTCCCTTCGACGCGATAGGGTTCTTTCAAAGTGGAAACGTCAAACCATCCTTCAGCTTCCTTTCGTCGTGCGATTTCCGCGCCGCAGTCGGTGATAAGTCCCGCCATCAATGTCACATGAGCGCCGGTCTGTTCGCATTCGACCACGTTGGCGCGCGGTGTATCGTCAGGCATGAAAATGTGGCACTCGAGCCCGGCGCGGGCCGCATATGCAGCCAGTGCGCCGGCTGCGTTTCCGGCAGATGGCACAGCGAGTTTTTGCGCACCCAGTTCCTTTGCCATCGACACCGCCGTCGACATTCCACGAGCCTTAAAGCTCTGCGTCGGGTTCTGCGACTCGTCTTTGATGTAAAGTTTATCGATTCCAAGTTTATTTCCCAGCCGCTTTGCATGCAGTAAAGGAGTCCAGCCTTCGCCAAGCGAAATGATGTTGGCAGCGTCTGCAACCGGCAGCACTTCGCGATAACGCCAAAGATCAGACTGTCTTCCGCTTAATGACCCTTTTGTCAAAGCGCTTTGAACACGTTTCAGGTCGTAACGCACCAACAAGGGCTTTCCGCATTCGCGGCACAGATTGAGCAACCGCTGTGCCTCGTGTTCCAGATGGCAGGCGCCACATTCCAGGTGCGTAACATTCATTAGATTTGGCCTTTCGCTAAACGTTTGTTTTTTCGAGAAGAAAGTTTCGGGACTGTCTTGTCATGCTTTGGCGGCTATTGGAGCAATCATCCTGCATTAGTCGCAACTCCGACGGATGACAAACTACAAACAAACCAAGTATCTTGTCACCTGCCGATATCGATCCATAGGTTTTTAGGAGACTACATGCCAAATCGTACCGCCGCGATTCAAACTGACAAAGGCACAATTAGATTCGAGCTGCTGGAATCAGATGCGCCGAAAACGACTGAGAACTTCATCACGCTCGCCCAGCGCGGCTACTACGACGGCGTAATATTCCATCGCGTCATTAAGGGTTTCATGATTCAGGGAGGCGATCCTACGGGTACGGGACGCGGCGGCGAGTCGGCCTGGGGTGGACGCTTCAATGATGAAATAGACAGCACTTCAGCGCTGTACCAACGCGGCTACAAAAAGGGCACGGTGGCGATGGCGAATGCCGGACCGAACACCAACGGATCGCAGTTTTTTATCATGCACGCGGATTATCCGCTGCCGCCCAGCTATACGATCTTCGGACGCGTCACCGACGGTCTGGATATAGTGGATGCCATCGCCACAACGCAAACAGATCGCGGCGATAGGCCGACGTCGGAAGTTAAGATGGAGAAGGTGACGATCGAAGGAGTCGCGGAATAGGGTTCGTACGCGTTAAATTGACTTCAATGTCCTGGATGCTATTCGCAACTCAGCCGCGACCACCCCACCCCTAACCCAACCTAATTGAACTGCGAATTGCGATCAGCACAAAACTCTTGGCCGCGGCCACTGCGTCCTCCAAACTGGATCCGTTTCCTAATCCCGCCGCTATCGCGGCGGATAAAATACAACCCGAGCCGTGAAGTTGGGCGCCTGGAATCAGTTTCTCTCGAAACACTGTTACCGTCCCGCCGTTATCGAGCAAATCAACGGCCTCTTCTTCATGTCCTGGAGTTTCACTTGTCGATTCACTATCTGCCTTCTGCCTTTTCAGGTGTCCGCCTTTAATCAACACAGCAGTCGTTCCCATCTTTCGAATAATGGCGGCTGCGCGTCGCATGTCTGCCTCTGAATCAATGGTTATTCCTGCCAGCGTTTCCGCTTCGGGAATGTTCGGCGTCAACAGAGCAGCTAGAGGTAACAGTTCAGCAATTAGTACTGGCAGCGCACCTTCCTCCATCAGTGAATATCCCGACGATGAATTGATCACGGGGTCGACAACGGGCCGCGGTAAATCAGTTTCGCGAAACAGTTGCGCGACCTCGCGTACCACTTCGCTGGTTGGCAGCATTCCGGTCTTAGCGCACTTAAGAGTAAAGCGATCGAGCAGTGGCGAAATCTGGGCGCGCACCACTCTACCAGTTTGATGCGCGGCGCCAAGGAAGGCAGCCGGGTTTTGAAACGTGATCGAGGTAATCGCAGCCGTTCCCTGCAACCCAAACGCTGCAAAGGTTCGCGTGTCGGCAAGCACGCCGGCGCCCCCGGAGGGGTCGAATCCGGCAATCGTTAACGCCCTGAAAGGTTTCGGCGACAACATGGATCTTTTTACTCAGAATCCGCCGCGGACTTCTTTGACGATATCAAGCAGTCTATCAGGCTGTTGCAGCATACTAATCGCTGCTACGCCGCGAGCTCCTGCTTGAATACACTCAGCGACATTCCCTATCCTCACGCCGCCAAGCGCGAGCACCGGAAATGGCGAGAGTGCTTCCGCAACTGTTGCCAGTTTTGCCAGACCCTGGGGTTCGCCGTAACTCCTTTTTGATGGTGTTTCGAAGACCGGGCCGAACACAATGAAGTCTGCGCCACTGTCACGAGCCAGTTTAGCCTGCTCAAATGTATGCGTTGAGACGCCGATCAAAAAATTATTGCCAAACGCCTGACGCACAACTTCAGGCGGCAAGGAACTCGTAGTCAAGTGAACGCCGTCCGCCTGCGCCGCTGCGGCAATATCGGATCGGTCGTTTATGAGAAGCTTTGTCTCGCTATCTCTGGTGAGAGCGGCCGCCTGTACTGAAAGCTGATAAAGCACACTGGCGCGCAAATTCTTTTCGCGGATTTGCAACAGGTCGATTCGAGCAGCGACGGCGGCTCGAATCAGTTGCAGGACGTGTGTGTATTCTTCAGTTGCCGGCGTTGTTTGGGCGTTCGTCTGGCCGCTCGTGATGAGATAAATCAGTGGCTGTGTTGGACTGCGTAGATCCACCGGCATTTTTTTGAATGTTGTTTGCGGGCTCGGCGTTTTCCTGAAGTGTTCGGACAGTTTGCCGGAAATGAAATATTTCCCAAAACGCGATGGCAATATTTAAAAGGCCCACGCCGGTCACCGCCCCGCGCATCCAGCCGGATGCAACCACGGTTTGCAAAGCATGGATGCCGGTTTTGCGCGCGGCGTATAGCAGAAAGTAGTTGTTTCCCCAGTCGCTCAGGCCCAGCGTGCCCTGCGGGACCCATGGCAACAGCGTAAGCACAATGCCGATTTCCAGGCAGAGAATAATATAGAAGATGACACTTAGTTTTGCGGACATTGGTAAAACAACAAATCGTAAATGGTCAATATTAAATGAGACTCGCCTAGTTAACCCACTATTTAAGATTGACGATTTACGATCTTCTGGCTAATTCTCTTTCTGGACGCTCGTTCGCTGGGATTGCAGACCAGCAAGCCGATCAGCAACATCGCGATAGCTGACATCCAGGCCATAAACCTCGGTAAACGCCGCGACTGCGCTCTTGAGATCACCCATTTCTTCGTAAGCAGCCCCAAGTTCGTATTGCAGCGCTTTATACTCTTCCCCGCTGCGCCCGGGAACATCGAGACCTTTCCTGAACCAAAGCACTGCCGCTTGCGGCATTCCCTTCTGCACAAATGAGTGACCGAGCATGTTGCAGCACTGCAGAAATCGGGGCGTGCCGTCGGCTGGTCCAGTCAGGCTGGCAGCCAATTGAAATTCTCGAATGGCTTCGTCCAGAAGATCCATCTCTTTATAGGCAGTTGCCATGTTGTAATGCGTCTCGAAGTCTTCGTTGGCGAATGCAGCCTCACCTTCGGCCTCCAGGCGAAACTCTTCAAAAATCTCGGCGAGGCCGGAATCGATCCCGGCGCCGACCCGCGGAGCAGGGCTGGCGACATCACCACCCTGCACACCAGCATCCGTATCAATCGCGCCCGAATCGGACGCTAAATGAGACCTTTTTACCTGCGCGTCCTGAGTCGCAGCGTCAAGTTTTTTGCGTCGAGCTTCAATCTCAGCATGCGCACCAAACTGATGTTCCAACAGCTGAAGCGTGTCCAGAGCAATATCGAAATAGCCCTGGGTGATATAAAAATCTACGCTCTCCAGTTCCTGACGCATCGTCGGTTGAACATCTTTCGATTGCCCATCTTCCTTAACGCCAAACGCCGCCGAAGTTGCTGTCTCGTTACCACGTAAGGCGTCGTCAAACGACTCTGGCGACGGCGATGTAGATTCCGCGACGACTTCCGGCTCATTCAGATCCGCAAAAGAGACTACGTCCTGGCTTACAGTCTCAGCCATTGAGTTCCACTCAAACTCCGATGTTGTCCCCTCAGTCTGATCCGCAATTTGCTCTTCGGATTCTCCCAGGGTAAAGCTCTCGAAAGAGGGCACCGCGGCCAGCGACGGATCGTCAAGCAGACTCGGGAGCTCCGGGCTTTCATCCAAAACTCCGCCAATCGCGCTCAAACGTTCCGCATATCGTGGTTCATCCGGGGCCAAACGCACGAGTTGCGTCAAAGCATAACGTTCGTCATCCACGAGACCGGCAGCTTCGGCGGCCTCAACCAGCCGTTCCAGCACGGCCCGCAATTTCTCCATGTCGCGCTGCCACCAGTGAACCCTGGCCAGCAGTCTCAGGGCAGCCACCTGTTCGGGATTGCGCGCCAGCAGTTCGTTGATAAGGTCCAGGAGATCATTCTCTTCGCGGCCAGCGAGCATAGGTTCAATGATGTTACCGAGCACTCTTGCGACCTGGTCGTCCTCGCCCAGTTTCAAATAGATGCGGGCCACCGCAATGTAGCGCCGGTAGTTTGAAGCATCGTGCGACATCAGAAGACCGACGGCGCGCTCAGCGCCCGCAGCGTCTTCCGCGTCTATGTAGGCTTGTGCAAGCATTGAAAGAAGCTCGGGATCATCCGGTGTGTCGGCTACAAATTTTTCCAGAAGCTCCGCGGCCTCATCTGAGGTTGCGAGCGCGGCGTGAGAAGACACCACGCCTCTCAGCGCTACGCGATCGCGAGAACGAAGCTCGAGCGCTTTCGTATAAGCGGCTAACGATTTTTGGAACTGCGCGCTCTCGAGCAGGCGGTGTCCCGCTTCCGTGAAAACGTTCGCAGCCTCTGCTTTCAGGCCTTCCTTCAAGTAACCTTCTGCAAGCTTGAGTCTGATGTCAGTGTTATGTGGGTCGAGGTCTGCGATATTGTGGAGAACCTTGAGACTCTCCTTGTTTTGGCCGGCACGATTATAGGCATCGGCTACTATCAGGTATTGCGCGCGGGCGTCAGCGATCAGACCCTGCGCGGCGTACAAAGCCCCAAGTTCCTTCGCGATTACGGGATCGCGAGGCTTGAGTTTTTCGATCTTCTTGTACATCGCGATGGCCTTCAACCTGAATTCCTTGTCGCGATAGTGTTCGGCTATGCGCAGAAAGCACCTGGCCGCCTCTTCCTTCTCTCCAGCCCGCGTGAGCAGATCTCCGAGCATGTTGAGAGTGGTGAGATCGTCCTCATCGTGTTTGATGATTTGACGATACTCTTTAATGGCGGCGCTAATTTTTCCCTGCGACAGGAATTTTTCAGCGGCCTTTATGACCTTAGCTTTTTCGAAAGCCATCAAGGGTATTATGTATCACTGAATATGGCAGTAGAGTCAAACGCGCCGATAGGTTTGTGGGACACTGCGATAGCGTGTAGTAGTTACTGGGACTGCGTTTCTTAGGCGAAAACGCTCGCCGCTACGCTAACATGCAGAAATTATGACTGTCAACGCACTGCCCCTTTTGTTAGCTTGCGTCGCAAACTAACATTTTGCTCTACAAGTAAGGCCACGTGAGACGCTCCCTATTTTGACCGTGGATCATTCTCCAACCAAGCCCGCCGCAGGCGCCGCAGCGCCTACCAGCGGACGTGACCATTGGCTGCGCCTGGGCGAACGGACTGCGATTGTTGGATTTTTCCTCTATTCCATTTTCGCTCCCCACTCCATTGCAGCGGGAGAAATCTCCCTGGCGATCGTAGGCGCGGGCTGGTTAGTTCGGACAATTGCCGGCAAAAGGACGGGCTTTTGGCGAACGCGGTTCGATTTGCCGATCTGGCTGCTTTTCTTTTGGACCGTAGCCTCGTCACTTCTTTCTGCCGAGCCCCGTATCAGCCTGGCAAAGCTGCAATCAACCTGCGTTGTCTTTCTTTTTTATCTCACGCAGGCAATCGTGACGAGACGAACTGCGATTCTACTGGTGGCCGTCATGATTCTGTCGGCGGCGGCCGGTACGGTTTACAGCGGCTACGATCTAATTCGCGGCCGCGGCGTCCTTATTGAATCGATCTCACCGGATAGCCTTTTACATGGTCTAAATCTACACGCGGGAGATGCGATCTGGAGAGTTAACGGGCGACGAATTCACTCCGTTGGTGCGCTGGACGACGCAATCAGGAACTCGGCACCGGGAACCAGTCTCAGCCTCAGCATAATTTCTCAGGGCGAGCACATCGAGCGACCCGGCTTAGTGGTCAACGACAAGAGCAAACATTCAGCGTCGCCCTCCGGAATTACCGGCAGCAAACCGACTCATCGCTTTCGGGCTTCGGGCTGGACACGACATTACGAAACGTACTCCGAGATTCTTCAGATACTGGCCCAACTCGCACTTGGTCTGGCCATCGCAAATTACAAAAATCATCGTTTCAATTTTCGCTTGAAACTCGCAGCGGCAGCCTTTGCTTTGATTGCTCTGGGTATTGCCCTAACCGCAATGCGCACGGTGCTGATCGCGTCGGCAATCGGTCTTTGCGTAATCGGCGTGCGCGCCCTGGGAAGAACGGCAAAAGCACTCACCCTTGTCGGAGTATTTCTGGTGTTGTCGTTCGGCGCCTTTGTTGTATACCAAACGCGTGCGCGGCACGCTTTGTCTTTGCAGGATCCCAGTTCGTCGTTGCGGCTCGAGGTTGCGCGTGTGGGAGCGTCGCGCCTGCTGCTTCATCCGCTATTCGGCCACGGCATGGATGCGGTTCACGTTCATTGGCAAGAGTGGGGCTTTCCCGGAACAGATATGCTCCATCTCCATTCCACGCCGCTACAGTTGGCGTTTGATCGGGGCCTGCCGGCGCTGGCGTTTTGGCTTTGGATAATGTGGATTTTCTGGCGCACGGCAGCGGGCGCTGAAAAGTCTCTTCGCGTTACGGGCGATACAAACCGGTATGGTGTGCTGTTGGGGGCCACCGGCGCCCTGGCAGGTTTTTTCGCCAGTTCGCTTGTCAACTACAACTTCGGCGACGGCGAAGTAGCCCTGGTGTTTTGGTGGTTGATGGGAATTGTGTTGGTGTTGTCAGCGGGAGTGAAAGGCGCGGACGCCCCGAGCCATTCACAACTCAACCATCATTAAGCCTTGTTTAGCTCTACGGATTTAGCCGCGCGGCGCGCGAAGTGATAAACACTTCCCATCCACGCAGCACCATCTTAATCTCAGATTTAATTCGCTAGGATGCCACTACTGTGTAAGGCAGCATCATCTCGTTGTCTTCGTGCTCAAGAATATGGCAATGGAAGACGTAATCGCCGGTGAATGACTGCCCAAAGGGTACGCCAGCCGCCGCAGCTCCGCCGAAAGGCACGAGAATCCGAGTTATCTCTTCAGGATTAGCCCTGACCGTGTCTTTCCATCCGGTTTCGTTTGGGTCGGGACCTCTCATTGAGCCTCGGGTAAACGCGTCGGCGGACGGCGCGGGCCAGGGTCCAGTTCCGGCTGCTTCAGGATCAGGCAAACCCGGGTAGTTGGCCTCCATAAATGCGTCCTCATCAAACCTTTGCCGGCCGACGAGCTGAAACTGGACGAGATGCAAGTGGATTGGATGCGTATCACCGGTTGTGTTGATGATATTCCATTGCTCAACCGTATCAACTACAGGCGTCTCAATATGCTCGGTGTCAAAAGGCAGATTATTGATAAGGGCCATCAGCGGAGCTTCCGTTTCCGGATCCGCAATCTCGACGAGCGTTAGATTGCGAACTCGCACGGGCGTGGGCAATGGCTGAATGGGCGTCGCTCGGAGCGACGATGGTACAGCACCCTCAAAGCCAATGCTGGTGCCGACGGTGAACTGCATGATCTCCTTGATTGGCAAGCCACCTCGTCTTTCCGAACGCGGACCATTAGGGAAAGGTACCGGCGCGACGTTTCTAAGAACAATCTTTGTCCCGGCTGCCAGCCCGGAAAAATCAATAAGCACATCAGCTCGTTCGCCCGGAGCAATGATCAGCTGGTTCATAGAAACCGGCGCATTTAGCAAGCCGCCCTCGGCGCCGATCTGCAACATCATGTGTCCGCCTGAGAGTCGCAAACTGTAGATACGCGCGTTAGAACCGTTGAGTATGCGGAAGCGATAGAGTCCACGATCAACGTTTAAATTGGGCCAGACCTTGCCATTAACGGTGGCCACATCACCGAAAAACTCCGGCGCCCAAATGGAGCCGAATGCCCCTAGCGGATAGGCAAGAGTTCCATCCGAGTTGAACATTTTGTCTTGCAACACCAGCGGGACCTCATACTGGCCAGTCGGCAAGCCGATTGGCCCACCAGGCTCTCCGGTGTCGTTTTGATCGCGCAGCAGGTAAAAGCCTGCAAGTCCCGCATAAACGTTCAGTCTGGTAATTCCCATCGCGTGATCGTGATACCAGAGCGTCGTTCCTTCCTGATCATTGTGGTAGTGGTAGGTCCGACTTGCTCCGGTAGCAAACGTGTCCCTGGGATTGCCATCGCTGCCGGGTTCAGTATTTCCTCCGTGTAGATGAAGGGCGACGCGCGGGTTGGTCTTGTCTGATTCCAACGCCCCGTTGAGACCTGTGTCGATAACACTGGCGAGAGGGTGTGCCCCCAACGAGTTTGTAGCCGTTAGATTGATGGGCACTTCGCGCATAGTCTGCAACGTGGGGCCCAGATAAGACGCCCCGCCATAGCCCCACGTCGGCGTCGGTGGGAGAGAACTATGAAAGGAATGCATACCCGGCGCCATGGCGAGATTAAAACTGCCGCCACTGCGAGCATCGATGACCGGCGGTATTGGTAACTGCTCGGTAAACTTGCTTAGTAGCGACGACTGGGCACTCACCAGTCCGAGTCTCGAAGAGAGCGTCTCGAACATGAGCGCCCCCATTGCGCCGGCTCCGGCGACTTTAATAAAGCTGCGTCTTCCCATTCCCTGGGATGGATCGTTAATGAAGTCCATGGGGGTTCTCCTCTAGTGAAGACCAGAGGTCACACGCAGCTCCTGGATTAGATGTCAGCCACGAACGTGACCTGGAGTCGGTGAATTGCCAATGCTTGCCTCCAACCTCGGCAAGAATTGTTCCACTCTGGTCCAGGTTTGATTTCGTGTTTTGTTGGCTGTGGAAAGGTTCTGACTTTAACGAATCGCACTATTCCGCAGTATCTGGGTAACCTTGCGCAAGTTCCCCAAATAACGGTTCAAATGACGTCGGCAAAATTGCGACGGCTTTTGGCAAACCACCAATAACCGAAAATAAAGAGCACCAGCGCCAGCAAAGAGAAGTAAAGCAGGCTCGCCCAGTCCGGCGCCAGCCCTTCAAGAAAAATTCGCCGATAGCTACGCACGAGTGCCGTAAACGGATTGGCGTTGATGAACGGACGATAGCGTTCCGGCACAATCGATTCCGGATAAATTATCGGTGTCAGATACATCCAGGCCATAAGCACGAGTGCAATACCCTGTGCGATGTCGCGCAAAAAAACACCGAGCGACGCCACTAACCAGGCGGCGCCCAGCGTGAAAATCAACTGTGGGATTAGCAGCGCAGGCAACCATAAAATGGAGGGATGCAGTTCCTGGCGTACGACGACGATGGCAACGATGAGGGCAGCCATGCCAAACATCTGGTTTCCCAGTGCTGAAAGCGCTTGGGCCACCGGCAATGTCTCCAGCGGAAATACGACGCGTTTGACCAGATTTGCGTGAGTAACGATGGTGGTAGAGGAACTCTGCAACGTCTCCTGAAACATCGTCCATGGCAGTAAGCCACAGAAGAGATAGAGGGCATAATCCCAGGCGTTGCCGCGTGGACCGAAACGAGCGTTGAAAATGCCCGCAAAGATGAAAGTAAAGATTGCGATCATCACGACCGGCGTGACGATGGCCCAAACGATCCCCAGCACTGAACCCTTATAACGCGCCACCAACTCGCGCCGGGCCAGCGATGTGATCAATTCGATGCGGCCGGGCAATTCCCAAAGAGGTCGCCAAACGGCGCGTCGTGCTGTTTGTGCGGAAATCATTGAAGTAGTGAATGGTAAATCGCGAATAGTGAATAGTGCAGAGTTTGAACTTTGTACTTTAAACTTTGTGCCTGGAACTTCCAAAGTACAAAGTTCAAAGCACAAAGCCCGCTTTAGATTTTCCCAAATCCCCGCCAGCTATTCTTGTTGTGCCAACCGATAACCACCTCGGTGGCGCCGATATCGTGCCACCACTGCTCAAAATCTTCGCGGCGGATGTAGTGCGAAGTGGGGGCCACCAGATGGTCGAAAACGATGGTGTGTTGTTCGCGCCACCCAAAAGCTGAAATCGCACTCAGGTAGTCGTTGTAGAAAAGGTGGCGTGAGAGCCCCAAGCCACCATTCACGCGATTGAGCGGACCGTATACGCACTTCGTCGCTACGTAAACCAAAGCGGTCGGTAGCTTGGAAAGCTGCAACAGCAAACGACGGTCAATTCGCGAGCTGAATTTCTCGCGCAAAGGATCAATGAACCGGGTGATCCATTGGTTATTCTCCGCGCCGTACACCCAGGCTGAAAGATACCCGCCCGCTTTCACTTTTGCCGCAAGCGAGCGAAAACCTGCCTGTGGATCCGGAAGGTGATGCAGAACGCCAACCGAGAATGCATAGTCAAACAAACGCGGGAAAGGCAAATGGTAGATGTCCGCCTGAACAATATGCGCGTTTTCAAGTTTGCGAGTCGCTGCAAAGGCGGTCTCCACAGCGTCGCTCAGATCGACACCGATTACTTCGCGCGCGCCCCACTGTGCGGCCAGTTGCGTGTGACGGCCCTTGCCACAGCCGCCCTCAAGCACCAACTTGCCATCAAAGAACTCCTTTTTGACCGGTTCAATCCAGCCCAGAAATTGATCTGCGTAAAGCTCGTCAGCCTGAACAAAATGTTGCCATTGCCAACCAAAGTTTTCAGCCGTAGCAGCTATATCGGCAGCAACTTCGTCGGGCATGGCAAATCGGGGGATGCCACGAACAATTGGAAAAGCGGAGGCGCAGGAGTCGCAAGTCAGTTGGCCCTCCATAATCTCGTCACCTTCAGAACGATTTACTGCTGCCAGCAATATCGAGCCGGCGCAGGAAGGGCACCGCAGATAGTTAATTAACTTATGTTTCATATTCCGCAAACGACCCGGGACAACTCTAGAGTCAACAGAAAGGATGCACGGCAAAAACTCGACTGCTGAATCCGACGCAAATTTAGGCCAGATAACAACAGCTTACAAGCGCAACCCAATCCAGAATAGATTAGATTACTCGGCAGGACTTATTGTGAGGGCGCCCACGAGATATGCAACTTCGCCGGAGTTTGATTGTAAACGGAGGGTGTAGTCTCCGGGCTGCGCGTTGGCGGCGACGGTTACCTCAAAACTGATCACCGGTGTGGAATTATAGAAACGCTCGAGCGTAAGTGTGGCAGGATCGATCGTCATTGCAGGAGAGCTGAGAACGAGACTGTTGCCCGGTATCTGGTCGACGCCCCGGCCGCCGACATAGAGCGTGATTTTCTTACCCGCAACAACAGGAACGGGAACTGTCGAGAGTTCACCATTGATTCCAATGTAGCGTGGCTCCAATTGGGGCGCGGAATTTTGTGGTGGGACCAAAACATAATTCAAGGTTGTTATGCTCTCTGCGACCACGCGCAAACGGCTTCGCATCTCGACGCTGCGAAAAGCGTGGTTTCTTCCTGCGGCTCTCCGCTCGCCCGCACCGCTCAACGCTTCGGCCTCTTTCAGAGTCAAGTCCACAGACTCAACCATAGCGCGGTATTCACCGGGAGGAATACTGCTGAGCGAAAATCTGCCGGCCGCGCTGGTGACAGTGCCCGCGATTACCTTCCCGGTTTCGACATCTTCAATCCAAACATGTGCCGCGCTTGCGGGTACGAGATTCCCCTCGACGCTGTCGAGAATTCTGCCCGCAATTAATCCTGACCTCTCGCGAGATCCATAAAGACTTAACACCGCGGCTCGATCCGCTTCGCTTAGCGTACGCTCCGTCACTGCGGGCAAGCCAAAGGTTCCATTCAGTGCCTGTGTGGCCTGCATAGTGGCGCCGATGACGTGCGAATGATTGAGGCCGAGGAGATGCCCGATCTCGTGCGTCAGCGTGGATTCGAGATCGTAAGTGCCCGGCGTTCCGTCTGTAGAAAACTGAAGAGCTTCACCTGTATCTGAATAAGGATAAGGATTGATGACGATATCAGCCTCGTTGATTTCCCCGGTTTCTGAGTCATAAAAAACGCGCGTTCGAGCGGTTGTGTTGCCATTGTCAAACAGAGCGACATTTTCGCCGGTGCCGGCGATGGTAATCAGATTTACGCCGTCGCCTTTCGTTGTGGGACTAACTGATTGAAGCTTTGAAGAGACTTCCACGAAGGTGACGTTAGCGACGCGCGACCAACTTGCAAGTGCCCGGTGCACTGCGCCGAGTACGTCACTGTCCGGTTTAATCGCAGCTGACGGAGTGGTAAGCGAGTTAGATAACGCGATCTGGATCGACTTTGCGAACCACTTTATTTGTCGTTCCTGCCCGGGTCCCGGCAGGTCAAACGACGACGGCAAACCAGACACAACAAAGCCGAGGATCGCGATTATTGC
>DATGYM010000088.1:0-2965 GCA_035297925.1 Pyrinomonadaceae bacterium | reverse complement strand
CATCGACCTTCGCCTGATCTGTACCGATCTTGCTGACTATGCTAGTTTCTGTCGCGAAACGTCCGGGAAACCGCATTTTTGCTGGGTTTGGCCGGTTGCTCAAAAGTGCATAGGGCCAAGCCAGCTTGATATGAGCCGCGATGGTACCAAATGTTGTGCTGCATCGCGAGTATATCCATGGTGAGTAGACACCTCTGCATCGAAGAATGGACTGTCGACGCTTCTAATGGCTCATGCGGCTCGTCGGTGACGTCGTTTTTGCCTCTCGATCAGCAGTCGTGCAATGACCATCAGGTTATTCGCAAGTATGGCGGCCCCGACCAGGAGTTCGAAATGTTCCCGCCCTTCGGCAAGACAACGCTTCATGCCTCGTCCGCGGAAGAGGACGGAGATCCTTCCCTCGATGCCGGCCCGGAAGCGCTGTCCATCCTTGAAGTCTGCGCTTTTCTCGTAGGCTGCCTGAGCCGCCGTTTTTCTCCCGCCGCGCTGAGGGATGCATACGAGTTCGACTCCAGCGTCTCTGCACTGCTGGATATTGTCGGGGCTGAAAAATCCGCGATCGGCGCTGTAAACGGTGGGAGCCTTACCGAAGGTCTCCCGGTGGCACTTCAAAGAGGATTCGACGTGACCGTCATCCGTCGGGTTTCCGTCGAGCACGCGGTACTGGGTGATCAGTCCTCGGGCACTTTCGGCAATGTAGACTTTATGCCCGAATTCGACCGGCTTCAGGATTTTGCCTCGCTTGATCAAATCGGTGTGGGTCTCGAAGATCGAGAAGAGTTTCTCATCGTTCGGAACCTGCTCGCCGTTAAGCACGCGGCGACGTGCCTGTTCAATAACGCGGTCTCCAAGGCCACAGTAATGGTCGATTTCCTCTCGGAGTGCTTTGATGGCGATCGCGGTGATCAGATCGATGCTGCTGACTCGTTCAGTCTTCTTGAGCACCTCGCGTGCGTTTCCGACTACCTGCTCCGTGGTCCGGATGAGTTCGCGATACTTGGGGACCAATCGTCGATGCCGCTCTTTGGGCGTCATTCGCATGATCGCTTGCATGCGGCGCCGGGCGCTGCGGCTCCGATTGGTGAATCCCGGCACACCGTGGGGGAGCAGATCCCCGAGCTTCCCGACCAGGCGAGTAATGACACGCACCGTGTCCCACAACAAGGTGCTGTCCGTTGGGTGGTGAATGTCCGTTTCGACCGCGGTCGTATCGACGCGCAGTTTCTTGCCGTTTTCGAGCCCGAGAGCGACCGCAGCCTTGACGACTGCGTCGTTGATCAGTTCGAGAGTGATTGGATTGAGCCGGTTGAAGGCTCGGTTGAAAGCATCATGTTTCGGAACGAGCCGACTGTAGAAACGAGCGAACCTTCGCAAGGTATATCCGTCAGCAATCCGTTCTCGCAGTTCACGGTAATCCCAGTTCTTCACCCGCTGCAGCGCAAGAGAGCGCAGTATCTGTTGCGCTGTCAACCCATTGCGGCCAGTCTTGGGATTTTTCAAGCCGCGAACGAGATCCCGGCGCACCCTGTCTACCAGGTGACCGTGTTGGTCAATGAAATCAGAAATAGCCTGCAAGATCGGCTCAAGGCGCACGCCCTGGTCGAGAAACTCCAGATCGGCAAAACTGATTTGGGCGTTCGCGGATCGTGTCATTCTCTTACCTTCTGTAGTTTGGCGGTTCTCTCATGCTTCAGAGCGTTGGCGTAGCGAACGGCAGTTTGGCAGAGCAGTTCTTGGAGTTCCCGACCGTTGTCGAGAGACCGCTGCACATCGGGCACGAGGTCATCGGGGATATAGATGGCCAATCGCCGTCCCTTCAGCCGAACGTAGAGGAAATGGCTCGCGTGCTTTTCTCCCTTCAAACAGGCCTCGCAGTGCTCGCGAATGCAGGGACTCCGGCGCAGGCTGAGCGAGCCCAGAGCCGCCGGCCAAAGAGTCGCAGCCCGGCTCTGGAACCATTGTTGGATATCTGTAGCGGATTCTTTTGGAGTACGCATGGAGTACGTATATCATATGGCCTACGTACAGTAAAGATTATTCGTTCTATTATAGTTAATGCAATAACTTACGAGTTTCGCGACAGATACTAATTATGCTACGGCCCACCACTGATACAGCGTTTATTTAACGGCGATGGAGCGGCAGGATCAGGCGGCCGCGGAAATCAGGCGCGCCCATGAGTTGGATCCGCTTTCGCTGATAATCAATACCGACATCGGCTTTCAACTCTACTACACTCGACACTACGACCAGGCGATCAGCCAGCTGAAGACTACGCTCGAGATGAAACCCGACTTTCCACTGGCACATTTGTGGCTTGGCCGTGCGTATCAGGAAAAGGCGATGTACGGTGAGGCGCTCGCTGAATTCAAGACCGTTGAAGCAGCGTTTCGAGACTGGCCCGTTGCAATTGCAGCTATCGGCTTCGTCGATGGAGTATCCGGCAGAAGAACCGATGCATTGAAAGTCCTCAGCGACCTGAAGAATTTGTCCGAGCGGAAGTATGTTACGTCATACGGAACTGCGCTGGTGCATGCGGGACTGGGTGACCGGGACAATGCATTCCTTTGGCTCGATAGAGCGTATGAGGAGCGTACCCATTGGCTGGTGTGGCTCAAACTGGATCCGCGCTGGGATACCTTGCGAGCGGATCCAAGATTCATCGATCTTGTCAGACGAGTTGGCCTCTATTAAGTGATGGTGTAAAGCTACCTCATCCGCCAGCAAAACCCGTCCGCGAAACTGCTTGAGCACCTTGCACGCCGTTTCGGCCCGGTACCAGTAATGATCTACTCCGCGCAGGTGCGGCAGGCACAGGAGCGCATCGTAATCCCTGTGCTGACGGGGACTGACGACGGTATCTGTGGGAATGACGAGAGATAAGTCAGATCATCCACGTTTCATATAGGCTTAGCTTATAAAAAGGATGTCGGGTTCTTGTGTTTAAGGCCTGGCTGAAAGCCGG
>DATGYM010000087.1:0-1564 GCA_035297925.1 Pyrinomonadaceae bacterium | reverse complement strand
CGCCAACCAGATGGCTTTGACCCACAAATTCAGCCAACGAGCGAGGTCGCATTCGTTCAGCGAGTGGCGCCGACGGCTCGACAATGGCATCGGCGGGCGATTTGCTAAATAGGTTTCCTGTGGTTGAATACGCCATGATTAAATGCGGCCGGACAATTATCGCCGAAAGCTTCTCTACACGCGACCGGCGATCGGACTGCGACTGAGCCGCCGTTCCGCCCTGGATAAATTTCGTCAAACTTAGAGGGAACGCCGTCACTATTATCTTCGTATATTCAGCCGAACGCAGCTAACCCGCGTCACTTGGAACAATATGCGGAAGGAATTGGGGAATTAAGCGATGAAAGAAGCGACTGACGTATTGCGAATCATAGGAATTATTCTATTGGGAATTTTTGTGTTGGCCGTAGGTATCCCTCTGGTTCTGGCTGCCGCCGGCATCACGCTCGGCATTCTCGGCGTTCTCTTCAGCATAGCGGTGATGCTAATAAAACTGGCGGTCGTGATTGCAATAGCTTATCTCGTACTCGTCGGCATCCGTGCGGTGTTGCGCTAAGTTTCGTCTATGGTAAACCAGCTTGCCATGGGTCTTGCGACCAACGACTCATACGTTAAAACGAAAATGAACGACATCGCCTTCCTGCATAATGTAGTCCTTGCCTTCCAGGCGCATCAGACCCTGTTCGCGCGCGACGACGTGTGAACCCGCGCGCATCAGATCGTCATAGCTAATCACTTCCGCGCGAATAAATCCCCGCTCGATGTCTGAATGAATCGTGCCGGCAGCCTGCTGGGCGCGAGTGCCCTGCGGAATGGTCCAGGCGCGCACTTCCTTTTCGCCCGCCGTCAGGAACGACATCAAACCCAGTAAGTGGTAAGCACTTTTGATTAGGAGATCAACTCCACTGCTCTCAACCCCCAGACTCTTGAGATACTCCGAGCGTTCCTCGGGCGGTAGTGATACAAGCTCCGCTTCGAGATACGCACAGATCGTGAGACACTCCGCGGCTTCCTGCGCGGCGATCATTTGAACCGCCTGCACGTGGGGGTTGCCAGTCGGGTTGGCGAGAGTGTTTTCATCGACGTTGGCTGCATAGATCGTGGGCTTCATCGTAAGCAGAAAAAAATCGCGGGCGACGGCACGCTCTTCATCCGTTAACACTACAGTCCGGGCTGACTTGCCCTGTTCCAGCACCGGCTGAAGTTTATCCAGCACCGATAACTCCGCGCGCGCAATCTTGTCGCCGCCTTTCATATTTTTCTGCGCCTTATCGCGCCGGCGTTCCGCGGTTGCGAGGTCGGCGAGCGCCAGCTCAATCTGAATGGTTTCAATATCGCGCGCCGGATCGACTGAGCCTTCCACGTGTATGACACTGTCATCTTCGAAACAGCGGACAACCTGAACCACGGTGTCCGTCTCTCGTATGTTTGCCAAAAACTGATTGCCCAGCCCTTCACCCTTTGAAGCTCCACGCACCAGCCCCGCGATGTCCAGAAACTCTACGGTGGCGGGAACGATGACGTTGGTTTTCACCAGCCGGGCGAGCGGCTCGAGCCGTTCATC
>DATGYM010000086.1:0-6861 GCA_035297925.1 Pyrinomonadaceae bacterium | reverse complement strand
CCCGCCTCTGATCTTGTGTTTGGCCGCGTCAGGCGTTTCGTTTCATGATTTCGCGCGCTGCTTTTAAGCCTGACGCGATGGCGCCGTGCACGGTGCCACCGTACCCTTTCGTATCTGTTGCCTCGCCCGCGAAGAACAACGTGCCGGCGACCGACTGCGCGAGTTGAGCAGGCGCTTCCAGGCCACCCACCGGAATATAACTATAGGCGCCTCGTGAAAACGGATCGTTCTTCCAGTTGTGGGTGTACGTTTCCGCCAACAGTTCCGTTACTTCCTCGCGCCTCTTTGCAAAGATGTGAGCCAACGACCGCACGGCGTACTCAACCAGCGTGTCGTGATCAGCAAGCGAAAGTTTTTCAGCTTGCGGGCCGCCGGCCCAACCAACAAGTACCGGCAAGTGCATAGGAAGCTGCGTCCACCAGGAAGGAATGGTCTCGTTGGGCGCGTGAATGAATCCCAACTGACGCGAATCGATCGCTTCTCCCGCCTTCGTCGCCAGCTTTGCCTCCTCCCAAAAGCATTTGCGAAACCGCAAAACGATTCTAAGGGCGTGACCCATCGCTAATTTCTTTGCAGCTTCTGCCTTTTCGGGCAACGCCGGCACAAAACGCACTGCGCCCAATTCATTCTCACTTGCTTGCAGGACACCCAGCGGCAACGTCACCAACACACCGGACGCTTCATGAAGTTGAGTATTTCCGTTGCAGTTGGTTTCGATCTGAACATGGCCCGTCCGCCAGCGCACTTCCTGCACCACTGTATTGAGGAGGAACTTTGCCCAGGCACGTACAGCGTCGTCATGCAACGACTGCGCAATCAGATCGTAACCCGCGGGAATACGAAATTCTTTATCGCCGTCTACGCTGTCGGCGGCTTCGTTGACGTTATTTAATCCTAACACGCTGATGCGATCAGAGCGCGCGGCATGAAAGCCTTCGACGTACATCTTCGCAAGAGAGGCGGCCTCCCCGAGGTGATGGGTCGCTTCATAGGATTTAAGGAATTCACCGAAGGAGATGTCCGGCGGTTTGCAGTCTTTCATTTCCTCCATCACACGCTCGAGTTTTGTCCATAACTCGCTCGAGCCGGTGATGGTGTCATCGTGGAAATACCAGTGACGGTCGGCCGTTTGCACGAGCTTGAGTGCCTGCCGGTCAGCGATGTCGAGAATTTCGGGCGGCCGGCCGTGAATAAACTCGGCACCTAATTCGAACGCAAGCGGCGATTGATCGTCACGGTGAGTAAAAATTCTGCCACCGATGCGATCTCGCGCCTCGAGTATAGTGACTTGTAAGCCGCTACGGCTTAACTCGCGCGCTGCAGCCAGGCCGGCTGCGCCCGCGCCGATGATTAGGATGTCGGTAGTCATTTGAATTATGGGGCACGGCATGCCGTGCCCCTACTTAAGTTGCATGTACAGCCCTCCCTGATGGTCGGGCTACGGCCCCGGACGTTGGACGTTGGACGTTGGACATTCGACGCGCTTGGGCCGGTCGCTACTACTCCCGGCTCTGATTGG
This sequence comes from Pyrinomonadaceae bacterium, assembly GCA_035297925.1. Lineage (GTDB taxonomy): Bacteria > Acidobacteriota > Blastocatellia > Pyrinomonadales > Pyrinomonadaceae > PSRF01. Next base: position 5,342 of record DATGYM010000086.1, on the reverse strand, counting down.
CTCGCCAACGCTTACCCCCTCGTTTCACGGGATGACATTTTCCGCACTTGCAGCCCTTCGGCTGGATTACACCTTCGAAGTATTCCTTGCCGTAGTGGTACGCGATCTCTTCGCCGGTCCTGATATTCCGTTTTGACCAGATCCATACCCGGCGATTTGAGACTATTGCTTCAGCGTTGGGCCGGCAAGAATGATTTATGTAGCGGGCGATATTGCTGCGGGGGCTGCCATCGATCGACCATTTACTACTAACTGCAAAAAAATACTTGCCGTCTCGCTTGTCGACTTCCTCGTTCGGAACATAGGGCCCGGTGTATTCAATAATCCTTTTGCCCTTTGGAATGGGTTGCGACGCAAACAACCCCAGCCCGGTTTTTGTCCGTTTAATCGCGTAAGAAACACTATTGCTCGCCATTAGAAACTCTGCTTCCTCCCCTTGATCGATTCATCAGGTGTTGTTTTTCTATCGTACGCGAACATCGCCGGTTGAACCAAAGCAACAACGATGTGGGTAATTTCCTAATTTGCTAGTCTCTGTGAGTCTCCGTGTGTTCTGCCTCTCCGTGGTGAGTGCTTGCATAACGTTTAATCACCACCGAGTCAGAGCACACGGAGTTTGCACAAGTGAAAACTAGCCGCAAATTTTGTACGGCAAAATTCCATTCCGCTGAGTGAGCACCGCACGCCATGTGCCCGAGGTTATGCTATTGTTTCGAGCGTCACATCGATCAGACGGAAATGCGTGATGTTCGCGTGAGGCTATCTGCTTATGACAGCCGAAAAGAAAACCTTTTTAACGGGACGTACTGCCTGGGCGGCTCTGCTTTTGATCTCGGCAATAGCTCTCCTAATCGTTGTTGTGCCGGTCTGGATCATTCAGCCATTCAAACCGCAAACCGCGAGGGGAGTCGCACTTTCTTACGCGCTGCGCCGCTGGTCACCGCTGGTTACGCTGGCCACTCTCGTTTTAGACGTCCTCCTGATGGCCTGGCTATGGCGCGCGTCAGGACGTTGGTGGAAGAAGGCATTTCTCGTAATACTTCTTATCCCTTTGTTGGCTTCCACCTGGTTCGCGCGGCAGAACCATTTTGAGTGGATGTTCAATCCGCTCGCGAAGGCCAGTTACGCGAAAGCCAGCGACGCCGCGTTCGTTAACGATGCCGATATTGTGATGACGGTCGAAAGCAACGGTGAGGCAGCAGCTTATCCGGTGCGGCTGATGGCCTATCATCACCTGGTTCAGGACGTCGTTGGCGGCACCCCGATTGTTGCCACTTATTGAACGCTCTGTCACACCGGTCTGGTGTGGGAGACGACAGTGAACGGACGGCAACTCCACTTCCATCTCGCGGGCATTAACAACCAGAACTTCATTATGCGAGATGAGGAAACTGGATCATGGTGGCAACAAGTTACGGGAGAGGCTATTCACGGTCCTTTGAAGGGTCAAAAACTGCGGCCTGTTTTCCACGATGAGTTAAGCTTCGGATTATGGAAACGTGAAAAACCTGAGGGCCGCGTACTGCGACCCGATGAGCACCTGGCTCAGGCAGGGAAGTATGCTCCTGCAAATTGGGAAGAGCGAATGGCAAAGGTCCCGGTGACAACTTCTGTTGTAGTGGATAAGTCGTTCGCCCCGCGCACACTGGTCATCGGCCTTACTGTCGGCGGAGTTTCCAAGGCCTACCCGTTCGACGCGCTGCTGAAGCAAAGTCTGATTATGGACGACGTCGGAGGCGTTCCAATCTTCATCGTATTGGGAGAGGACAAGCGTTCGATACGCGCTTATGAGCGGCGGGTGGATGGTCGGCTGCTGGAGTTTTTCATAAAACAAAACACGAACGTGCTGACTCTGGTTGATGCCGAAACCGGCAGTGAATGGGATTTCGCGGGCCAAGCCGTCTCCGGCCCTCTGCGGGGCAGGCAACTAGCCAAAATCGCCATCCTCAACGATTACTGGTTTGACTGGATTACCTATAACCCAAAGAGTCTGGTCTACGATCTGGGAAATCGTTAGCCGGTGACGATGCGTCTGCCCAGGGCGGGCGGACAAGTCCGCTATCTAAACGCGAAACAGGATTGATGAAGACGATCGTTACGATCAAGAAACGACTGCGAAACGTATTGCGATCGGTTCTTTACCCGAGCCGGGCAGTCTTATTGACTCGCATCGGTGATTAACACCACGTCGCTCGTGATCACGCCCTTGGAAGTGATGAGACTTCCATCGCGCGCCCAATCAAACGAAAAGATTCGGCTTTCTGCGAAGTTGGTTAAAGGTTTCGCCGCACCGCCGGCAATTGGCTGGGCCCAGATGTTTTCCTTCCCGCCACGGTTATCCACGTAGGTAAGACTCTGGCTATCTGCACTCCAACGTAGCAGGGTATTCCAACGGACCACCACGGTCGGAGCCACATCGAAGGTTCGAATCTGCTTGTTGCTTTCGAGTGAGAAAAGACCGAGCCGCCACCGTGTACCAGGTTGGCCCTCGTTCTGCCAGAATGCCACCCACTTTCCATCGGGCGAGACCGCGGGCCGAACCGCAAAACCGTCGGTGACTTTTGCTGCCGTTCCGCCTTCGATAGGAACTCGCCACATTGTGCCCGTCACGCCTGCCTCGAAGTGTTCGTAGATCACGAATTTTCCGTCGGCTGAAAACTCTGGCCAATGACTCTCTGAATTCCCAAACGTCAATTGCACTGGATTGCTGCCATCGCGGTCCATGCGCCAAATTTGAAAGACGCCCGAACGATTCGAGTGAAAAACGATGAAGCGATTGTCGGGCGACACGGCGGGCGCGTAGTTACGCTTCATTCCCGATGTTAATTGCCGCACGTCGGAGCCATCAGCCGCGACTTCGTAAATATCTGCGCTGCCGCTCGCATCTGAAGCGTAGACAATTTTTCCGTCGGGAGCCCAGACCAGGTCGAAATAGCGGCCCAAACCGGAGGTGATTTGGCTCGCATGCGTGGTGTCGCCTTTAGGTGCAAGCCAGATATTCGCGAGCGTCTGCGTTTGCGTCGTGACCAGAGATTTTGCGTCCGCCGTTAAGAGCACGCCGCGATAATCGCTGAGATCGTTTGTAAGACTGCGTGCAGATCCGTCGCGGCCCAGGCTCCATATCTGCTCAAACGAAGCGCCCTGCGCTCTTCCGGAAAGAATCACCGCCGACGTATCCGACAACAAGTTGACCTGGTTAGGTTGCTCAAACCGTTGCGGCGAGAGGGGCAGAATTTTCTCTGAGCGATCAGCCAGATGCAGTTCGTAGATCGTTATGTAGAAGCCCGCGGCATCAGAGGTCACTAAAGGCAGGTCAAGGTTCAGATTGTCGTTCGTCCACGCCGGCGTGGTGGACCAATCCCAACTAAACCTGTCGGGCCATTTGCGCGTGGCGAGGATTTGCTCGTCACTGCCGTCAGCTTTTGCCACCACCAACGTATCGGTTTGAGTGGCCCGGCTGTGACGCAGGAATGCAATCCGTTTTCCGTCATGTGAAAGGGCACTCGGGCCCTCTTCCGGGTTGACCTTCGTGGGACTGGCACCGGTTCCTAACACCGGCACCTTGAAAATCTCTACTGCGTCGCTGGTACCTGAGGCGGTATAGCCGTAGTAAATGAAATTTCCCTCCGGCGAGAACGCGACACCCAGATAGTGGCCTTCTCTGGGCGACGCAATCTCCAAATTCCCGGCACTGCCGACCTGGCGCAGCCAAAGGCTTTCCTTTCCGCTTTCGCTTTTTACGTAAGCCACGTACTTTCCGTCGGGAGAAATCGAAGCAAACAGTGCGTTGCCGTTGGTCGTCAGTTTCGTGACAGTAATTTGTTGGAAACGAGTCGGTAGTTTCTCGGAGCGTTTGGTTGAGTTATAAATCCAGAACGCACCGCCGGCGACTACCGCCAGCAAAAGCGTACCGAGACCCAAACGCAGTGGCCAACTGCTGCCGTGAGTGAGTGGCAGAACCGCGGTTGTTAGCTGTGGCGTTTGCATTGTGCCCGTGTCGAGCGCGCGATCCGGTGCGGTTCCTGCTTTGATATGCGCCGGCGTCGCCTGGTCATTGCCGACGGTGCGGGCGGCGGCGGTCAATCCCGGCGCAATTGAACGCTCGAGTTGAGAATCAAGCTCCAGATTTTTGTAGAGGCTGCGCAGGTCGATACCCATCTCCTTGGCGATCTGATAGCGCTCGTCTCGGTCCTTACGCAGCGCTTTTCTCACAATGCGTTCAAGTTCTACAGGTGTGCCGGCCAGGTATTGAGAAATTGGCGGCGCTTCCTTTTCTACTATCGCTATCACGACATCAGTCGGAGTTTGGCCGGCGAAGGGCGGACGGCCGGAAACCATTTCGTAAAGGACAACGCCCAGACTCCATATATCCGTGCGCACGTCGACGGAAACACCGCGAGCCTGCTCAGGCGACATGTAGGCGGCCGTGCCCATGACGGTGCCCGGTGATGAATTAACGAACAAGGTTGACAGAGTCGCACTTTCGCTTCCCTGGCCGCGCTCGGTTAATTTTGCGAGTCCAAAATCGAAAACTTTTACATAGCCGTCGCGGCGAATCATTATGTTTTCAGGCTTGATGTCGCGATGGACAATGCCGGCCTCATGGGCAGCGGTCAACGCGTCGGCAATTTGAATGGCTACGTCGAGCGCATCGCCGAGCTTCATGGGGCGGTCGTTCATCCGTTGACGCAGCGTGACGCCCTCGATGTATTCCATCGCAATGAACGGACGCCCGTCAGCCGTTTCGCCAATCTCGTGGATCACGCAAACATTTGGATGGTTCAATGTGGACGCGCTGCGGGCTTCCTGCTTGAAGCGTCGCAAGCGATCAGGATCTTTGACGACATATTCCGGTAAGACTTTGAGAGCAACGCGCCGGCCCAGCACAGTGTCTTTAGCCAGATAAACTTCACCCATGCCGCCTTCGCCGATAGGCGCGAGAATTTGATAGTGCTTTACCAACTGGCCGACCACTAATTTTTTTTGTTCGCCCACTAGCGAGCGAGCCGCGGCCGCTACAGCCGGCGACTCCATGAAGCTGCCTGCCTCGCCATACGATCGCAGCAGTGATTCGACTTCCTCGCGCAGCGCCATGTCGGTTGCGCAGACTTGCTCAAGAAACTCTGCGCGTTCGGCGCCCTGGCGTTCGAGGGCTGATTCGAAAACCTCCTTCACCCGCTGCCAGTGTTGTTCATCAACCCTGTTCATACTTTTCTGTTTCACCGGTTATCTCCCGGTGCAGCCAGGCCTTGGCCATGCTCCAGTCGCGTTTCACAGTTGCCGTCGAGATCGACAGTACCGCGGCAGTCTCTTCAACAGTCAAGCCACTAAAGAATCTAAGC
>DATGYM010000085.1:0-2517 GCA_035297925.1 Pyrinomonadaceae bacterium | reverse complement strand
TCTCTGCCAGCGATTTCACAGCTCCGCCTTCTCGGCCGCTGCGAAACCTCGACGAAATCGCTGATCCCTCGCTATACACTCCATCTTTTCCCTCCAAGATAAAGTGTTGCGTCGACCCGTTGAGACCACCGTCATTAGCGGACATTTTGCGATGCGGGAGCGATGTCCGCTTTACCCCCAAAAGCGGACATTCGGCACTGCAAGCAGCATGTCCGCCATGGGCGTCGCACTCGGATATGACGCGGAGCCAATACATTTGATCCAACTCAATGCGCACAGCTCAGAAGTGTGAGTGATCTTGCTTGACGGCGGGCCCGTGGGAGGGATGCGATGATCGAAATCATTGAGATCTTGCGCGAGGAACATCGAAATCTCGAAAAATTGCTCCGCGTAATGGAGCACGAACTAAGCGTCTTCGATCGAGGCGAACGCCCGGATTACGAGGTCTTTGGAGCAATTATTGAATTCTTTAAAAAATATCCTGACTCCTGTCATCATCCAAAGGAGGACATCATTTACGAAAAATTTAAGGCGCGCGACCCAGATCGAGCCGCGTCAATTTCTGACCTTGAAGCTGAGCATCGAGAAGGTGCAGTGCGATTGCGTCGTGTCGCTCAAGCTATCGAAGACGTTCTAAATGATCAGGAAGTTGTACGTGAGGGTGTCGACCGGATTGTCCGCGACTTCATCAACAATGAAAGAAAGCATATCGCTTTAGAAGAAGAGGTAGTTTTCCCGGTGATAGTCGACACATTACAACCCAGAGATTGGGCCGACATCGCGTTGACACTGGCCGATCGGTACGGTCCGCCGTCGGCAGCAGATTTTGAGGAGCAGTTCAATACACTTCGCCGAAACATACTCGAACTTGAGGAGGCCGCAGTTGCGCGGCGGTCATAGTGTTTGGGTTGTGCGGGTAGAGCGCGGTCGTCGGTAATTGGCGGACGGGCTGCATGTCCGCTTTGGGTCATAAGCGGACATTACCGAATGTCTGCGCGATGTCCCCTTTACCACTGAAAGCGGACATGTGCGATGCAAAAACAAATGTCTGCTTTGGGCCAACAGCGGACATTGACCTCTCGCTCACAAATCGAGGCGATGGGTCGCAATTACTTCTTCATTCCACTCCAAGCCCACCCCGGGGACGTCAGGCACATGCAGCAGGCCATTTTTGATCTCGTACGGCTTTTGGATAACGGGATCAGCCCAATCCTGCCATTCCAGCCAATGCGCTGTTTCCGTGACTCGCATGACGTGAGCAGCCACCTCTGGGTAAAGATGCGTGGACATTGGAATGCCCGCCGCTCCAGCAATCGCAGCTGATCTCAGCCATCCGGTAACGCCTCCGATACGCATAAAGTCAGGCATTACATAGTCGCAAGCTTTGCGCTGTACTGCTTGGTGCAGGTCGCGGGGGCCATAAAAATTCTCCCCGATTTGGATCGGCGTCTTTAGTTCGGCCGCAAGCTGCACGTAGCCATCGAGATTGTCGTAGACGATTGGCTCCTCAATCCAGTCCAAACCGAAATCATCGATTGCGTGACAACGTTGCAAGGCCTCTCCCAAATGCAAACCTTGATTGAAATCGACCATCAGGTGCATGTCATCGCCAACTGTTTTCCGCACGGCTGTTAGCACTTTGATATCATCACGAAATTGTTCATGGCCGAGTCGTAACTTCAGACCGGTAAAACCTCCTTCGTCCCGCAGCTCGGTTGCTTGCTCCGCCACCAGGTGTGGTTCCTGTAGCCACAGTCCGTTGCTGTTATAGGCTCGCACCGGACCAACCGCTCCGCCGAGAAAAACACACAGAGGCATATCAGCCGCCTTGGCAAGGGCGTCCCACGCCGCCATGTCGAGGCCAGAAACGGCGATCATGGATTGGCCCTGATAGCCCACAAAGTGAAGTGACTTGCGCGCAAGGTCATAGAGTTCGAGGGGTACGAGCTTTCGACCTTTGAACATCTCGCCAAAATCATGAAGCGCCGGAACCAGGTACTTCATGGTTCTTGTCGTGTAAGGCTCAAGATAACTTCGTCCAGTGATGCCCTCCTCCGTGTGGAGATCGATCAAAATAAGAGGCCACTCAGTAATGGTAGCGATGCGCGCAACAACGGGCCGTTTGAGTTTGAGAACAACCGGCGTCGCGGTGATACTTCTAAGCGTCAATGATTGAAATGACATCGCGTGCACCCCCCACCACCTCTGAGGCTCCATCCTAGCGGCTCAAATTGGGAGATTGGAAGCTGGGGTCAATGTCCGTTTTGGGTGGTGGTCTCAACCGGTCGACGCAACACTTTATCTTAGAGAGAAAAGATGGAGTGTATAGCGATGGTTCAGAGATTTCGTCGTGGTTTCTCTGCGGCCGAGAAGACGGAGTTGTGGGATCGCTGGCAGAAAGGGGAGTCGCTAAAAGCGATCGGGCGAGCGTTCGGTAAGTCGTCATCGTCCATTTATTACCAAGTCGCCCCACACGGAGGGATTCGTCCGGCTCCGCGGCGTCGCTCGCGGTTGGCA
>DATGYM010000084.1:0-2697 GCA_035297925.1 Pyrinomonadaceae bacterium | reverse complement strand
CCCGGCGGACTCAGGTTTGAACTCATCTTGTTTTTCTCTGGCAAAAATAAAGTCTGTAGCTTACAGGCGCAGATGAAATCAGATATAGAACAAACAATCGACGCCAGAGTTGCCGCCGTTTTCGACGATATCCTCCCTAATCGTGGAAGTCATGCCAGGAGCGCAGTTCTCAAAGGCGCTCGCGATTTGGTGAGAACCGTCTGGATCGGCAAGATCTATAATGCTTTGCCCAAGGATAAGACGACGATTCCTGAGTACTTCCTCGATGCTGAACTTGAGCAGTTCTTAAACGAAACAATCGAGGAATGTTATTCAGTGATGGAATCGCTAGCCGCGCGGGCAAAAAATCAATTTAGCTGATGAGCGGAGCGGTTTGGGCTGGAATAAGCGGAAGGCATTTCTCAGCTTTCGCTTACCTGATCACTCTACCCGCCTCGCGAGCACATTCGGCACCTGATCCGACCATCGGTCAGCGGATGATCAATGCTCGCTCTGAAACCCTGCTCGAAAAGCCTTCATTCACGCAAGCTATAGAGAAAGGCGCTGCCTTGAAACTGAACGCATATCGGAACTTTTCGTTTACCGTCCCGCCGCCACTCATAAAGCCATTCGCCAGAACCAACCAAAGCTCAGACCGCTTACCAACTGAAAGCAACCGTTACGCCCATACCTCCTTCAGTTGGGACCATCGGCAAGATGATTAGCGAGTTGGGTTTCTCTCTTTCACGATGCAGATGGAATAGAAGCTCGGTGGTTCCCACGCCAACCAGAGCCGAACCTAGAATATCAGACGCCCAGTGAGCGTCTTTTCCCATCCTTCCCACGCCTGTCATTACGGCCAGACCGTAGGCCGGGATTGCCGCCCACCAGTGATAATCAAACGCTTCGCTGATCGTGGCCGCTGCAGCAAAAGTCGGTGTAGTGTCACCGGAGATGAACGATTGTCCACCCTGGAAAAAAGCCTTGGGACCCTCATCGGTTTTGGGTCTTTTTCTACCGAAGGCCGCTTTGATGCCAAGTGTAAGAAGGGAAGACAATCCGACCCCTTCCGCTCCTGTTATGACGGCGTGTCGTGCTTCATCGTTATCTGAATAAAGGCCCCAGCCATAAATCAAGCCCAAACTGCCAAAACTGGTTATCTGCCCAACGGTGCTCAAATCACCCGCCGTGCTGTCGGGAATGTTTTTCACATTCCGGCGAAGGGGATCATCTAAACCGTAAATCGTCGCGGGGATTGTACCAATGATAGCGGTGGTAACGAGTACACCCGTGAGGGTCGCCTCGTTAGCCCGTAGAGGGAGTTTAAGCAAATCGATCCCGTCGCTGTAGAGCGAATGCAAAAGATAACTTCCATCATTGGCCAATGCTGTAGGCAGGCTCTCTGCGGCACTACTGGACGCCTGACCAGGCGTCGCGGCAGCGTCCGGCTCGCTCGCATAGGAGCCGGTCACGGAAGACAGAAGAAAAACAACAAGCAGCAGATGACCTGAAAAACCTGGGATGTGGTGTTGAGCGCGAATAATGCGTCCCATGTCACACCTCCGACAAGCGGACATAAGGTTCTCGCCACGCTGTGCTTTCCCGGTATGTAGCCCTCTTATGTCACCGCAATTACGGGCTGTCAATGCGATTTCAAGTCGCACGATTCAATAGAACCGTGTATCCGCTGCGCTGCTTGCAATCCAATTTGAGGAGCGATAAACGACGGCGGTCACGCCGTATGCTCTTCGGTTCTGTGTTCGCGTGAAGGTGACTTGATGGCCCGCTACTTAGCTAGAGCTTGCCCGCCTGCAACGGTTACGTCGGCATCATTACCGTGAGCCAGGACGGAATGTGCCGCTCCAAGCGGTGAACGGTCACTGTACCAGGTGTGCGTACCGCATGGCATGGATTTGATCAGAGGTCGAAAAACAAGTCTCGACACAAATTTCGCAACTGCCGTCGTTTCTCGCCTTAACTAGAGAATGAGCATCCGATAATTCGGATCGTCATAAACGCTTCTCGGCACAGCCGCCATCTGCATCGACAACGCAAGCAAATTGACTAGCGCCGAGATGCCGTCGATTTTCTCCATCTATCTGGCTTTGTCGGGCTTTAAGTTTCCCGCGGGATCATGAGCCACGTGGGAGGGTAAGGCTCGTAGTGCTCTGTGCGTGGACGCAGCAAATCATTCGTGTTTTGACCGGAATCAAACGTAATGGACTCCCCATTAGCAGTACGTCGTCTTGCTATAGCATCGGGCGGTTCAGAAGGAAGACTTTTCCGACAAGAAATCTGCTTACTGTCATTAAAGAGCAGAGACACCAAAGCCATCGGCTCGATGCTCTCGATAGCAACGACATTAAGTATCATTCCGAGATCACCATTGCTGCCGCCACGTAGCGACACCTGTCAAATACTGCGATGCGTATGATCTAAAATATTACTTGGTGAAAAACGTATCTTTAAATTGGGGTTTGAAAGGGCAGCGCCAGATTTCGGAGCCTACCGAGGCGAACGGCATCACCGCTCGTGGAGGTTATCCAGCCACTTGGCGAGAGCGTTTTCGTGAATACGCCACTGAGCGCCAACCTTCACGGCAGGAAGTTTCTTGTGCTTGAGCATACGCAACAACGTCCGCCTCGATAGCTGCAACACTTCGGCGGTTTGTTGAAGCGTCAGAAACTGCAGGGACTGCTCAAGATCGTTTTCCATGGG
>DATGYM010000083.1:0-11385 GCA_035297925.1 Pyrinomonadaceae bacterium | reverse complement strand
CGCCAACGCGGCAACGCTGCCGCCTTCGCCACCATAAACTGAAACGGGAACCATTCCCTCGCGCCGCGCGCGCCGCGCATCATTCTTGCCGCGACCATCTCGCCTGGTTGCGCGAACTGTAATGTCTTTCTGTTCTGCCATGACTCTCCTCTTTACAGACGTACAGCGACCGACTCATTTTCGATTTCCAATTCCCGCTGCCGATTTGCTTGGCTGCTCACAGATTGAGCTCCAATCATTCGGCAATCGGCGATTGGCAATCGGCAATGCTTGCCGGTCGCTGATGGACTTCTATTCAAGCCATCAGTGTTTGCCCTTCGCTAAACGAAGAGCGAGGAAACGCTGGTTTCCTCGTGGATCGACTTGATCGCTTTCGCCAGAAGCGGCGCGATGCTAAGTACCTTTATCTTTTCAAACTCGCACGCGTGGTCCCGTAACGGGATTGTATTCGTAATCATTATCTGCTCGATTTCAGATTCATCGAGCTGCTGCACTGCGTGTCCCGACAAAACAGCGTGCGTAAAGCACGCGTGAATTCTTTCGGCCCCTGCATTCTTTAACGCTTTGGCCACTTTCGTCAACGAGCCGCCGGTGTCGCACATGTCATCGACAATCAAACAACTGCGGCCGCGAACGTCCCCGACCACATTCATCACTTCCGCGACATTCGCCTTTTCGCGCCGCTTATCACACAGCGCCAGTTCTGCATCCAGTCGTTTCGCATAGGCGCGCGCTCTTTCGGCGCCACCCGTGTCGGGCGCGACGACGGTGAGATTTGGCAATGGGTGCTCCTGATAATAGCCAATCATAACGGGCGCCGAATAAAGGTGGTCGACCGGAATATCAAAGAACCCCTGAATCTGCGCCGCGTGTAAATCGATCGTCAGCAAGCGGTCCGCGCCGGCGACCGTAATCAGGTTGGCGACGAGTCGGGCTGAAATTGGCACGCGCGGCCGATCCTTTTTGTCGGACCGTCCATAACCGTAATACGGAATCACTGCCGTGATGCGTTCTGCCGACGAACGACGAAAGGCATCGAGCATGATCAGCAATTCCATCAAATGCTCGTCGGTGGGCGGGCAGGTCGGCTGAACGATGAAGACGTCTCCGCCACGCACGTTCTCGTCGATCTGAAAATTAAACTCGCCGTCTGAGAAACGTTCCGTAATGGCGCGCCCCATATCGCAGCCCAGATGGCGTGCAATCTCCTCCGCCAGTTTCGGATTTGCGTTTCCCGAAAAAACCTTAATTCCGCCAGTGGTGCCCATATAAAAGTGACAAGTGAAGAGTGACAAGTGACAAGTTTATAGCCGTTCGGCTCATCACTTTTCACTCATCACTTTTCACTGCAATCTTGGCTGGGGCGGGAGGATTCGAACCTACGAATGCCGGTTCCAAAGACCGGTGCCTTACCACTTGGCTACGCCCCAATATCGGATCCAGAATTGAAAGAGCGTAAGAACGAAATATCCCACGAACCGACAGCGCGCAGGTATTCATGCCGCGACACTGTAACACAGGGAAAGACGCGCCAGCCCGCTTCCAATTTCACTTCCTTAATAGCGCGCTGCTGAGCCGCCCGGTCGGGAAAGATACCAAATACGCTTGCACCACTTCCAGCCAACAATGCCTTCAGCGCACCAGCCTGAAGCAAGGTTTCCCTGGTTCGGCTAATCTCAGGCTCAATATCAAAGATCACAGGTTCAAAATCATTCGTCATCGAGTTTGCTAAAGCCCACAGTGGCGAACGACCAATTTTTGCCTCCTCGCGCGAACTAGAAAGAATAGGGTCGTTAGCTGGTGTTGTCAAGGCACTGACGCTCAACGCAGCGTACGCTTTAGCTGTTGAAACCCTGGCCCGTGGAGTGATTACAATCAGATAGTAAACATCGTCAACAGTGTTATCTAAAATCGACGAAACGGTAGCGCCGGTCCCAGTCGCCACCGCGCGGCCTCCCAACAGGAAAAACGGCACGTCCGCACCGAGTCCAGCCGCGATCTCAATCAACTCCGCCGGAGTGATCTTGAGATCCCAGAGATGGTTAAGGGCCAATAACGAAACGGCAGCGTTTGACGATCCACCGCCTAAGCCGGCCTGCGCAGGAATCCTCTTATGCAATTGAATTCTCGCGCCTTGCGAGTTGCCGTGGCGGGCCTTCAAGGCCAGTGCCGCGCGAATGATCAGGTTTTGCTCGTCCGCAGGTATCTCTGGATCGGTGCACGAAAGCGATATGTCACCGCTGTTCGTTACTTCAAAATCGAGATCGTCATGGAGCGAGATTGTTTGCAGTACTGTTTTTACTTCGTGATAGCCGTCGGGTCGCCTGCCGAGGATTTGCAAACTCCAGTTTATCTTGGCAAATGAAGGAAGGCTGAGAGAGAGTGGGGTCACTTTGGGGTGGCGAATGGTTCAGGAGGTTTCGGCCGGCGAATAACGCTGCACTGCTTGCTCCCAGGAACTGCGCACGGGGTAGCCATACAGCAGAACGGCGGCCGCGATTACTACGGCTCGGTAAGTTTGCCACGGGTCGCCAGTCATTAAGGTGGCGAAGAAACCGAAGAGTCCCACCGCAACCCCGATCATGGCCACCAACATCGTGGTCCTTTGCAAAGTTATGATCAGGCCCGTGGCGCCCTGCAGTGCCCCAATGTCCTGCAAGCGCATCTTCGCGAATTTCGTTCGTCGCAGCGCAATGGCGCCGAACGCAAAAATAACAATGCTTATGCGCACGGCCATGTCGAGCGCCGGATTTGTTCGTTGCGTCAGAAATTTTTGACTGACGTAAGCAAGCACTCCCAAAAGGATTACCGCCACCAGCAGCGACAAAACTGTAGTCGCTGTGGACTTATGACGGCGCATCAATTCGCTTTTCTCGTTTGCGGATGCAGATGTAGTCATTTCGTGGATTCCCTGAACATCATCCGTCAAGCGCTGATACTGAGCAAGACAAAATATCAGCCCCAAAGTAAAACGGCCCGCTGGAAATTTCAGCGGACCGCCTTAGTTAGACAGAACCAGCCGTCGATCTTGTTTTGGTTACGGATTGTTTTCATTCGGCGTTGGCGTTGCCGTCGCCGCCGGCGCAGGCTGTGTCGCAGTCTGAGTGGGTGTTCGAGAGCCTGCGGGGCGGTTCGTGCGTTGCACTGGCGCGACCGGCGTCACATTCGAGGGCAATTCTCCGTTATACTTGATGGCCTCATCAATCAAATCGCTCGCATCGTCCTTCTTATCTTTGCTGATGAGTATGCCGTTGCTATTCACCGTGACGTCTGCTCTTCCCAATACCTCTTTCACGAGATTACCCACGAAGCCCGCGCGCTCGACTGGTGCAGCGTTCCTGCGCGCCGGATCAGGTTCAGGAATCGGCACGCCGATAATGCTCAACTGCTCTTTGGCTTTGTCCGCATACTCACTATTGGGAAAATTACGAAGCATTTCCTGGTAATACTTCGCGGCCTCGTCGGGCTCCTCCTCCTGCTGGTAGGTGTAGGCCAATTTGAACAACACCTCGTCGCGCAGCGAAAAGTTTGGATATTTATCAATCACTTCCTTATAACGTGATTGGGCGCCCTTTAGACCGCCTTTGCCGCGTTTGTACCGTGGCTCAAGATAGAAGTTTCCAATCTGATAACTATGCATCGCCAAACTCTCCTGCGTCTCGCGCAGTCGGTCTTCGACGACGGGACGAAGGTTGGTTTGCGGATATTGTTGCAGCAGCGCCTTTAGCCTTTGCTCCGCTTTGCGCGCGTGGGTTATGTCGCGATCCGAAAGTCCCATCTGCCTCATTTCGGACTCGGCAACTTTCAACATCGCGTCGTCGGCAAGCGGATCCGTCGGGAAAAATGTAAGCCAGTCGAGATAGGCCTGAGCCGCTTGGATCAGCGACGAAGTTGTTCCTTCCAGATAAAACGAATCGGCAATGGCAAGTTTCGCAAGGGGTAAGAAGGCCGAATCCGGATAGGTGTTGATAATGGTAGAGAAAAGCAAACGACCAGTTTCGTGATTTCCCTTCCGCACCTCTTTGGCAGCTTCTTCAAACAAAACTCGATCACGGCCGGGCGCCACCGTGCCGGTCAACTCCTCATACTTATCATCACCACCGCCGCCCAGCAGGCCGAACAAACGCCCTTTTTTCTTTTTCCTAGTAGGACTGGTGGCGGCGGTAGCTACACCCGTTCGGGCGCTGGCCGTCGCCTGCAATCCGGCCTGCACGCGAGTATTCAAATCGGCTACTGAAGCTTCGAGGCGATCCAAAATAGTGGGGTCATAACGCTCCGAGCGATCCTGCTTAGTACGCACGTCTGCTACTTCAGTATTAAGCGAGGCTACCTCCTTTTCGAGGCTACGTAGTCGCTCACGGGGATCGTCGAGGTTCTTTTTCTCGCCCGAACTCTTCGGCTCCATGGAAGACAAAGCGCTTGTCAGCGAACGACGCATGCCATCGAGTCTTGAACTCATGACATCCAGTCGCTGGATAGGCGACAGCTCGCTTTGCGTGCCGCTAGCCTGCGCCAGCGCTGTTAAGGCAAGCGCAGCAATTAGTGCAGCGCAAATTATTAATTGAGCAGACAAGCGAGAATGCATAACTAAAACCTCCGATAATGCTGATTCATGATCTGCGATTCTGGATTTGCGATCTTTCAAGAATCTCACCGACCATCGCAATTTCCTAATCAGAAATCAAAAATCCAAAAATGCCTAGACCCATTGCACGGTTGCCTCGCGCAAGCCGCGCACCGCCGCCTGCGGATCGGCCGCACCAAAAATCGCCGAGCCGGCAACGATTATCTCGGCGCCGGCGGCAACTACTGACGCAATATTGTCTAACCCAATGCCGCCGTCGATCTCAATCCTCGTCTCGAGTTGGCGCTCCTCAATCATCCGTCTGAGCCGGCGCAGCTTGTCAATCGATGAGGTTATAAACTTTTGCCCGCCGAATCCCGGATTGACCGACATCACCAGCACATAATCCGCGAATGGTAGTGCTTCATTCAAACTTTCAATCGGCGTGGCCGGGTTCAGCACCACTCCGGCTTTTGCGCCGGCCGATTTAATCGCTGCCAGCGTGCGGTGCAGGTGAGCATCCGCTTCGACATGGACCGAGACCATGCTTGCGCCCGCCTCGACAAACAATTGCGCGTACCTGCCCGGTTCGGAAATCATCAAATGCGCGTCTATCGAAAGTGATGTCGTTCCCGCAATGGACTTGACGACCGGCAAACCTACCGTCAGATTGGGGACGAAATGTCCATCCATCACATCCACATGCAGGATAGTCGCGCCGCCGCGCGTCACCGCCTCAATCTCTTCACCAAGACGTGAAAAATCGGCCGACAAAATCGAGGGCGCAATATCAATCGTCCTGCCGTTCATTGTTCAGTTACCAGCTTGTCGGGTAGTGCGATTAAAGTAAGCGAAGTGCTCAGTTTGGTTTCACCGTGGGTGAAGGCCTCGTCACCGGTGGCCGCGCGTTTCCATTTTGATTACCGCTGCGATTTGAGTTGTTATTGATGATCACCGCCGGCCTATTGGAGTTTGTGTTAACGGCTCTATTCAAATTGCTGTTGGTGTTCTTGTTGGCACCTGCGGGACGGTTCGAGTTCGCGTTTCGATTGCCCGCAGTAGCATCCGCGTTTTCATTACCGTTCTTGTTCGTGTTCCTGTTTCGTTTGGGCTTGTTTTCTTTCTCAGACGTCGCTTCGCTTGTATTGGCCGATTTCTCTTCCGCCGGTTTCTCCGGGGTGGCCACCGCTTCGGAGGCTTCTCCCTCCTTCACGCCCCGACTGATATCCATGGCGACAGTCTGGCCTGCCTTGACTACTTCACCACCGCGGGGCAACTGGAACAATACCGTGTTGGCATTCACCTGATTGCTCGGCCTTGTCGCGCGAACACGAAAGTTCAAACCGGCTTCACCCAACACGCGCTCCGCCTCGAAACGATCCTTGCCAATCACATCGGGAACTTTTACCTCCGGGCTGCGGAGAGACAAAAACACAGTCGTGGCGAGACCAAACAAAAAAACGATCGCAATTGCGATCACGATGGTGAGCCTTCGAAGTGCTGAAAGTGCCCGGGTGGCCATATTCACGTAGTGAACCCTCTATCTCGCTGGACTACTGATTGGGCCCGAAAACCAAGCTGCGAAGTCTAACATCCGTAACATCAGGTCGCAACGGAACGAAGTACCAGGTTTGATTTTACTCTATGCGTTGACTCTGCATCATCCGCGTCGTACCACGCACTACTAATGGTCATCGGGATGTCCGTTCAAACGCACAAATGAAAAATCCGTCAGTACCTTCACGATGTGGCCAGGTTCGAGCGGCGCCTGAGGATGTCCACAAGGCGCGGTTCAGGTTTAACTCAACGACTCTAAAGCCTTCCTTATTTTCAAGGAACGTTTGGACAACTTTTTCATTTTCTTCAGGCTCAACGGAACAAGTCGAATAAATCAACCGGCCTCCCGGTTTCACCACTCTTGCGGCGTTGAAAAGAAGTGTTTTCTGGCGTTTGGCCAAATCTCTTATGTCAGCGGGTGAGATGCGCCAACGGATTTCGGGGTTGCGCCGCAGCGTGCCCGTGCCGGAGCACGGAGCGTCGACTAAAACGCGGTCAAAGCAGCCTTCCGAAAACGGCAAATACTGCAAACCGTCGAGCGCTACACAGTGAATACTTCCCAATTGCTGTAAACGAGCGGAGGAGTTGACGGTCCGCAGCCGGTGTTCGTAAAGATCCGACGCGACTATTAGGCCGGAATCAAGGCTTAGATCACCAATATGTGTCGTCTTACTTCCCGGCGCGGCGCACAAATCCAGCACGCGCTCGCCGGGCTCAGTTCCGAGCGCCCAGGCCACCATTTGTGACGCCTCGTCCTGAAGATAGATTCTTCCCGCAGCCGCCAGCTCGGCAATCAAAGGACCGGCTCCACTGACTCGCCAGGCGCACGGCGTCACCGTTGAGTGGACCAAATCCGCGCCCGCTTCACGCAAAAGACCGATTACTTCAGCTTCATCTGCACGCTCTTTTACGACCCGAAATGCAACTGGAGCAGGCTGGTTGTTGGCATGCGCGAAAGCCTCAGCTTCACTGGCGCCGAATGCTTTGCTCCAACGCTCGATCAGCCAGGGCGGGTGTGAACTGGTCACCGCCAGGCGCTCGATCGGATCGCGTAAATTGACTGCAGGATCGACTTCCGGCTCGCGCGCGGCGCGTCGCAGTATGGCGTTAACGAGACTCGCTGCTGAACTCACGCGCGCCACATGCACGAGGTTAACCGACTCGTTTACAGCAGCCGAGGGGGGCACGCGCGACAGAAACCGCAACTGATAGAGACCTAATCTGAGGGCAATCCGAACTGACTGATCGAGGGCGTCGACTTTGCGCTTTGTATATAGTTCAGTAAGCCGGTCAAGCCACAGTTGCCGGCGCAGCACTCCCATCACCAATTCGTGGCAAAGCGCCTTGTCGTGAGACTGCAGATCGCCTTCCCTGGAGGCGAGGAGCACTGAGGCATAGGCGCCCGCTTCAACGCGCCGGAGGATTTCAAACGCGATTACTCTCGCAGGCGAGACGGAATTAAACTTCGCCAAATCGATCGCCAACCTTCAAATGAGTTCCATTGAGGAAATCGCGAACGTCCATGCGCCGCTTAGCTTCAGGCTGTACCTCAATAAGCCGCAGCGCCGTATCATCGCCACACTTCACAACCAGATGATCACCGTGCGCTACAACTACTTCCCCCATGCTGCCATCAAGCGATGATTCCTCAGCGGTTGCCCGCCATACAATTAAACGATGAGACTTGTGGTGAGTATATGCGGTGGGCCATGGCTGGAAACCGCGCACGCAGCGCTCGATGGTGGCGGCGTTGCTCGTCCAATCAATAAATCCATCCTGTTTTTTCAGTAAGGGCGCAAACGTAGCGTCGCGATCGTGTTGCGGGCGAGGCGTAATAACGTCCAATTTCGCGAGCGTTTCGCCCAGCAGATCGGCTCCGATATCAGCAAGACGCTGCATTAGCTCAGGCGCAGTCTCCGTTTCGCCGATGTTGGTTTCGCGTTGTAAGAGAATGGGGCCCGCATCGAGGTCCTCTTCGATGAACATCGTCGTGACGCCGGTCTTCGCTTCTCCGTTTACGATTGCCCAATTCGCCGGAGCTGCGCCGCGATACAAAGGCAACAGAGAGAAATGTACATTGATACAGCCTCGGTGAGGCGCGCGCAGATACTCAGGCGGAAGTATGCGACCGTACGCCACGACTACGCCGACCTCGGCTTCGTAAGATGCAAACAAATCCTTGGCCTGGGGGATACGAATTTTCTGAGGCTGTTCGACACGCAGACCCCGAGCCAGCGCAAACTCTTTAATCGACGGCGAATGCATCTTGTCGCCACGCCCGGACGGCTTATCCGGCTGCGTCCAGACAGCAACGATGTCGTGTCCATCCTCAACAAGCCGGCGCAGTGAAGGGACCGCCGCTTCAGGTGTCCCCATAAATACGATCCGCATGCGTTCTGATTCTTCCCGCCACTAAATCAAAAGAGCGGAAGCAAGCCCCCGCTCTCGTTGTTTATATTGCTGCGCGCTTTTCAACCGGCGCTGCGACGCCAACTTTCTCAGCCGAAACCTTTGCCTGCATAAACAGTAAAAGGTAATCACGGCCACCTGCCTTGGAATCGGTGCCTGACATGTTAAAGCCGCCGAAAGGATGCACTCCGACCAGGGCGCCGGTGCATTTGCGATTGAGGTAGAGGTTGCCGACATGAAAGTCCCGGCGCGCTCGCTCGAGCCTGGCTGCGTCGGCACTGTAGACGGCGCCGGTCAAACCGTATTGCGTGTCGTTCGCAATTCTTAAAGCGTCGTCATAGGTCTCAGCCTTTATAACCGCCAGCACGGGGCCGAATATTTCTTCCTGCTCAATCGTATCTCCAGGCTTAACGTCGGCGATGACAGTAGGCTCAATGAAAAAGCCTCCCTCGCCATCCGAGCCGCCGCCGGTCAAAATGCGTCCCCCTTCGCTCTTACCTTTCTCGATGTACGCATTGATTGTTTTGAAAGCTTTTTCATTGATCACGGCGCTCATGCTGGTGCTTGAATCGGTCGGGTCGCCCATTTTGATCTGCTCAGTCCGTGCCGTGATTTTTCCCAACATCTGATCGTAGACGCGGGCATCGATGATGGCGCGCGAACACGCGGAGCATTTCTGTCCCTGAAAGCCGAAGGCCGACTGCACTACGCCAGTCGCTGCGTCATCGAGGTTCGCATCGTCGGCGACAATAATTGCGTCTTTGCCGCCCATTTCCGCAATTACACGTTTGATCCAGATTTGTCCTTCGTGGACCTTCGCCGCACGTTCGTTAATGCGCAGTCCAACTTCCTTTGAACCGGTGAAAGCGATGAAGCGCGTCCTGGGATGATCGACGATGACGTCGCCCACTTCCGCTCCGGAGCCGGTCATGAAGTTGACAACGCCGGCTGGCAAACCTGCCTCTTCGAGAATTTCGAAAAACTTGTAAGCGATCGTCGGCGCATCAGAAGAAGGTTTCAGGACTACAGTGTTGCCGGTAACAAAAGCGGCGCTGGTCATGCCCGCCATGATCGCGGCCGGAAAGTTCCAGGGTGGAATCACCGCCACGACGCCAAGCGGAATGTAATCGAGATGGTTCTCTTCGCCCTGCAATTTCACCAGCGGCTGATCGCCGCCGTAACGCAGTATCTCGCGACCATAGAACTCCAGGAAATCAATTGCTTCAGCAGTGTCGCCATCAGCTTCGGGCCAGGTTTTTGCAACTTCATGGATCATCCAGGCCGATAACTCCTGCTTTCGTTCACGAAGAATGGCTGCCACGCGAAACATCAGGTCGGCGCGTTCGCTTGCGCTGGTATTCTTCCAGGTTTGAAAAGCTTCGTAGGCGGACTCCACGGCCTTATTAGCCAGGTCCTTTGTCGCCTTTTGAAAGCGGCCGACTACCTCTGTCCGCCTGGCGGGATTTATGCTGTCGAGTTTTGCATCGGTTGTGATGCGTTCGCCGCCAATTACCAAAGGGTATTCGCGTCCTAATTCACTTTTGACTTTGGCGAGCGCAGCCCGCATCGTCTGTGCATTCTCTTCTTTAGTGAAATCTGTGAATGGTTCGTTACGAAATTCTGTAGGCATAATCGACTCCAATTAAATTTTTCGGAAATAGTATCAGAACCAGAAGGCAGTAGCAGTAGACCCGAAGGCAAAGGGCAAAAACAGAAAGAGAATTTTCTAATTCTCATTTCTCATTTCTCATTTCTCATTTTCCATTTGAGATCGCTCCTAGGCTGATCAAGCGGTCGCCTGTCTCGATGAAAAATGAGAAATGGAAAATGATTTTATCTACAGCCTACTTGTCTCTGCCCCATTACCTCGAGACCCACTTGCCCGCCTTCTGCAGCTTCTTGATCTTGCGCTTCACTAGTTCGCGCTTCAGCGCGCTCATCTTGTCGAGAAAAACAATGCCGTCGCAGTGGTCTGTTTCGTGCAGCATGCACCGGGCAGTTAGTTCCGTTTCGTCAATCTCAAACTGGATGCCGTTAATATCATGCGCGCGCACAATCGCGCGCAAACTACGCTCAACCGGAGTGAAAATCCCCGGGAACGAAAGACAACCCTCTTCGCCGTTCTGCTCGCCTTCAACGTGAATCACTTCCGGATTAATCATTACAATCTGTTGCTCCGGATCTTTACCACCCGAACAGTCCATAACAAATAAGCGCTTCGCAACGCCGACTTGCACCGCCGCCAAACCAACGCCCGGCGCTGCGTACATTGTCTCAAACATATCGCCCACAAGTTTTTTCAATCCGTTGCCAAACTCCGTCACCGGATCGCCCGGCGTGTCCAAAATCGGATTCGGCCAGGTCACTATTTCCATTAACGCCATTGTCTGGTTTTTCCGCTCCCTGAATAACTTAGACTCTTCAAGACTGCTTACGATGTCGATTCTATGATGAAGTTTGCTTCCCTACCACCGCGGTACTGCGCCATTACCGCCCGCGTAGCGGCTTTTCAGTCAATAGCCTCGCAGTTGTTCGCGATAGCCTTCGAAGTTTCGTTTCATCTCGCCCAAACTGTCGCCGCCAAATTTTTCGCGCATGGCGCCGGCCAACATGAGCGCCATCATCGCTTCACCAATGACACCGGCTGCCGGCACGGCCGTTATGTCGGAACGCTCAAACGCCGCAAGTTCTTCCTGCTTCGTGTCAATATCTACCGAGCGCAAGGGCCGTCGCAGCGTCGATAATGGCTTTAAGTGTCCGCGAATTCTTATCTCTTCGCCGTTGGTGACGCCGCCCTCGAGCCCACCGGCGCGATTTGTTTGGCGAATGAATTCCTTTGTCTCGTTGTTGTAAGC
>DATGYM010000082.1:0-5439 GCA_035297925.1 Pyrinomonadaceae bacterium | reverse complement strand
CGCGTTTGCAAATCTCCTCCGCGCGATCGCAACGTGGCGCAAAGGGGCAGCCTGACGGCAAATGGGCGACGTCGGGTGGTAGTCCGGGAATTTGGTAAAGCTGACCTTGTTCCTTGAGCGGATCCGGCACTGAACGCAGTAACCCCCTCGTGTAGGGATTCCCTGGCCGCGCAAATAGCTCGAAGGTCGGCGCCTGCTCAAACACTTTGCCGGCATACATGACAATCAAATGATCCGTCATGCCGGCCACAACGCCGAGATCGTGAGTAATCAGGATGACGCTGGCGCCGGTGGCCTGCTTAAGTGTTTTTATCAACTCCAGGATCTGCGCCTGAATGGTTACATCGAGTGCGGTAGTGGGCTCGTCAGCGATAAGCAATTCCGGCTCGCAGGAAAGCGCCATGGCAATCATCACTCTTTGACGCATGCCTCCTGAAAACTCGTGAGGATAGTTATCAACTCGCGCCGCCGCATCGGGGATGCCGACCGTCTGCAACATCTTAATCGCATGCTCGTAAGCCTGAGTCCTGCTGTGACCCAGATGCAGTTGTGTGACCTCCATCATCTGTCGAGAGATTCTCATGAAGGGGTTTAGCGAGGTCATCGGATCTTGAAAGATCATGGCAATGCGGCAGCCCCGAATCCTGCGTACTTCGCTCTCCTTCAACGAAAGAATGTCGAGGCCATCAAACAACACCTCACCGGAGACAATGCGGCCGGGCGGACTTGGTATCAGGCGGATGATGGACAAATTGGTGACTGACTTTCCTGAGCCCGACTCGCCCACAATACCCAGGGTTTCACCGCGTTTGAGCTCAAAGGAAACGCCATCAACGGCTTTTACGATGCCGTCTTCCGTGTCGAAGTACGTTCGCAGATTGCTTACTTGAAGAAGGTTTCCGTTGGTGCTTGTCATCCTAATCTCAAGTTTGGTGCCGAGGTTCTCCTCACTACTGTCGGCTGGTTTGCGGGTCGAGCGCGTCGCGCAATCCGTCGCCAAGAAAGTTCAGTGAAAACAGCGTGAGCGCCATAGTCACGCCGGGGAAAATGAGCTGCCAGGGATAGATGCCAATATTTTGAATGCCGTCGGTCGCAAGCGTGCCCCAGGAAGCGAGCGGAGGCTGGACGCCAAACCCCAGAAAGGAAAGAAAAGCTTCAGTGAGCATCACTGTCGGAATCGTCAAAGTGGAGTAGACAATCACCGGCCCAAGCGTGTTGGGCACGATGTGCCGGAAAATAATGCGTGGCGTAGAGACGCCGGTTGCCCTCGCCGCCAGCACAAACTCCTGGTTCTTTAGTGAGAGCACCTGGCCCCGTACAATGCGCGCCATCGTTAACCACGAGACGGAACCAAGGGCAATGAAAAGCAGCACTATCTGTCCACGACCAGTTTGACTGCGAAAGACAGCGAGCAGCACGATGACGATGATGATGTAAGGAAGCGAATAAAGGACGTCCACCGCCCGCATCATAAGGTTATCGATCCGCCCGCCAAGGTACCCGGCGGTTGCTCCATAGCTGACACCGATCAGCAGCGAGACAAGCGTAGCGATAATTCCGACCATCAGCGAAATCTGGCCGCCCTGCAGCACCCGAGCTAACAAGTCCCGGCCCTGATTGTCGGTTCCCATGGGGTGCGTCCACGAGAATGATCCGTCCGGCGCGGTTAACGGAGGGATGGACCTCAACAGCGCTACATCAGAAGGAATGTAATCCGGAGTCAGACCGGTGAGTTTCTTGATTACCAACGGGCCGAACAAAGACGCCAACGTAATCAGCGCGACCACGACCATCCCAAATACAGCCAGTCGATTTTTCAACAAACGCCGCCAGGCATCGCGCCATAGCGAAGTTCCGGCGATCACGTCGCCTCTCTCTGCGCCCAGCACATCTGCATCAGCCAGCGCATATTCGGGCGCCGTGTGAATTACGTCGCCGGCGCGGTAGCTGGGCGCAGGATCCGGCGTCAAGCCGGGTTCAGGCTTTGCAGCAACGTCAGGTGTTGGTGGTCTATCTTCGTCCATTCGCAGGAGCTGTTTTGTCGTCGCCGGTCGATTAAGGAGAGACAAGGAAAGTCTGTCCTGGTGTGTGCCCTCCTAGTAGCGAATGCGCGGGTCAAGATACGCATAGGCGATGTCGACGAGCAGGTTCATCAACAACAGCGTTATAGCAATGAAGGAAACAATACCGATAATCAGCGGTTCGTCGCGATTCAATGAAGCCTGGATGAAGTAGTTGCCCAGGCCGGGGAGAACAAAGATGCGCTCAACAACAACGGTCCCCGTTACCAGAAATGCCAGCGCCGGGCCTGTGTACGACACGACGGGCATCAGACCGGCGCGCAACGCGTGGCGCATTACTACTTGTCTTTCGCTTAATCCTTTGGCGCGGGCGGTACGAATGTAATCCGAACGCAACACCTCCAGCATGCCGGCCCGTGTAAGGCGGGCGATGTAAGCCATGTACAGACCTGACAGTGTCAGGATCGGCAGAATCACACTGCGACTGGGGAAACCGTTCCAGCGTGATGGCGGCAGCCAGTAGAGCGTAAGCGAAAAAACTAGAACGAGGACCGGACCGAGCACGAAATTCGGAATGGAAATACCCAGCATCGCCAACGCCATGGACGCATAATCGCTCTTTGAATTTGGCTTCAGCGCCGCGAGTGAACCCACAAGTATTCCCACAATCAGCGCCAGCAAGTAGGCGAGCAGTCCCACTGTTGCTGACACCGGCAGAGACCGCGCGATGATGGCGTTAACTGACTGACCCTCATATTTCAATGAAGTGCCAAAATCGAGGTGTCTGAAGATGTTCCAGACGGTGCGGCCATATTGTTCATACCATGGCTTATCAAGGCCATACTTTTCGCGGATATTTTTTTCTATGGCCGGGGGAATAGCTTTTTCAGTGCTGTAGAAATTTCCCGGAGCAAGCCGTATCAGTCCCCAGGTAATCGTGATTACCACGAGGATCGTCGGGATTGTGATTAGCAGGCGGCGAATAATGAAACGAAGCATGTTTGGCAGGACAGACATTCCCGTCTGTCATTTTTCGATCCAATGGGGAAACAGAGATGTTGCTGTTCACGACAGACAAGACTGTCTGTCCTACTAATTCTCGAGACTCGGCGTTCCATAATCCCATTTGGCTGGGTCCCGTTCGATGTACACAAATTTCCAGGGATAGACCGACGCCGCATTGGGATACATGCCCTTCAGGTAAGGCTTCTTCAACCAGTTAACGGACGAAGTCTCGATGGGAATCACCGGCTGATTGTCTAAAAGATATTTTTC
The DNA here is from genome assembly GCA_035297925.1 of Pyrinomonadaceae bacterium. Classification (GTDB taxonomy): domain Bacteria; phylum Acidobacteriota; class Blastocatellia; order Pyrinomonadales; family Pyrinomonadaceae; genus PSRF01. The sequence continues at coordinate 2,143 of DATGYM010000082.1, read as the reverse complement.
CGCCTGGGCGAGTTGCCGGTAACGCTGTTGATGATCGAGTGTGCGATTTGCTTCGTTGAGCATGGACACATATTTCAGATCGTACCAGCCGGTACCGTTTACGCCGCCCGGCGTCGAAAAGAGACCGAGGAAAGTGAACGGATCCATATAGTCGGCGCCCCAGAGTCCGATCGCAAAGCCCTTGTATTCAAGCTTCGCTCGCATGGGCATGAAGGTCTTGAACTCCATGCTTCTGAGCGGCACCGTAATTCCCAGGTTTTGTTTCCACTGCGCCTGCATAAACTCAGCCATCGTTTTATTCGCAGACTGCGTGTTGAAAGTAAACTCGACTTCGCTTGTGGGAAAGCCCTTACACTCAAAAGTCCCGTCGCCTTTCTTAGTAACCGGAAATCCCGCTTCGCCCAGCAGCTTTCTCGCCAGCTCAGGATCGAATCCTTCGCCTTTGGGTTGCGGATAGCCGGGAAACATTCCTTCGGGCGTGAACGCCGAAAGCGGTTTCGTAATCCGCCGCGACTTGGCGTAATTGATTTTGTCAATGGCCAGATTGAAGGCGCGGCGCACGCGCAGGTCGTTCATCGGCGGTTTTGTGACATTGATATTGATATAGACAATCGCTGCTTCCGAGCCGTCCATGTAATCCTTCTTGGGACGGATGACGTCTAGCCAGGCGTTGGGGACCGTGTGATTCAAAACTGCATCCGCCTCACCCACCTTGTAGAGATTAAGACTGGTGGGATTATCTGAAGAGACGAAGAAGTGGATCTCATCAAGATGAACGTTAGGCGCATCCCAGTACATGGGGTCCCGTTCTACCACTAATTCGTTATAGGGCCGCCAGGCCTTTAATCTGAAAGCACCGCAGGTGATGATGTGCGATGGATCGGTCCATTGGTCGCCGTATTTTTCGATGACCTGGCGCGGGGCAAGACGAAACAGTTGGTGCGCAATCAGCCCCAGGAAATAAGCGGCAGGTTGCGAAAGCGAGATGCGCACGGTGTAATCGTCCACAGCTTCAACACCAACGTCGCTAGCCGCGACAGCCACGAATTCCTTATTTTGCACTGCCGCCTGGAGCTTGGGGTCTTTTGCCAGCAACTTGTTCCGAGCGGCCTCGTCTCCCGGCAGTGTAAGTCGCGGCGGCGAGTGCATGAACTGGTGAAAAGGCGTGTCTGCACCGGGCTCGGGTTTTTGACCCGGATTGGCTACAGGTCCGACAGTCCCTGTCTTGTATTCGGCTTCAATGGATGCAAACTTTTCGGCCGGCGCCGCGCCGGCCGCCTGAGGACTATCCGCAACATCCTGCTCCAAAACAAACGTGCCGGTCCCGGGGTCCTTTACGAAGACGGCATGCTCGTTATACGCCTGAGCGTAGGTTATGTAGTAGGCGAGATAAGCGTTCTTGGACGCGAGTTCCGGGGACAGGCCGCGTCTAATGCTGTAAATGAAGTCGGTCGCCGTAATCGGATCGCCGTTTGACCAACGGGCATTGTGGCGCAGGTGGAAAACAAATTCCGAAGAATCGTTGTTGATGTCCCAGCGCTCGGCGATTGCCGGGATCGCGTTGAGCGTCCTGGGATCGTACTCAACCAGCCCTTCATAGAGGGCCATGTAGATGCGCGCCTCAGGCTGCCCTGAGCTGACGGGCGGATCGAGCGATTCGGGTTCGTCACCATTTACATAACGCAGGATATTTTGTTTTGGCGGCGAGGTGCTGCCGTAGAACTCCCCTGTAGTAGCAACCACACGGCAAGAGATCGTGCCGAATATGAAAGAAGCAATCGCGGCAGCCGCTACGACGGATTTCAGATAGAGCTTGACCATTGGACGCAGAACTAAAAAACGAGCGCTGTTGAGACGAAACTTAACACGCTAAAACTGAATTGAGCAAGATTTGCAGCAGTAGAGTTTAGTTCAGAGTTCGACCTTTAGACTGCGGATTTCAAGAAAACAGCTAGAGCTTGAATGCTTAACTGTGCCGGTTACCGGCCCTTCTCAGGCTGCTTCCAGTTGGTGTCAATCCTGACACTCTTTAGAGAAGGCACATCCAGAACATTGGCATCGAACCCTGAAACGTACGGCTTTACCAGAGAATAGGATGAAGCGAAATAGATTGGCATTGCGGTCAAATCGCGCAGCGCTTGAG